>JBFYXW010000196.1:0-30872 GCA_041310335.1 Syntrophaceae bacterium | reverse complement strand
GCGCTCCTGGGTCCGGTTGAGCAGGTCCACCGTGCCCTGCAGGCTGACGAGGTTGTTCCTCATTCCCGATGTCAACTGGATGTCACTGACTGCCATTTTTCAATTCCTCCTCTTCTTGGATGGTTCCGGCATTCTTGCCGGGTCTCTCGTGGTTTCCGGATGTCCTGTCGTTCCGGGCCCATCCGGGCCCGCCCGCGCCGCTTCGTCTGCATTCCGGGATTCTCCTCCGCGCCACCCCCTTTCCCTCTGTGCGCCGGCCCTCCCGGTCACCCGGCCGCCTTTCGTTTATCCCTTTTGATCTTCCTATCGGCTTCGGCCGTACGAAACTTTAGCGGATGATCGGGGAGGCGATGCGCCGGCACGGGGACGCGCAGTCCCCGAGTCCGGTGGAAGGACGAATGGGCCCCTCCCGGAGGAGAGCCCGAAGGCGTGCGAGGGGTTGCAGCAGAAAGGCTACTTCAGGAAAGCCAGGATTGACATGTCCCCGATGCGGGCCGTTATCTCGTAGGAGGCGTTGAGGGCGACCTCCTGCATGGCGAACGCCGCAGCCAGTTCCGCCAGGTCCACATTCTGCGCGTCGTCCATCAGGCCTGCGAGTTTCTGGTCCAGGACCGAAAGGTGTGCCGCCGCGGACTGAAGCCGCTGCTGCCGGACACCGCTGATGGACTGGACCTGGGTGGTCTGCCGACGGAACCCGTTGAGTTCGATGCGGAGCTGGCCGATCGCGGCGCCGTCGCCGCTCCCCAGGGCGGACTTGAGGTCCGCCAGCACTTGGAAGAGGCTCCGGCCGTCCTGGACGAAAGCCTCCGTTCCGGAGACGCTGTACTCGAGGGTCGCGTTCCCGCCGATGGTGGCGACGAGGGATTCGTCGTTGCCGTCATAGCGGACGATCGGATTGCCGAAGGCGTCGGTGTCCCGGGCAAAGGGGGCCACCCCCGCGGCGGAGCCGGCAAAGAGACCACGCTCCCCGCAGCGGGTGTTCGCCAGCGTGAAGAGCTCGCTCTCGACGGCCTCCAGGGCCCGGATGGCGTTCTGCCGGTTCGCTTCGTCGGAGCAGACATTCCCCTCCGCCAGCTCGGCGGCCTGCCCGATGAGATCCGCGGCGTGCCCCAGGGCCAGGTCGGTCATCCGGAGCCACTGGCTCGTCTGCCGGATCTGGTCCTGGTAGCGGGCAATGTCCCCGCGAACGGTCTTCCACTCGAGAAGCCGCTCCACCCCGGCGGGGTCGTCGGAGGGCCGGTTGATCCGTTGCTGGGTCCCCATCTGCTCCAGGACGCCCCGGGAACCGTTCCGGGCCCTCTCAAGATGGGCCAGGCTCGCCTGGATCCTCATCCCGTCCGTCACGCGCATGATCATGGCGTCGCTCCCCGCCTCTAATCCACAAGTTTCATCAGCGTCTCCAGCATGTCTTCCGCGGCGCTGCACAGGCGTCCCGCGGCGGCGTAGCCGAGCTGATACTGGATCAGGAGGACCATCTCCTCGTCGACGGCGACCCCGGAGACGCTCTCCCGCTTGCTCTGCAGTTGGTTCAGGACGGCCTCGGAATGCTCCGTCCGTCGCTGGATCGTCGAGACATCGCCCGCCACCAGTCCGACGGTGGCCGCCCAGTGCGAGCCGGCCTTCACCAGGCCGCCGCCGTCCGTGACGATGGCCTGGGCATTGAGCGCGCTGATGCGGCGGGCAACCTCCCCGTCCCCGGCGGCGGCCTGGGAGGCCACAATGGTTGACGGGTCGGCGAGAATGCCCGCGTCCACCTTCATGGAGAGCGCCGCCGAGGTGCCGACGGGAAGGTCGGAGAAGAACCGGGTCCCCACGACGGGCGCCCCGGTTGCGTCCACCCCGTTCGCGTGAATCGCGTTCACCTCGGTGACGAGGGCCGTCGCCAGCTGGTCGAGGCGGTTCATGTACCCCGGCAGCGTCCCGTCCCGCAGTTCCAGGAGCGCCCCCAGCCTGCCGCTCCCGATCCGGTCGTTCAGCGGCACCCCGGGAACGCCTGAAAAGACGATGTCTGTTCCGGTGGCGGACAGGGACCGGGAGTCCTTGGATCCGACCAGCATCTCCCCCCCGGCCGTGAACACGTTGACCGACCCATCGGCGACTTCGACGCTCTGGATCGGAAGCAACTGGGCCAGATCATTGAGCGCCGCGGCCCGCTTGTCGAGCAGGTCGTTCACGCCGCCACCGGACATGCTGATGGAGACAATGCGGTCGTTGAGGGATGCCACGTCCGCCGCCAGCGAATTGATCTTCGCCACCGTCTCGACCACGGCCTCGCCCACGTCGGCCCGGAGGGACTGGAGGGACTGGCAGCGATCCCCGATGCCCGACGCCAGGGTGTCCGCCGCGGAGATCAGGGCGTTTCGCTCCACCAGTCCCGACGGCTCCGATGCCAGGCTCCCCCAGGCGTTCCAGAAATGGACCAGGTCGTTTCCGAGCCCCGACTCGGCCGTCTCGTTGAAGAGGATCTCCACCTGGCCCAGCACGTCGCTGCGGGTCTGGCAGTATCCCCCCGACGTGGTTGCGTCGAGAATCTGGGCCTCGATGAAGCGGTCGTAGATCCGGTCGACGCCGCTGAGGCTGACGCTGGTCTGAAGCCCCGCTTCTCCCGAGGACAGCCGGCTGCTCGCCGTCAGGACCGCCCGCTGGCGGGTGTAGTCCGCATTGCTGACGTTGGCGATGTTGGATCCGGTGATCTGGATGGCCCCCTGGTAACTCATCAGGGCATCCCGGGAAACGTTCAGCAGCGAACTGATCGCCATGGTCAACCCTCCACTCGGAAAAACCGCCCCGAGAACCCCGTTTGGGGAACGACCCCTTCCTTGCCGTAGCAGGGGGCCGCAGAGGCGGCGCTGAGGAGAAACTGGAGCCAGCCCGCCGCGTACCGGCGCGAGCTCTCGATCAGATCACGGTTCAGGTCGTTGAGGGACCGGATCTTTTCCGCCAGGAGCACGAGCCCCTTCCGGAGGGTCATCAGTTCCTGACGGACCGGACCCGCCACCAGGGAGGCCACCGTCGAAAGGGAAAGCCTTTCCGCCGGGATGCCCGAAACTTCGGACAGCTCCGCGAGGAGGGGGGCCCGGCAAAACCTCGTCGCCTCCAGGTCCTGGAGGACCTGTTCCTTATCTCGATTGCTCCGGTGGAGGTCATCCGCGGACGTGCCGCACAGGATTTTTCTCTCCCGGACCAGGCACAGGTAAAGGGTCTTGACCCTCTCCAGCTCCTCCCGGAGATTCGCGACCAGGAGCGAGACCACACCGGTCATCCGCTTGCGGGACCGCTCATCGGCGGGCGAAAGGCCTCTCATCACAAATCCCTACCTTTCGGTTCCATCGTTCGTCCCCGGAGGCCGCAGGACCTGCGGAGTTCAACCGGATATTTGCAAGGGGCATACCAGAGGGAGACAGGGAGCCAAGGCATTTCGGAGTGCCGGTCCAGCCTAGGCTCCGGAAGGGGGGCGCCTCCCGGGGCGCCCGCGGGGCGGGGTCCAGGGAAGCATCGGAAGGGTGCTTCAGGGAAATATTTGCCTCACCGGATCAGGTCCAGGAGGGATTCGCCGACCATCTTGGAAGCGATGTCTTCCGCGGAGACCCGGTACGTTCCGTTTTCGATGCGGGCCTTCACTTCGTTGACCCGATCCTCCCGGATTTCCGGGGTTTCGGCGACGGCCCTTTGCAACTGGAGGACATCCCGGGCCTTTCCGGAGAGATCGATGCGCTCCTGCGGAACCGGCACCGTCCCCCCGGCTGGCTTCTCCGGATTGGGCCGGGCGGTATCCCCCCGGGAATAGGACGATACGGCCTGCGAGGCCGGAATGTTCGAATCGTTGACCTTCATGGGATGCCCCTGATCTTGATTTTACAAATCCTATCGGCAGGGAGTCGTCGACACTTTAGGAAAATATTTCCGCCCCCTCTCAAAGACCGGCTTTGCGGCTGAGCTGCCGGTACAGAACGTCCTGGATGCCGAGCCCGTTTCCCCGGCTGGAGAGATCCTCCGCCACCTTCTGGTCCACGATCATATCATACGTGTCCTTTCCTGGGAACTGGTTGACGGTGCTCAGGGAGGGGACCGTCCGGCGCATGGATTTCAGCAGGTAGTACGTGAACATGGCCTCGAAATTCGCACAGGCCTTGCGGAGCTTCCGGTCGCGGTCGGCCGCCTCGGCCGCCGCCGCATCCGGCTTCGTCGCATTCACCGCCGCCGTCATGGTGTTTCCCGACACCGCATCCACGATCTTCGCATCCTTTCCGGATCAGATGATTTTCAGTTCCGCCTGGAGCGCCCCGGCTGCCTTGATGGCCTGCAGAATGGTGATCAGGTCCCGCGGGGTGACGCCGATGGCGTTGAGGGCCTGGACCATCTCCTGGATGGTGACGGCCCGGGGCACCAGCATCAGCTGCTTCTTCTCCTCCGTGACGCCGACGGCCGTGTCCTTGGCCACGACGGTCTGTCCGCCCGGCGCGACGATCGTTCCGTCCTTCCTGTTGACGTAGGGCGTGCCGCCCGCCGGGGGCTGCGGCGCGAAGGGGAGCGGCTGGGAGATGACGGGGGTTTCCTTGATCTGGATGCTCAGGTTCCCGTGGGCCACCGCGACGGTGGAGATCCGCACGTTCTCCCCCATGACGACGGTGCCGGTCTTCTCGTTCATCACCACCACCGCCGGCATATCGACGGCCACGTCGAGGTTCTCGATGGCCGTGGCGAGCGCCACGATGTTCCCGGCGAACGATTCGGGAACCTGGATCACGATCGTGGAGGCGTCCTTGAGCTTCGCGCTGATCCCGGGGACAGCCTGGTTCAGCGTCGAGGCGACCCGGCTCACCGTCGTGAAGTCCGGCTGGAAGAGGTTGATCGTCAGGGTCTTGGAGCGCTCGAAATCGAAGCGGACTTCCCGCTCCGCGAAGGCCCCGTTGGAGATGATCCCCACGTTCGTCTGGTTCTTCGTGGCCGACGCGCCCGCCCCCGAGGCGGTGAATCCCCCGATGACCAGCGCCCCCTGGGCCACGGCATAGACCTCCCCGTCGGCCCCCTTCAGGGGGGTCATGAGCAGGGTCCCGCCCTGCAGGCTCGTGGCGTCGCCGATGGAGGAAACCGTCACGTCCATGCGGCTTCCCACCTTGGCGAAGCGGGGCAGGTTGGCCGTCACCATGACGGCGGCCACGTTCTTCGCCTTCAGGAGGGCCGTCTTGTCCCGCATGGCCAGTCCCTGGCGGCTGAGGAGGTTCGCGATGGTCTCCCGGGTGAATCCGTTCTTCACGTCGTCCCCGGTCCCCATGAGGCCCACCACGAGGCCGTAGCCAAACAGCTGGTTTTCCCGGACGCCGCCGATCCCGGCGATGTCCTTGAGGCGCGCGGCGGACCCCGCGGCGGGCAGGAGAAGGAGCATGGCGAGGACGAGGCATCCCCAGCCGCTCCGGAAAATCCCTCGTTTCATTCTTCGTCCTCCCGTCAGAATGGCCAGGTGCGGTCGAGGATCCGGGTCAGCCAGCCCGGGCGCATCTTCTCGTCCACGACACCCTGTCCCGTGTAGACGATCCGCGCGTCGGCGATGTACCGGGAGGAGACGGTGTTGTCGGACGTGATGTCCTCGGGCCGGACGATGCCGGCGAGCACCAGGTACTGGTCCTCCGCGTTGACCGTCAACTGCCTCCGCCCCTCGATGTAGAGGTTCCCGTTTTCAAAGACCTTGACGACCCGCGCCGTGATCCGGGCCTGCAGGTTTCCGTCCCGGCTGGTGTCTCCGGTTCCCTTCATCGTGTTGGACGCCGACCCGCCGATTTCGATGGCCTGTCCCATGTTCACATTCTTCTTGAGGATGGACGTGTCGAGACCCAGCAGGGCACTGACGCCGAAGTTCGACTTGCTGTCCCGGGACGTGTTCGTGGTGGCCTTGTTGCCCCCCGTAGCGGACTCCTCCACGAGGATGGTCACGATGTCGTTCACGTAGGCAGCCTTCTTGTCGGCAAAGAGCATGTTCTGGTTGTTGGCCCCGGGCCAGATGGATCCGGGCGCCGCCGCCGGCAGCTGCTCACGGAACGCCGGGGACGGAACGGGGTCGCTCGACAGGATCGCATCCGGCTTGGTTGTTGCGCAGCCGGACAGGAGAAAGAGCAAGAACGCGCAGGCGAGCACGCATCCGGCCACCCTCCACTCGATTCGAAACGGCATGGGGAACCTCCTAAAAAACAAGCTCCACCGTGGAATCCCCGACGACCCGGGCATGCACCGTCCTCCGGGAGGAGGCGTTCCGGACCCGGATCAGGCCCCCCTCTCTCCCGTCCTCCTCGCAGACTCCGAGGGCCACGATGCGGAGCGGTCCCTCTTCGTAAACGATCCGGACCGGCTCCCCCTTGCGAACGACGGGAGATTCCCGGAGCATCGACCGGGTGATCTCCGTGTGGGGGGCCAGGTTGACCCCCAGCTGCTTGCCGACGGCCTCCCCGGCCTGGGTGACCGCCTGGGCGGGGATGTGCCGGACCCAGCGCTTCACCACCCGGATGTCGCCGGGCTCGATGCGGGTGCCACGGTCCAGCGGGCGGGCGCTCAGGAGCACGTCCCGCAGGACCTCGACGAGGACCTGGACCCTCTGTTCCGCCAGGGAGACCCTCCCGTCATAGAACCGGACCACGTACTGCCCGCTCCCGAGGAACGGATTTCCCTGTGCGGGGGACGCCTCGTGGGAAATTTTTTCCCCCTGGAGGCGCATCTCCTGCACGGACTGGGGAAAGGTGACCCGGACCGTGCCGGCCGGCCACGGCGCCTGGCTCTCCACGGCCCGGCGAACGGCATCCCGGATCTGCCCGGCGTCGTACCGGACCGTCCGGGAAGCGGCCCAGAGCGGCGCGCTCCCCAGGGCGACGAGCGTCGCTGCCAGCAGAAGAAGGACCGGGAGGGAAACCGCTCGGTGTCGCATGGCGCACCTCACCGCTTCACGTTGTTGATGATCGACAGCATGTTGTCCGCCGTCTGGATGGACTTGGAGTTGATCTCGTAGGCCCGCTGGCCGGCGATCATCTTCACCATCTCGTCGATGACGCTGACGTTGGACATCTCCAGGAAACGCTGTGAGATCGTCCCGAATCCCTCCTCCCCGGGGTTGCCGGTGATGGCCTCTCCGGAGCTGTCGGACTTGTCGAAGAGGTTGCGGCCCAGGCTGCTGAGCCCCGCGGGATTGATGAACCGAACGATGTTGATCCGCCCCCCTGTCGTCGACTTCCCGGTGCTGTCCGAATAGGACCAGGTCCCGCCGCTGTCGATGGTGAAGTTGACGGCTGTCTGCGGGATCTGCACGTTCGGGCTGAGCCTCAACCCTTCGGAATTGCATAGAAATCCGTCCTTGTCGATCTTGAAGGAGCCGGCCCGGGTGTAGAGGGTGCGGCCGTTCTCCTCGATCTGGAAGAAGCCGTCCCCTTCGATGGCCCAGTCGAAGGAGTTGCCTGTCTGCTGGTAATCGCCCTGGGTGAAAATCTTGGAGACCGCCACGACCTTGACGCCCATGCCAACCTCCACGCCCGCGGGCAGCTGCACCCCCGCGGAGGTTTCCGACCCCGACTTGGACGCCACCTGGTACATCAGGTCCTGGAAATCCACGCGGGCCCTCTTGAAGCCGACGGTGTTCACGTTGGCGAGGTTGTTCGAGATGATGTCCTGCTCCAGCTGCTGGGCGTTCATCCCCGTTGCGGCGATCCATAAAGAGCGAATCATGCTTTCCTCCTCTTTCTTCTCAGACCACTTTCCCGACCCGGGTGGTGGACAGCTTGTCCTGGTCGCCCATCGTCTGGATGATTTTCTGGTAGGCTTCGAATGTGCGCTGCAGGTCGATCATGGCCACCATTTCCTGGAGGGCGTTCACATTGGACAATTCCAGCGACTGCCCCAGGACCCGGGGAGTCGGCAGGACCTTGATCCCGGCATTTCCCGGATCGACGTACCGCTGGTCGCCCCGCTTCTGCAGGTTCTGGGGCCGGTCGAAGGCCACCACCTTCAGCTTGCCTGCCTTCGTGCCGTCCACGGAAAGGGTCCCGTCCTCGAGGATCTCGAACCGCTTCCCGTCAATCGTGATGGGTCCCGATTCGCCGAGGACCTTCTCACCCGACGGCGTGACCAGCTGCTTGTCCTTGTCGAGCCGGAAGCTTCCCTTCCGGATGTAGGCCGGCCCTTCCCCCGTCTCGATCTCGAAGAACCCCTCCCCCTCGATGGCGGCGTCCAGCGCCCCGCCGGTCCTCTGGATCGGCCCGGGCGAGAAATCCGTCCGCTGATACGGAACGTACTGCCCCCCCGGCTCCCCGTCGCCGGAGAGCGGGTCCGCCTGCAGGGCGTAGGAGAGATGAATCGCCTTGTAAGCCGCCGTGTTGGAATGGGCGATGTTGAGGGCGACCGTGTCGAGCTGCTGGATGCTGCGTGTTGCCGCCGCGGCGACATCCTGAATGTCCAGTGGCATGGGTCCCGTTCCTCGGTTCGTGATGCCGATTTAGAAAGCAAGGAGCATGCCCGGCAGAAGGCGCCGGAGAGGGGGGGGGGAGGGGCCGCTACGGGGTCTCGCGCGTCCGCGCGTCGAGGGAATAGACGAAGGCCAGGATCTCCGCCACGGCCCGGTAGAGTTCGGCGGGGATCTCCTCGTCCACGTCCAGCCGGCAGAGAAAGCGGGCCAGGACCGGATCCTCCTTCACGGGGACCCCGTGAAGGCGCGCCTTCTCGATAATCCGCTCCGCCAGCTCGCCGCGCCCCTTGGCGGTCAGCCGGGGCGCCGAGTCGGTCTTGCCGTCGTATTGCAGGGCCGCCGCGAGAGACGGCTGCCGTTCCTTTTTCGTTTCCTGCTTCACCGGACACCTCGCCGGGACCTGCGTTTCCGTCGCCGGCCCCTCTCCGCCCCGGGGCGGTTAGGCGTAGAAATTGACGGCGTCCCGTTGAAACAGGGGAAGGGACAGCCGGGCTTCCTGGATGGATCGGGCAATGTCCCGGTCGACGAGGCAGACAAACCGCGCGTCCGGCAGGCCCGCCGCGGCCATCCGCTCTTCCAGTTCTTCCATGCCCGACTGAAGGTTCCGCCGGGTCTCCTCCGTTCCGCAGCGCAGGGCGCCGGTCACCCGCCCCCCGGTGAGCCTCGCGTCCACGAGGATGTCTCCCAGGGTTTCCATGTTGAGGCAAAGGACCACGCGGAAGGGCGCTTCCCCGGATTCCGCCCCGTCCTGTCCGCCGTCGGCGCAAATGAACATTTCCTGGACCCGGATCCCCCCGGGAAACGCGGCGGGAATCTGGATGACCGACGGCCCGCCCGCCTGGCGCGACAAAATATTGACGTCCCGCAGGACCTCCAGGGATTCCAGGGCGGACCGGACGGTGGAGGCGAGGCGCCCCAGGCTGGTCCGCTCGGGGGAACCCGGCTCCGGGGCCGCGAGTTCCGTTTCGATCGCCCCGGACAGCCGGAGCAGCGCTTCCTGCAGCGAGCCTCGGGCCGGCTTGCCCGCACCCGGTTCCGCCCCGCGGGCGGAATCGCCGTCCCACTCCCCGGGCAGGTCGATGCCCGCCGCGCGTTCGGGGAGGCCGTCTGGCCCCTTCGTCTTCCCGCCGGAGAAGATCAGGGACGCGAGGAGGCCCCGCAGACGGTTCCGTTCCGCCGCGACCCGGGGATGGAGAGCCCCGGCCCGGGCATCCGCCGGCGCATCGACGAGCTCGGCGAGCTGCCGGAACATGTCCTCCAGGATGCCGGGTCTGCTGCGGAAAACCCGGAGGGAATCCACGAGTGTGCCCTGTCCGCCGCTCGGGTCCTCCGTCAGGATCTGGAGGACGAGTTTCGGGGCGTTCTGGATCACCCGGGCGGTGAACCGCGCGCCCTCGCCGAGGGGGTGCCGCGTCTCCGCCAGGAGCCGGGCGTTGCCGATCGAAAGGAGCAGGAACCCCTTCTCCTTCACGCCCAGGACAACCGCCTCCACCTGCTCGCCGACGGCCAGGGCCGGGGGATGAACGGCCCGCCGGCGATCCGCCGAGACCACGGCGAGCATCGCGGCATCGGAGAGGGCAACGGGTTTCATGGGGGCTGATCCTCCTCGCTGCGGACGGTGTTACCGCGTTTCGGAGAGATTCAGGATGAGGCGGACCTCTCCGTCGGGGATGCCTGTCCGGCGGGCGATATCCCGCTCCGAAAGGCCCCGCCCGGCCAGGGCCAGGACCTGGGCGGCCCGGGACTCTCCCGGCGGGGAAGGGGACGAGGCGGTTTCGGGCTCCGGGCGCTCCGAATCTTCCGGGCAGCGGGCCAGGAGTCCCCGGATCCTGATTTCCCGTTCGTCCAGGGCCTGGGCCAGATCCCGCAGGGCGCCCCGGCTCTCCTGTACGGCCGCCAGGAAATGATCGGTGGCGGTCCGGGAGTCCTCCACAAGTTTCCGCAGTTCCTGCATTTCCTTTGCCCCGGGGAAAGCGGCCGGCCGGCCCAGGGCCCGGCGAACCTGCCAGAGGAGGAAAAGGACGAGGAGAGCCAGGACGCCGTCCATGGCCAGTTGCAGCACCAGAAATTCCCGTGTCGTCATCTCAAGCATGTCGTCCCCCCGCTGTCCGCTTAGGCGCGAACGTCCAGCCGGCCTCCCTGGATCCGCTCGCCTTCCCCGTCGTCGATGCCGTCCACGACAGTCTCGATTTCCCTGCCCTTCCGGCTGGATTCCGGTGTCCTCTCCGATCCATCCTCGCCGAGCAGGGACGCCTCTTCGCGATCCTCCGGCTCCGGTTGGGGAAACGGCTTTTTCCGGTCACCCTTCCGCTGGGAAACGGACTGCCTCTGCCGGTCCGAAAACGAGGGCTGGACCCTTGGAATCGCCTCGGCGCCGACCATCGGGAGGATCGGTTTTCGAATGTCCATCGTCCGCGGCCTCGATCACCCGGCGGGCAGAGAAAGGGCGATTTCCCTTTCGCCCTCCAGGGAAACGGTTGCTCCGTAATGCTTCCAGAGCAGCAGGGACAGGCAGAACGCGCCGTGCGGATTCGTCCGGGTCCGGGGTGGCTGCCCCTCCGCCAGGACCCGGTTTATATCCTCCCGCTCTTCCGCGGTGAGAGGCTCGCCGGTGTGACGGATCCGGAGCAGGATCCACCCCGCCGCGAACTCCAGGGAAACGCGGAGTTCGTGATCTTTCCCGGATCCCATGCGCTCTGCCGCGTGGCGGATCATCGCCCAGAGGGCCATGGCGAAATGCGCCTGGACGCCCTGCACGGGCGGGAGCCCATCGGAGAGGTCGAGGACCTTGCGGACCTTGTGCTTGAAATCCAGGTAATGGTCCGCGAACTGCACCTCGCGCCGCACCACGTACGCGAGGTCGAACCGGTCCGGCCTCTGCTGGGAGAGAATCCCGAAGCGGGACGCCACGTCCTGGAAGACGCCGGCAAATCGCTCCGATTCGCTGTTCAGAAGCCGGACGTCGGACTGGACCTTCCGCCAGTCCTCTGTCAGGGTGTCCGGAAACGGCATCGCGTGCCGCTCCATGGACGCCTGGAGGTTCTCCAGCCGCCGTTCGAGGATCTTCGCCCGGCCCATGATCCCGTTGAGCGGGTTGGCAAAATTGTGGAGCAGTCCGGGCACGAACCCCAGGAGCAGGGTTTCCGCGAAGGCCTTTTCCAAGGCGACTTCAAGATCCCTCGGTTCCATGATCACCTTTCTTTCATTGCTCTCCGGGCTCGTCGAGCAGACCGCTCCCGGAGGGAACAAGGTTCATCGGCAGTTCGACATGAACGACGGTGCCGCCAGCGGGCACGTCCTCCGCCCACAGCGCGCCGCCGTGAAGCGTGCAGGCAAGGCGGCAGAACGCCAGTCCGATGCCGGCCCCCGCGGATCTCGCGCCGTCTGCCTCACGGCTGCCGCCGGGGACCTCTCCCGGCGCTTCCCCCCCCGGCTCGTCGCCGGGGCGTCGTCCGGCCAAGGCCTCCTTCACCGCCTCCGGCATCCCGGGGCCGTCGTCGCTCACGGATATCCGGACCCGTCCGGAGGAAGGGATCGAGACGCGGACGCCGATCCACCCGCCCTGCGCGACCTGGGCGACGGCATTCAGCACCAGGTTGGAGAAAAGGCGCTCCAGCAGGTGCTCATCCGCCACCAGGACCGCCGGCGCTTCCTCCAGGTCAAGTTCCAGGTCCAGCCCCTTCTCCCGGCCCAGCACCGACCAGGCACCCCCGAGCCGCCGGAAAAAGGGCTCGAGGCGAAGGACGCACAGCTCCAGGGCAGGACCCCGCTCACCCAAGGCTGCCACCCTCAGGTATCCGCGGATCAGGCGCTGGAGATCGCGGCAGGCCGCCAGGGCGCTTCCCAGGAACTCCTCCTCCCGGGTTCGCAGGCGGCATCTCGACAACAGGTCGAGGTTCGCCAGGATGACGGAAAGGGGACTTTTCATATCATGAACGATCATCCGCTGCCAGTCGTAAAACGATGATTCCCTCATGATTTCCGACGCGTTTCCTACTTTCGGCATTCTCTTCCCCCGCCGCGGCGATCCCGTCTCCTCACCAGACGTTGAGGTCCGAGAACCAGGCGGCCCGAACGACGGCCCTCCCGAGGGCCTGGTTGACACCCTCTGCAACCTCCTTCCGCAGGGCTTCCCGCTCTTTGGGTGCCCGCAGCCCTTCCGCCGTCTTCCCCGACAGGATCGCATGGACCGCTTTTCTTACGTCCGCCCGGTTCATGTCCGGGAGGGCCGCCGGGTCCGCCGGCTCCAAAACGACACCGACGACGGCCAGCCGCGGCTTCCCAGCCGCGTCCCGCACATCCAGGTAAAACTCCTGCAGGACCGCGGCATTGGAGACCGACGCGGCCGGAACGCCGGCGGCAACGAGGGCCGCCTTGCCGGACGGCTCCCGCGGGCCCTGCAGGTGCCAGAGGAACAGCCCCGCCGCCGTCAGGAGGGCGGCCAGCGCCCCGAGCCCCCCCGCGAGGACCAGACGGTTCTTGTGCCATGCCCGCTTCGGCGGTGCTGCGGGGACCTCTTTCCCGGGAAGGTCCGCGGGTGGTTTCTCCGGCTGCGGGACCTTGTCCAGGGGAATGTCCAGGATGTCCAGTTTCGCCTTTTGCGCCATGCCGATCTCCTCTGCCGCCTTTCCTCTTTTTTGCGTCCTATTCGTCCGCGGCGGCGCGCCGTCTCCCCAGCGCCGGCGGGGCGGCATCCCCGTCGAGGCGGGCCAGCAAATCCCTTGCCTCGACGAAATCCGGGTACAGTTCCAGGGCCTTCGTTGCGTGCACCCGGGCATCCTCCCGCCGGCCGACATCCACGAGGGCCCGGGCCAGGTTGTAGTGCAGGTGGTCGTCGTCCGGATCCATGCGGAGCGCCTTCCGGTAGAGGTCGATGGCGTCCTGGAAGCGGCCCTGCCGGCGGCAGGCAATGCCGAGGCGGTTGTACAGGTGCAGGTCCGTTGGATTTTCCCGGAGCAGGGCGCGAAAGATGTCCTCCGCCTCCCGGTTCAGGTTCCGGGCCAGGAGGGCCTCGGCGATCTCCTTGCGGACGGGCTGATCCGCCCGCGCCTCCCGGACAGCCTGCTCGAAAGCCCTCCTGCCCTCCTCGATGGCATCGTTCTCCAGCAGGGCCTTGCCGAAATTCAGCTGCCGGATCGCGTTCCGGGGACTGATGGCCACGGCCTGCCGCATCGCGATGATCCCCCGCTCGCCTTCCCCCCGGCGCAGGTAGACATCCGCCAGGCCGTCATAGGCGCGGGTGAACCGGGGCTCACAGGTGATCGCCTTCTGGAAGGCCTTCTCCGCGTCCTCCAGCATACCGCGGAGAACGTAGAGATCACCCAGGTTCTGATAAACCCGCGGGTTATCCGGCTGCAGGACCCTGGCCGCATCCAGTTCCGTCAGGGCCCGGTTGTATTCCTCCTCCTCCATGTAGACCCGGGCGGCCCGGAGATGGCCGTCCAGCGGCGACGGATTGGCCCGCCGCTCCAGGACGATCCGGATCTTGTCGTCCAGCGTCTGGACCGCGAAGGGTTTGATGATGTAGGCGTCCACGTCCGTCTCCGCGGCCTCCGCCACCACCTCCTCCGCCAGTTCCCCCGTCACCATGATGAACGGCAGGTGGCGGATCCGGTCCTCCCGGCGGACCCTCCGGAGGAGATCGATGCCGCTGAGCCCCGGCATGACCCAGTCCACGATGGCCACGTCCACCGGCTCCGCAAGGAGCCGCTGCCAGGCTCCGAGCCCGTCCCGTTCCTCGAGAACGCTGCCGTACCCGAGGGAGCCGAGCATGTTCCGGATGCTTTTGCGGACCTCCCGCTGGTCGTCCGCCACCAGGAACGTCAGACCCCGATCCGGAGGGTCCGCTGTGTTCATACCCCGCGAATGCATGTCAGCGCAGTCCTCCGAGGGCCCCCCGCAGCCGGAGCACGGCCTGGGTGTGGATCTGGCAGATCCGGGACTCCGTCAGGTTCAGAACCCGTCCGATCTCCTTCAGGTTCAGTTCCTCGTAGTAATACAGGGCCAGGACCGTCCGCTCCTTCCCGGGGAGGGCGTCGATGGCCTTCTTGAGTCTCTCCTTGAGTTCCTCGTTCTCCAGAAGGGAGAGGGGATTCCCGTGATCCACCTCCTCCTGCAGTTTCCCGCACCCGTACCGCTCCAGGAAATCCGGCGGCAGGTCCTCGGTGCTGATCACCTTCACGGGTCTCGCTTCATCGAGCAGATCAAAATATTCGTCCAGCGGGATTCCCAGATGGTCCGCCACCTCCTGCTCGTCGGGAGGCCGGCCGAGCCGCTTCTGGAGGCTCGCGAGGGCCTTATCGATCCGTGTGTCCTTGCTGCGGACGGACCGGGGCACCCGGTCGGCGGCCCGCATTTCGTCCAGCACGGCCCCGCGGATCCGGATCTTCGCATAGGTCTCGAAGCGGACGTTCTTCGCCTCGTCGAACTTCTCCAGGGCGGCCATCAGGCCGATGACGCCCGCCTGAAGCAGGGCATCCCGATCCACGGAATGCGGCATACGGGCCGTCATGCGGTTCACGACCTGCTTCACCAGGGGCGCGTATTGCAGAATCTGTTCGTCTCTCCGGTTCCTAGTCACGGCTGGATCGTATGGTCCTGCTCTGGAAAAATCGGATGCTCCCCCCCTCCGGACCGGAGGGGGCTTCGCCGCACAGCCTGGAGGCGATGTCCTGCAGGCACCGGCTCGCCGGGGACGACGGATACAGTTCCGCCAGGGCCTTCTGTCGTTTCACGGCTTCCGGGAGCAGGGGATCGTTGAGGATGTAGCCGAGGTAGTCGAGCGTGACGTTGAGGAAGTGGTCCGTCGCGTGCCGGATCCGGTCGTAGACCTCGCGGGCCTCCGCCGGGCTGTTGACCAGGTTGACGAGCAAGCGAAACTTCCTGCGGTCGTATCCCTGGTAGAGGACTTTCATCAGCGCGTAGGCGTCCGTCAGGGCCGTCGGCTCGGCAGAGGTGACGACGATGATTTCGTGGGCCGAGGCATTAAAATACGTCACGTTTCCGGAGATCCCCGCCGCCGTGTCGATGAGCATGAATTCCGGCCTGTTCCGGAGCGCGTTGACCGCGTCCAGCAGCGTCAGCTTCTGGCCCCGCGACAGGTCCGTCATCTCCGCAATGCCCGAGGAGGAGGGCAGGATCATCATCCCACCGGGCCCGGCGACCAGGGTCTCCGAGAGGCTCCGCTCCCCCTTCAGGACATGGTACAGGTTGTATTTCGGTGTCAGGCCCAGCAGGAGGTCGATGTTGGCCAGCCCCATGTCGGCATCCAGGATCATGATTTTCCGGTTGCGCCGCGAGAGGATGTAGGCGATGTTGGCGGCGATGTTCGTTTTGCCGACGCCCCCCTTCCCGCTGGTGAAGGCGAGGACCCGGACCGGCCGCTCCCGGTCGTCGGGGCCGCACCCTTCCCCCCGGGATCTCCCCGTTTCGGAAAGCTTCGCCTGCCCCTTTTCCCGCTCCATCGCCTGCCTGAGTGCCGCCGCCTGGTCCAAGCGCCCCTCCATCAATGAATCGAATTCCCGAGAATCAGCGAAGCCAGTGATCCCGGGGTCACTTCCCGGATGTCCTGCGGCACGTTCTGTCCGCAGGTGATGTAGCGGACGGGCCGTCCCATCTGCTCCAGGATGTCGAATACGACGCCGAATCGCCTGCATTCGTCGAGCTTCGTGAGGATGATCGAGTCGTAGTCCAGAAGCCGGAAGCTCTCCGCCGCCATCTGGAGGCCCTCCCGGTTCATCACCGGCGTGAGGAGCAGGTTCACATCGACACCGCCACAGCCGTCGAAGGCCCGCTTCAGGCCGTCCAGGTATTCCCGGTCCTCGGGATTTCTCCCCGCCGTGTCCACCAGAACGACATCCCGGTCCGAGAAGTTCCGGAGGCACTCCCGAAGCCCGTCGCCGTCGCCGGCCACCTCCAGGGGGAGTTTCATGATGTCCGCGTATGTCCGGAGCTGCTCCACCGAGGCGATGCGGTAGGTGTCCATCGTGACCAGGCCGACGTTCAACTTCTGCTCCAGGGCGAAGCGGGCAGCCAGTTTCGCCACGGTGGTGGTCTTCCCGACGCCGGTGGGCCCCACGAGGGCCTTCACCCGCTTATCCTTTCCGGGCACGGCCGCCCGGGACAGGGAGTTCAGGATGGCCTCCCGGGCGCAGCGGACGGAGGCCTCGTAGGTGTCGCTTCCGCTTTTTCTGCATTCCTCGCGGACCCCGTCGGCAATCCGCAGGGCCCGCCCCCGGGAAAGGCCGCTGGCGAGCAGCCTCTGGTACAGGCGCCCGGAGAGGGACTCGTCCCGGCTGCCCTGGCGGAACCCCAGCATGTCGAAGAGGGTGAAGAGGGCCTCCTTGACCTCCCCAAGCTCCTCCCGCAGTTCCCGGACCGCCCTGTCCTTCCCGAGCCGTCCTTTCAGTTCCTTCAGGTCTCCCGCCATGGAGCGGGCCCAGTCGGGCATCCCGTCCTCCCGGGCGGGAGCGGGGGGGGCCGGGGCTTCCGGGCTGCAAGGACGCGCCTCCGCCTCTTTCCGGTCCAGTGCGGCCACGACTTCCAGCAGAGGTGGATTCGAGTCCCGCAGGGTTTTCGTGGAAAGGATGATCGCCTCGGGTCCGAGATCCTTCTTGACCCGACGCAGGGCTTCCTGGAGGCTGGACGCCTCATACCGTTTCATTTGCATGCTGCAGCTCCAAGAGACCCAGGGACGTCAGTTTCGCGTCCCGGGTGATCTCGTTGTGGGCCAGAACGACCAGGTTGGGTACGAACCGCTCCAGGATCCGGCGCAGGTGGATCCGGACGGTGGGCGAGCAAAGCAGGACGGGCTGCAGACCCCGGGACGCGAAGACCGGGACGAACCGCTTCATGCCCGTCACGAGCCGCCGGACCAGGTCCGGGTCCGGGGAAGCGAAGGACTCGAACTCCGTGTGCTGAAGCGTCTGCTGAATGCTCTCCTCGATCTCCGGGGAGACCATGACCACGTGGAGCCCCCCTCGTTCGTCGGCGTGCTGGCGCGTGATGACCCGGGAGAGGGACTGGCGGACGTAGCCGGTCAGGACATCGACGTTTTTCGTCAGGGGTACGTAGTCCGCCAGCGTCTCCAGGATGGTCTGCATGTCCCGGATCGAAATCCGCTCGACCAGAAGCCGCTGCAGCACCTTCTGGAGGGTTCCCATGGGAACGACCTTCGGAACCAGGTCTTCCACGAGCCGCGGCGATGAGGCGGAGAGGCTGTCGAGGAGTGCCTGGATCTCCTGGCGGCCCAGCAGCATCTCCACGTTGGACTTGATCAGTTCCGTCAGGTGCGTGGTGATCACCGTCGCCGGATCGACCACGACGATCCCCTGGGCCTGCAGAGATTCCCGTTCCCGCTCCGGGACCCAGACCGCCGGGAGGCCGAAGGCGGGCTCCTTCGTCTCCACGCCCCGGACGCGGATGTTCAGCCCTTCCTGGACGATGGCGAGCTGATGCCCCGGCAGGATCTCCCCGCGGGCCACCTCGACCCCCTTGACCAGGAACGCGTACTCGTACGGCTTGAGCTGCAGGTTGTCCCGGATGTGGATGGACGGGACGATGAAGCCCATGTCCAGGGCGATCTGCCGGCGCAGTGTCCGGATCCTCTTGAGCAACTCCCCTCCCTGGGAGGCGTCGACGAGGGGGATCAGGCCGTATCCCACCTCCAGGCCGAGGGCGTCCAGCGGATCCAGGATCATGGTCGTTTCCGCCGGCAGAGCCTCCGGCTCCTCTTCCTCCTTCTGCCGCTGTTCCCGGACCTGGGTGCGGGACAGGTGCCAGGACAGCGCCCCGATGACCAGGGCGACGAAGAAGAACGCCTGTCCCGGCATGCCCGGAATGAAGGCGAAGACGAGGATCACCACGCCGGCCGAGGCAATCGCCTTCGGCTGGGCGAACAGCTGCGTCCGCATTTCCTGGCCCAGTTCCGCCGAGGTGGCCGTCCGGGTCACCAGCATGCCCGCCGCGGTGGATACGATCAGGGCGGGCACCTGGGTGACCAGCCCGTCCCCGATGCTCAGCAGCGTGTAGGTCCGCGCGGCGTCCCCGAGGTCCATGCCCTGCTGGAGCGCACCGATGACCAGGCCGCCGACGATGTTCACCAGGACGATGATGATCCCCGCGATGGCGTCCCCCCGGACGAACTTGCTGGCACCGTCCATGGCGCCGTAGAAGTTCGATTCGCTCTCCAGTTCCCGGCGCCTGCGGCGGGCTTCCGTGTCGTTGATCAGGCCCGTGTTCAGGTCGGCGTCGATGCTCATTTGTTTCCCCGGCATCGAGTCGAGGGTGAAGCGGGCCGCCACCTCCGCGATGCGGGTGGCCCCCTTGGTGATGACGACGAAATTGATGAGCACCAGGACGGAAAAGACGATCAGGCCGACGACGTAGTTTCCCCCCACCACGAAGGTCCCGAAGGCCTTGATGACCTGGCCCGCCGCCCCGGTGCCCTCGCTGCCGTGGAGGAGGATGAGCCGCGTCGAGGCGACGTTGAGGGAGAGCCTGAGCAGCGTCACCACCAGCAGGACGGAGGGGAAGACGGAGAAGTCCAGCGGGCGGAGAACGTACAGGGACATCAGGAGGATGATGAGGGAAACGGCGATGTTGAAGGACAGCAGGATGTCCAGGAGCAGGGTCGGCAGGGGCACCATCATGACCAGCAGGATGCCCACGACCCCGAAGGCCAGCACGGCGCTGGAACTCTGCATGATCCCCGTCACCGAACCGGCTGTGGCTGTCCTTGCTTCCATGAGTCCGTCATCCCCTTATGCGGCGTTTTCCCGGAGCCGATAAACGAAGGCGAGAATTTCTGCGACGGCCCGGTACAGGTTTTCGGGAATGGCCCCGCTTACGTCGACCATCTTATACAATACTTGTGCCACCGGCTTGTTTTCGATGACCGGGACACCGTGCCTCTCGGCGACCTTCCGGATGGTTGCCGCCAGGAAGCCCTCGCCCTTCGCCACGACCGTCGGGGCCGCCATGCGCTCCGGGTCGTACCGGAGCGCAACCGCCAGGTGCGTCGGGTTCGTGATCACCACGTCGGCCTTGGGAACGGCGGCCATCATCCGCCGGCGGGCCATTTCGTGCTGAATCCTGCGAATCCGGCTCTTGATGAGGGGATCCCCCTCCGTTTCCTTGGTTTCCTCCTTGATTTCCTGCCTCGACATGCGCAGCTTCCGCTCGTGCTCCCATCGCTGGTAGGCGTAATCCAGCACGGCCAGGGCCGCCAGGATGACGCAGGCGGCCCCGAGGATCCGGAAGGAGACCTGGCCGAGAAACCCTGCAATGGCTGGCGCTCCCTGGTCCATCAGGGGCAGCAGGCGCGGGATCTCCGCTTTCACGGCCAGGTACGCCACGAAACCGACGATGGCCAGCTTGATGACGCTCTTCACGAGTTCCATGAGGGACGGGAGGGCGAACAGGCGTTTGAAACCCTCGAAGGGGCTGAGCTTGGAGAGCTTCGGCGTGACGCCCTCGGCGGTGATGCGGAACCCGACTTGGAGGGCGTTGGCGGCCAGGCCGGCCAGCACGATGGAGAGGAACAGGGGCGCCAGGAGGATGATCATTTCCAGGACCGTCTGGGCGAAGATGGCCGGCACCGAGTCGGTGCTGAGGGTCACGGTCACGCTCCTCCGGAACGTGGAGCGCATCAGGTTCATGAGCCGCTCCACGGCCCCGGAGGCCTGGAAGTGGAAGCAGATCAGGCAGGCCGCCAGGACCGCGACGGAAACCAGCTCGCGGCTGCGGGCGACCTGCCCCTTCTTGCGGGCCTCTTCCCGCTTGCGCGGGGTAGCGCGTTCGGTTCGCTCCTGCTCGTCCCTATCATCCGGCATGGTGGTGCCCTCCTATCGATCGGTTGACGGTGCGTCAACGAATCATCGTCCTCACATCAGGCGCAGGACCGCCCCCAGTTCGCTGGGGAAGCGCGCGAAGAGCCTTCCCGCGAGAGCTACGAAAACCGGCACCGACAGCCCGAGAAAGAGAAGCCCCACGGCGATCTGGAGGGGAAAGCCGACGATGAAGATGTTGATCTGCGGGACCGTCCGGGCCACGATGCCGAGGGCGACGTTCGTGAAAAGAAGGGCGGCCATGACGGGGGCGCCGATTTTCACGGCCACGACGAAGACCCCGCGGGTCCACTCGAAGATCGTCTGGACGAGGGGGCCCGAGACGGAGATTCCTCCCAGGGGGATGATCCGGAAACTCTCGTTGACGGCCAAGAAGAGGGAGTGGTGGCCGTTCACGGCCAGGAAGACCACCAGGGCCATCAGGTACTGGAAATTGGCGATGATGGATTCCTGGTTGCCCGTCACGGGATCGATCACGCTGGCCACGGAAAAGCCCATCTGGATGCCCGCCAGTTCGCCCGCATACTGGATCCCGGCGAAGACGCAGCGGACGGCGAAGCCCAGAACGACGCCCACCAGGACTTCCGCCGCCATGGACACGACCAGGGAAACGAGGTTCTCCGCCAGGGCCTGCACGGGTCCCGCATCCACAAAGGGGAAAACGAGAAATGCCAGGATCAGCGACAGGCCGCCCCGCACCCGGAGCAGCACCGGGCGGTCCCCGAAGACCGGAAGCACGGCGACCATGGCGGTCATGCGCAGGAACACGAACAGGAAGGCGCCGACCTGCTCGGGAGAGACCATCGGGATGTTCATGGTGTGCGCTCCCGGCCCCCGTTTCGCCCGCTAGCGGATGTAAAGCGGGATCCCCGTGAAGATTTTCTCGGTGAAGGTGATCAGGATGTTCAGCATCCAGGGGAGGGCCGCCACCAGCGTCACCAGGCAGGCGACGATCTTCGGGACGAAGACCAGGGTCATTTCCTGGATCTGGGTCAGGGCCTGGAAGAGGCTGACCACCACCCCCACCAGGAGGCCCACCAGGAGGACCGGGGCCGAAACCAGGAGCGTCACCTTGACGGTTTCCGCCATGACGCCCGAAACGAAATCAACGGTCATGATGCTTCTCATCCTTTCCGGCCCCCCGGAGGAGACCGCGTTTGCAGTCGAAGGAACGCCCCCCCCGGCGACGGCGTCACCGGAAACTCTGTACCAGGGAGCCCACGATCAGGTACCACCCGTCCACCAGGACAAAGAGCAGGAGCTTGAAGGGCAGGCTCATCATGATGGGAGGCAGCATGAGCATGCCCATGGAGAGCAGGACGCTGGAGATCACCATGTCGATGACAAAGAACGGCAGGTAGATCATGAACCCGATCTGGAAGGCCGTCTTCAGCTCGCTGATAACGAAGGCCGGGACCAGCGTCGTCAGGGTCACGTCCTCGGGCGTGGCGGGCCGCTTTTCCCGGGAGATGGAGACGAACAGGGCCAGGTCCTTCTCCCGGGTCTGCTTCAGCATGAAGGCCTTCACCGGGGCGACCGCCCGATCCAGGGCCTGCTCCCCGGAGATGCGCTCCTGGTAGTAGGGCTGAAGCGCCTCCGTGTTGACCTTCTGCCACACCGGGGCCATGATGAAAAACGTGAGGAACAGGGCCAGCCCGATCAGGATCTGGTTGGGCGGCATCTGCTGCGTCCCCATGGCGTGCCGGAGGAGCGACAGGACGACGACGATGCGCGTGAAGGACGTCAGCATCAGGAGGATCGCCGGGGCCAGCGACAGGACCGTCAGGAGGAAGAGCAGCTGCAGGGCCGTCGCCGCCTTGCCCGGCGTGTCCGCCGTGCCGCCGATCTGGAGGCTCACGTTCGGGATCTGGAACACCTCCGCCGCCTCCGCCGGAGCCGCCAGGACGGCCATCGCCGCCGCGGCCAGGCACAGGAGGGCGAAGCCCGCCGATATCCGCCGCATGCTCACGTTCCCCTGCCTTTCCGCGACGAGCCGATGGATTTCAGGAGATCGCGGTACTTGCCCAGGGAATCGGGAAGCGGGGGCGCGGGGGTGCCGTGGCGCAACGGAAGCCGCGCCAGGGCGGCGGGATCGTCCAGGTCCGCCAGCACCGAAACCTGGGCCGCGGTGACGCCCAGCGCCACGACCTTGCCCAGGATGTCCACCACCAGGATGCTACACTTCGGTCCCAGGGAGCGGGCCGCCAGGATCCGGATCGCCTGTCCCTCGTCTCCCCCGCCCGCGGGCGCCAGGAACCGCTTGAGCAGGTAGACGGTCCCCATCAGCAGGCCCAGCACGATCGCCAGGGCGAAGAGCATCTTCAAGAGGGCCGTAAAAAAGCTGAAATCCACGGTCGCACCTCAGCGCAGGTTGTTGATCCGGTCCACGGGCGACACGATGTCCGTGAGCCGTACCCCGAATTTCTCGTTCACCACGACCACTTCCCCCCGGGCAATGAGGCGCTGGTTCACGTACACGTCCATCGGCTCCCCGGCGAGCTTGGTCAATTCGATCACCGATCCCTGGCCCAGCTGGAGCAGGTCGCTGATCAACATCCGGTTTCTCCCCAGTTCGACGTTCAGCGTCAGTGGAATGTCGAGAATGAACTCCATGTCGAGGGACCGCTTCGGGTCCCCGTTCGCCTGGATCTCCCGGAAATTCGCCTCGCTGACCTCCGCCGGTGTCTTCGTCTGCGAGAGGGCCATCTCCTCCTGGACGTCGTCCCAGGTGAGATCGTCCTCTTTTTTCGCCGCCCCTCCGCCGGCATCTTCGTCCAGATCGAGTCCCTTCAAGAGATCGTCAATTTCATTCTGCTCCATGGATGCCTCCCTCTTTCGGCAGGATCAGTTCGGATATCCTGACGGCCTGGTTGCCCTTGTAGCTACCCGGGTAGCCCCGGAACTTCGGAATGCCCTCCACGAACACCGTCACGGCGTCGGAGGCGTATTGATCCAGGGGGATCACGTCCCCGGGCTTCATGTTCACGACATCGCGGGCGGAAATTTCCGTGGCCCCCAATTCCACGGCGACTTCGGCCCGGGAGCCGACAAGGTTGTTCCGGAGCCGCTCGACCCAGGCCTTGTCCACCTCGAGCTGCTCGCTCTGGAAGCCCGCCTGGAGCTTGTCCCGAATGGGCTCCAGGGTCGAATAGGGAATGCAGACGGTCAGGACGCCCGACGAGTACTCCACCTCGATCTCGAACTGGATCACCACGACGACGTCCGTCGGGGCGACAATCTGCACGAATTGCGGGTTGATCTCCGACCGCTGGTACACGATCCGGACATCCAGGAGGGACTGCCAGGCCTTTTCCAGGTCCTCCAGCGCGTTGATGACGACCCTGCGGATGACGCTGCTCTCGATGGCGGTGAACTCGCGCCCCTCGATCTTGAAGAAATCCTTTCCCGTCCCGCCGAAGATGATGTCCACCAGCATGAAGATGACCTTGGCCTCCACGACGCACAGGGCGTTGCCCCGCAGCGGGTCCATGCGGAACAGGTGCAGGCTCGTCGGAACGGGCAGGGTCTTGAGAAACTCGCCGAACTTGATCATGTCCACGGAGACGGCGCTGACGCTGGCGACCCGGCGGAGCACCGACGAGAGCGTGGCCCGGAAAATGCGCGCGAACTTCTCGTTGATCATCTCCAGGGTCGGCATCCGGCCGCGGATGATCCGGTCCTGGCTGGTCAGGTCGTACGGAATCGCATCGGCGGGATCGAAGGAGACCGACACGTCCGTCTCGATTTCGCCGCCGGAAATGCCCCTCAGTAGGGCATCCACCTCTTCCTGTGTCAGGATGTGCGACATGGCTTACCCGTCTTTCCGCATCCTCACTGGATCACGAATTCGGTAAAATAGACCTTGGAGACCTTCGCGGTGGTCAGGAACGCATTGAGCCGCATGGCGATCTCCTCCCGCAGCCGCTGCTTCCCCGGCATGTCCATCAGTTCCTTGAAAGACTTGGCGGAGAGCAGGTCCAGCACGTTGTCCCGGAGCTTCGGTTTCAGCTGGTCCAGTTCGGCGACACCCTTCGCGTCCGTGATCTCCAGTTGGAGGGCCAGCTTGAGGTACCGCTCCCCGTTGTTGTCCATGAGGTTGACCACGAACGGATCCATCGCCCACATGACCGAAACGGCCGGCTTCGGCGCCGCCTCCTTCTTCGCCGCCGCCTGGGAATACCACCAGAAGCCTCCACCGCCCGCCGCTCCGAGCAGGATCAGCACGACGACGCCGATGATGATGGCCTTCACGGGCGCCTTCTTGGGGGTCTCCTCGCCTTTCTTCTCTTCCGCCTCATCCCGATTTTTCTCTGCCATATGACCTCCAGAAGCCTTTCCCGCCCTTGTCCCACGCAAGGCCGGGATTACTGGGTGAATGCGACTCCCAGGCGGATTTCGCCGCCGGGCGTTCCGTTCCGGCGGTCCCCGCCCGCACCGGAGGCCCCGGTCCAGGAGACGAAGATCCGCTCCGCCGGGATCCCTCCCGTCCCGTTCAGGTATCGGGCCACGGCGTCGGACCGGACGATCAGCCGATCCCGGCTTGCCGCGCCGGTTTCCCCCGTTTCAGGACCCGCATCGCGAACCTCCACGGAAACCTGTGCCCCGCCCGTTCTCGAAACCTCCGCCAGCCGGTCGAGGACCGCCTTCGGCGACGATTCCGGCCGGAAGGAATCCCCCGAGAACAGGGCGGCCGCGGGCAGGCGGACAGCGAATCCGCCGGCCGCGGCGTCGATCCCCGACCCCGGGACGGATGCCAGGACGGAGGCCACGGCGGCCTGCCGGTCCCTCATGACGCCGCGGGGCCGGTCGCCCTCCCGGCGGGCCTTTTCCGCCTCGATGTCCCGATCCCGGTAGGGCCGGGCGAGGGGAGCGAAAAACTGCTCCACCAGGTTTCCGCCCAACCGTTCCGCTCCGAGGGCCGAGACCGCCGAAGCCGCCGCCAGCGAAGCCTTTTCCGGACGGAGCGCGGAAAAGGAAAGAACGAGGATGAAGAATGCCAAAAGCAGCGTCATGAGATCGGTGAACGTCAGCATCCAGTTGCCCGGCTTCCAGGGACCATCCGGTGTCGGGTATCTGTTCGTCCGTCCGGTCAACTCCCCACCCCCGACGCGTGCGAAACCGTCAAGACGACGTCTCCGCCGTTTCCCGCCGCCGCATTCGAACCCGGCCTTACCGAGGCATGGCCCCGCAGGGACAGCGGCGACCGCACCTCCTCCCGCTCCAGGAAGCCGATGATGCTCGCCGCCCGCGCGGCGGGCGTCGCCCAGGAGGGCCTGTCCAGCCGGCCTTCCGAAGCAGCGGGTGCGAACACCTCGACCCGGACGGCCAGGTCGGCCCGCTTCGCGGCGCTGCCGAGCTCCCGGAGAAACGGGTGCATCGTTTCCCGGATCTCCCCCCGGTTTTCATCGAACAGCGTTTCCCTTCCCAGGATCACCCGCCACCCCGAACGGGTCTTCTCCAGGATGACGTCCCGGCTCAGGTTCGCCTTCTGGACGGCGCCCCGCAGAATTCCCCCGGCCTCCGCCAGGCGCGCCGCCCGCCTTCCGGCTTCCGGACCCGCCCCCGCGTCCCGGTCTTCGGACCGTTCGGCCACGGCGGCGGGCGCCACGGGGGCTGTCTTCGCCGCCACGGCGGCCCGCATCCGGAGCGCCGCCGGTTCGGAAACCCGGGCATAGGAGACGAGCATGACAAAGAAGACCACCAGGATCATCGCCAGGGACGCATAGGTGGCCTGCCAGGTTTCCGCCTGGGTTTCCCGCTCCGTGTTCCGGTTCCGTCCGTTTCTAGCCATGAAAGCGGGATTTCCTTTCCCGGGGCGCGATGAAGGCGTGGAGCTTCTGCTCCACGACCCGCGGGTTGTCGCCGTGCTGAATGGCCTGAACCCCTTGAATGATGAGCTGCTTCACGAGCATCTCCTCGCCGCTTTTCGTCTTCAGTTTCCCCGCAATGGGCAGGAAAACCAGGTTGGCCAGGATCAGGCCGTAGAAGGTCGTCACCAGCGCAATGGCCATGGACGGGCCGATGGCGGCGGGGTCGTTCATCTTCATGAGCATCTGGACCAGCCCGATGAGCGTCCCCATCATCCCCATGGCCGGAGCGAAATGACCCATGCTGGTCAGGATCTCCGCCCCCTTCCGGTGGCGCTCCGCCAGCCAGTCCAGTTCGGTTTCCAGGATGATGGAGACCTTCTCGGAATCGAGGCCGTCCACCAGCAGGCTGACCGCCTTGCCCAGAAAGGGATCGCGCTGGCGATTCGCCAGGCCCTCCAGGGACAGGAGCCCTTCCCGCCTCGCGGTCCGCGACATCTCGACGAGTTGGTGGATCGTCTCCCGGGGGCCGGCCTTCCGTTGCAGGAAGGCATTCTTCACGACCCGGAAGACCCCCAGCATGTCCGACATCCGGTAATGGATGAGCGCGGCGCCGAAGGTGCCCCCGAAGACGATCATGGCCGATGGAGCGTCAAGAAACCATGCCACCCCTCCACCGGAGGCCATCGCCAGGGCGACCAGCCCGAAGGCGCCGAGAATGCCGATGATGGTTGCAAAATCCACAGGCAGCCCACCCGAAATCCGCATTGGTTGCCTCTCCGGCAACGGTTGCAGGACTTGAAGCAAGCGATGTACCAAAGTGGGGCGAGTGAGGCGGGGTGTGGGAGATAGCCCGGTCGGGCCTGCGGAAACGAGCGGGAGTGCAGCGCCGGCGGGAAAGGCGGCTTGACGAATCGTCAATCCGTTGACGCCGGCGCTTCCCGGAGCCGGAGGAGCCCGGCCCCGGGAAGTTGCCGGATCAGCGCTTGATATTCATGAGTTCCGACAGCATCTGGTCCGCGGTGGTGATGATCCTGGAACTGGCCTGGTAGGCCCGCTGCGCGGCGATCATGTTGATGAATTCCTTGGCCACATCCGTGTTGGAAACCTCCAGGGAGTGGGACTGGATGTTTCCCAGCCCTCCTGTGCCCGGCACGTTCTTCAGCGCCGGGCCCGAGTAGTCGGTCTCCATGAAGTAGCTGCCGATCTTGTTGAGGCCCGAGGTATCCCGGAAGTCCGCCAGGAGGACCCGGGCGAGTTTCTGAGTCTGCCCGTTGGTGAAGTATCCCTCGATCAGGCCGTCCGGCCCGACGGAGATGCTGCTCAGGAGGCCTGCCTCGTAGCCGTCGCTGATCACGTTCCGGACGCGTGAATCCGTGGCGTAACCGGTGATGGTCGGGATGCCGGCGGACGTCAGGTCCCACCGGATGGTCCCGCCGGCGCCGATAGATGGATTGGCGAAGGTCAGGTTCACGTCTGCCGCAGGGGTTAGCCTGGTCCCGTCGATATCGAAGGTGACCGTCTCCGCGACAGGGTCGGCATTGATGATATTATCCTGCCCGTCCGCCAGGGTGGAGGAGATGGCCCATTCCCTCGGGTTGGCCGTCCGGGTGAGTTTGACGCTGAGGGTGTACTGGGTCCCGTCGGCTCCATAGATGGTCTTGCTGACGCTGAAATATTCTCCCTCCAGCGCCTCGGCATTCAGGTTGGCGCCGAACTGGAGGAAGGTGGAGGCCTGCGGCTTGGACTGAACGTCCAGGAGGCTGATGTTCGACTCGTTGAAGATCTCCTTCCCATCGACGAACATGTTGCCCTGCACCAGGTAGCCGCTCTGGTCCACCAGGTTTCCCGCCTTGTCGATATTGAACGTCCCGGCCCGGGTGTAATAGGATAGGCCCGATTCGTTCTTGAGGACGAAAAAGCCAGAGCCGTCGATGGCCATGTCCGTGACGTTGTTCGTCGACTCGAAGGACCCCTGGCTGAACTGGGTAATGACGGAAGCCAGGCCCACTCCCTGGCCGACCTGCATGGAGCCGCCGGACCCGCTGGAGAGGCTCTGGCTCATCATGCTCGCGAAATAAGTGTTCCCGGCCTTGAACCCGACGGTGTTCGCGTTGGCCAGGTTGTTGCCGATGACGTCCATCTGCTTGGTGCTGGCCGCGAGGCCCGTGGTCCCGATACATAATGCACTGGACATGTTCAACCCTCCTTCGAATGTTCTTTCGTTGTGTTCGGTTGTCCGCTCCCCTTATCGGACGGAGAGCACATCGTTGAAGGAAACCTCCTGTCCCTCAACGGTCAGGTAGATGGAACCGTCACGGAAGCTCACAGCCGCCACGTTTCCCGTCAGCAGGGTCTCACCGTTCGAAACGGATCCATCGGACTCCAGGGTTGTCACCCGATACGAATAGGTCCCGTCCGGTCCCGTCCAGGACACCTGGTTGAGGCCTGCGCTCTGGGCGCCCATCTGGATCGTCTCCACCGCGGCACCGCTGGAATCCAGGACGGAGACCGTCACATTTTCCGCGTTCGAGGCAAGGCGGTACTGCAGATTCACCGTTCCGCCGCTGACGGTGAAGGTATTCCCCCCGCTGGTGGATACCTCCTTCCCGATGAGGCTGACCGCTTGCAGGCTGCCGCTGTTCATCTGGTAGAGGCCGAGGTTCTTGATGCCGTCGTTGAGGTTGTTGAGCTGTTCCAGGCTGGAGAACTGGGCAAGCTGGGCCGCGAAATCGGTTCCGCTCGCGGGATTCAAGGGATCCTGGTTCTTCAACTGGGCCACCAGCATCTTGAGAAAGTCGTCCCGCCCCAGGGCCGTGGCCTTGGTCGTGACAGTCGATGTCGATGTCGACGTCCCCGTCCCATTGATGCCGCTCTGCGTGCTTGTTACACTCATGGTTGATCTCCTCCGCTTTTGCTTCTCTGGTCAGGCGAAAATGCTGAGCCCGCTGGCGGCCAGGCGTTGCGAGGCTGTCCCGGCCGGTCGTCTTATCCCGACCCCGGCCTCCCCGTCCCGATGACCCGGCTGCCCGCCGTGTCCACCCGTCCCGTTCATGTTCCGTCCGTCATGAAAGCCGCCCTGCCCCCCCGACGATCCGCCGTCGGAGCGTGCATCCCGCCCCGAGGACTGCAGGGACAGCGACTCCATCCGCAGCCCCTGGTCGGAAAGGGCCGACCGCAGTTCCGCCGCGCTCCCGCGCAGGGCGTGAATCGCCTCCTCCCGCTGGACGGACATCAGGATCTCCACCGACTCTTTCCGGACCGTCACGTTCATGTCCAGGGTGCCCAGGTGATCCGGAGACAGAACGATGCGGACCCGTCCGCCGTCAACCCCGGCCTTTTCCGCTGCCGAGGCCCAGAGTTCGGGGGCCTGCTTCGGGACCGGGAACGGATCGCGAAGGGACTTCGCGGCCGCTTCGAAGGAAGGGACGGATGTCTTTCCGCCGGACAATCCGCCCGGCGCCTCGCCGGCCTGCCCGGAACCGTGCCTGGGTCCGCCGGATTTCCCCGACCGCTCCGAACCGCCCCGATACCCCGGCGAATCCGCATCGGTTTTTCCCTCCGGGGTACCTTGTCCGGGGCGGATCTCCGGATCCTTTGCCGTCATCGGCGCAGGGACATTCGGACCCGTCCGCCTGCTTTCAGGGGACGCCGGGACGGTCCCTTCCTGCGGGCTGTGGCGGACAATCCGGATTTCTTCGCGTTCCGCCTGCCTCGGCCGCGGCATTCCCGCCTCGACGGTTGTCGCATCCGGCCGGCCGATCCCCGAAACCGGATGTCCATGCGACCCGGGACGGGAATGGACGTCCCCGGCATGGTGCGCGTACCCTTGACGGACCGTACCGGCTGCCCGGCGCGGGGTTTCCGCCAGCCCATCCTCCCCGCGGGCATCCCGGATTGGTTCCGTTGATGGTTCCGCCTGCGCGGGTGCGCCTGTCCCCTTCTCGGTGACGGCTGCGGGCGCCTGCTTCTCCGTCTTTTCCCCTCCGGCAGAGCGCTTCATCCGGGCTTGAGCATGGAGAGCGGCCGCATTGCGATGCCCTTCGGGTGGCAGAGCGGGGACCCTTTCCCCACCCTTGCCCCCGGCGGAGAGCAGCTCCGGAACGGGAAGCTCCGGGCGCTGCGGATTCGCGACGGCCCCTTCCCTCTTGCCCTGGTCAACGTTCCCTCCGCTGCTGCACGGATCGGAGCCGGGATTCCCTGCTCTCGCAGACGGGAGCAATCCAGCCGCCGCATGTTCCCCGGTCCTTCCGGCTCCCCGCTCCGGCACCGCCGGAACCGCCGGCACCGCCGGAACCGCAGGAACCGCGGGGACCGCGGGGACCGCAGGAACCGCCGGAACCGCCGGAACCGCCGGAACCGCGGGGACCGCGGGGACCGCAGGAAAAATTTTCCCTTTGGCAACCGCTTCTTGCGGGGCGGAGATATCCGCCGTCTCCGGCGCGGCATCCGTCATGGGGGCGGATCCCTCAACCGCAGGAGCTTCAGGCGGCTCCGCGGGAGCGATTCCGATAAGAAGGATGGGCTGCGCGGGGGACTGAAAAAGAATCACCGGAGATGCGCTTTCCTCGTTCCCCGCATCGGACGCCGTCCCCGAATTCCCGTTTCGCGCCGGTCCGGGCTGTTCCGCCGGCACCTGTCCAGGGGCGGTCGCCGGCGCTTCCGGGGAGATCCCCTCCGCGGGTGCGGCGGTCTGCCCGGCGAGAATGCGGGAAAAGTCCCTTTCTCCCGAGGGGACCGCAGGCGATGGCTTGTGGTTCCGCATCTCGAAGGGACTCC
>JBFYXW010000193.1:0-2698 GCA_041310335.1 Syntrophaceae bacterium | reverse complement strand
GCGCTGCAGGAAGTAGGCGGCAAACGACTCGGGCTCGCTCAGCATGGACACCAGGACGTCACCCAGTTCGACCACCTCTTTCTGAGCGGAGAAGGTGTGCCGCACCGCCCGCTCCATGAGGCGGTGAAACCCCAGGGACTGGAGGGGGTCCGCGTCGCTCACCACGGGGTTCGTGTCCTTGAGGTGCTTCTCCAGGGCCCCCTTGAGGCGCTCCGGGTTGCCGCCGCTCTGCTCGATGATGTCCCGCCCCTCCTCGAAAAAAAGGCAGGCATACAGGACGTGTTCCGGGGTGAGGAACTCGTGCCCCCTCGTCTTTGCTTCCGTATAGGCCGCCACGATGATGGCATTCAGGTCTTCGCTGATCTGCATATGCTATCCTTCCTCACGGGATCCCGTCCCGTTCAGGTCTCCTCCATGCTGCAACGGAGGGGAAATTCCCGATCCTTGGCCATGGCGTGAACCCGGGACACCTTGGACGAGGCGATGTCGTAGGTGTAAACCCCGCAGGTTCCCTTTCCCTTCCGGTGCACATCCAGCATGATCCGGGTCGCTTCCGCCGCCGGCTTGTGAAAGACCGAGATGAGAACCTCCACGACGAACTCCATGGTCGTGTAGTGGTCGTTGTGGAGGATCACCCGGTACATCCGGGGCTCCCGCAACTCCACGTCTTCTTCAATGCCGATCTCTTCGCCCGTTCGGGGCGGCTCTGCCGGATGCTTTTCCATTCTTGGTCAACCGTTGTCCCGCCGATGTCGCACGTGTCCGCACGCGCGGTCTGCTTTCAGGGCCATAATATATGCAACGGGGCTGGAAATTCAAGTGTTGCCGGAGGACGGTCCCGGCGCGTCCTGTCGCCGCTTCAGGGTCTCCGGGACCGGGGAAGCAGGATGCGCTCTGCGATCAGGAGGGTGAAGGTCCAGGAATTTCTCAGGAAGTCAAGGAACGGCCGGTAATGGGAAATCCGCTGGTCCCCCGGCGGGTAGGTGACCCGGACGGGGGTTTCCAGGACGGGAATCCCCTTCCGGTGTGCCCGGGCGAGAACCTCCACCTCGAACTGGAAGTGCCGGGCCCGGACGCCCAGGTCCAGGGTCTCCGGCAGGGGGTAGACCCGGAACCCGCTCTGGGTGTCCGCCACGGGAGGCCCCCCGGACGCGCGGACCCAGAAGTTTGAAAACGTGCGGCCGAAGCGGCTGGTCCAAGGCACGTTCCGGTCCTCCATGCCGTGGCGGTTTCCCACCACGATGGACCGCTGCCCCGCCGGGACGGCCGCCAGGAGCAGGGGAATGTCCTCCGGGTGATGCTGTCCGTCGGCGTCGATCGTGACGGCCCGGTCGGCGAAACGGGCGGCCTCCGCGAGCCCCGTGAGGATGGCCGCCCCCTTCCCCCGGTTCTTCCGGTGATGGAGCACCGTGATTCCCCCGAGGGACTCCAGAACCCCGGCGGTCCCGTCGGTGGAACCGTCGTTCACGGCGATCACCGGGAATCCCAGGTCCAGGGCCCTCCGGACGACCGCGGCCACGGTTGCGGCGTGGTTGTAGACGGGGATGACGACGGCCGTGCCCTCTCGGCCCGGGATGTTGGCAGGCATGGCAACCTCCCCTTCCGGCAAGGTCTTACCGGGGATTCCGGTCGTCTACCGCCCCGCGGAGAAAGGCCACCGCCCAGGTTTCCGGTCCCATGTGGGCGCCCGACGTCAGCGAGAGGGGCTGGAGGAGGATCTCCGCGGCGGGGAACCGGGACCGGATCAGAGGCAGGACCTCCTTCTCCAGCCAGGGCCGGTTGTCCGAATGCTCCAGGAGCACCGTGCCGGTCCCGGCGGGGGCGAGCCCCTGCTCGATCTTTTCCAGGGCGAAGCGCATTTGGTCCTTCCGGTTTCGGACGACCCCGACCTTCTTCGCACCCTCCGGAAGGGGGCTGATGACGGGCTTCATGTGGAGCACGTCCCCGAAGAAGGCGCTTCCCTTCGAGAGCCGCCCCCCCGCGGCGAGCCACTTCAGGCGGTCCAGGAAGATGTATTCCTCCGTCCGGACCAACGCGTCCCGGGCAAAGGCCACGACAGCCTCCGGGTCCGCCGCGCCGGCGGCGAACCGGGCCGTCTCGAGGGCCATCAGGCCCAGCCGGCCGGAGGCCGCCCCCGTGTCGAGGACCGTCAGGCGGCCGTCCCGGTCGGGCCGCCTCTTCCACTCCAGGGCGCCCTCGCAGTTGCCCGTGAAGACGGAGCCCACGCACAGGTAGAGCACGCGCCCGAAGCGGCCGAGGACGCTCTCATAGGTTTGCTGCCGCTCCAGGACGGAGGCCTGGGAGGTGGACACCTTTTCGCCCCGCCGCATGGCGTCAAAGAGCTCCTCCGGGGAAAACAGGGTTTCCGGGAGGCAGCGTCCTCCGACGGTGAGATAGCTGTCCAGGAGCGTGATGCCCCATTTCCGGGCGGCCTCCCGGGTCAGCGAGCCCGCCGCGTCGGTCATGATGTGGACGGGGGCCTCCGCCGCAATGCGTCCGAATGCCTCCGTCTGCCTCGCCAGATCGTCGACGGACCACCGGACCACGGGCCCCATGCTTTCGATGCTCTTTCGGAGGGCGGCGGTGTCGTCGGTGTGCAGGTGGACCTTCAGGAAGTCCCGCTCCCGGATGAGGACCACGCTTCGCCCGACGGCGGCCAGCCGGTTGTAGGTTTCCGCCGAGTCGTCCGTTCCCTGGA
>JBFYXW010000192.1:0-9926 GCA_041310335.1 Syntrophaceae bacterium | reverse complement strand
GAGTGAACACCATGACGGAACCGTCCGGGAAACTCATCCTGCGGTGCCCCCGCCTGGGGGGAGAGGTTTCCCTGTCCTACTGCCTCCAGGAATCGGGGGGCCGTCCCTGCCTTCGGACCCTGCAGTGCTGGCAGGCGGTTCCGCCGGTCTTTGCGCGGCTGATGGAGCGCCTGCCCGAGGAAGAGAAGCGCCGCCTCCTCGATCCCGTGCCCCGGGACCGGATGTCGATCATCCTCGACGAGGCAGAGCGGGGCAAGGGACGCTAGACCTCCCGTCAAGTATGCCCATGGATCTGTTCGAGAACGAAGAGGCCGCATCCGGCCGCCCCCTGGCGGAGCGGATGAGGCCCCGGACCCTGGAAGAGTACGGCGGGCAGGAGCACGTCGTCGGGCCCGACACCCTTCTCCGGCGGGCCATCGCCCAGGACCGGCTCTTCTCCATGATTCTCTGGGGTCCCCCCGGATCCGGGAAGACCACCCTCGCCCGGATTCTCGCCCGGGAGACCAAATCCCACTTCATCAGTTTTTCCGCCGTCCTGTCGGGAGTGAAGGAGATCCGCGCGGTCATCGAGGAGGCCCGCCGGGTGAGGCAGCTGGGCCGGCAGACCATCCTCTTCGTGGATGAAATCCACCGGTTCAACAAGGCCCAGCAGGACGCGTTTCTCCCCCACGTGGAGAGCGGCCTCATCACCCTGGTCGGGGCGACGACGGAAAACCCGTCCTTCGAGGTCATTGCCCCCCTCCTCTCCCGCTGCCGGGTCGTGGTTCTCAAGTCCCTCGCGGAGGGGGACCTGGTCCGGCTGCTCCGGCGGGCCCTGGAGGATCCGGAGCAGGGCCTGGGGAAGGCAGACCTGCGGATCGAGGAGGGCGCCCTGGAGGTCCTCGCCCGTTTTGCCGACGGCGACGCCCGGGCCGCCCTGAACGGGCTGGAGGCGGTGGCGGCATTCCTCTCTTCCGAGGAAGGGAACGGGGAGGCGGTCACCGCCGGGCGGATCGGGGAGATCCTCCAGCGCAAGTCCCTCCTCTACGACAAGGAGGGGGAGGAGCACTACAACCTCATCTCGGCCCTTCACAAGAGCCTCCGGGACAGCGACCCCGACGGGGCCCTCTACTGGCTGGCGAGGATGCTCGCCGCGGGGGAGGATCCCCTCTACGTGGCCCGCCGGATGATCCGCTTCGCCTCCGAGGACGTGGGCAATGCGGACCCGCGGGCCCTGTCCCTGGCCGTCGACGCCCTGCAGACCTACCACTTCCTGGGTTCCCCCGAGGGGGAACTGGCCCTGGCCCAGACAGCCCTCTACCTGGCCACGGCCCCCAAGAGCAACGCCGCGTACGTGGCCCTGGGGAAAGTCCAGGCGGAGATCCGGAGGAGCGGAAGCCTCCCGGTGCCCCTGCACATCCGGAACGCCCCCACCCGCCTCATGAAGGAACTGGGCTACGGGGAGGGGTACCGCTACGCCCATGACTATGAGGACGCCGTGGTCCCCCAGGAGCACCTGCCGGATGAGCTCCGGGGGATGCGCTTCTATCACCCGGCTGACCGGGGGTACGAGAAGATGATCCGGGAGAGGCTGGCTTTCTGGCGGAAACAGATGCAGGAGCGGAAGGGTGGGCACAAAAAGGAAGAGGAGGCCTGATGGCCTCCCCTTTCCCCTTGTCTTGTTGGATCGCTTTGTTGGATGCTTGCTTTGCCGTCGGCCGACCATGCCCGGTTGATCAGCCGGTTCGTTTTGATTGTTGACTTGGTTCATTCAGGAACCATGCCATAACGAAAGGAAATCGTATCCTGCCGATACAAAAGGGAATACGACGACACCGCCGATCCGGGAGGGTTCCGGGGGGGACAAAGCCTGTTTGCCCCGCGGAACGCCTTTGTGCGCTTCTTTCGAAAAAACCGTTGAATATCGAATAGTAACAATCCGTGACAAAAATTGTCACGGCGGTGACAAAAAATGTCCCGCCGCCCTGCCCACAGGCCCCCGGCGGACCCGTTCCCCGGAAGCAGGGGCCCATCGGTTCCGCCGCCGCCGTCGAGGTTGACTTTTCCCGGGAAACCCCTATGATGCGGAAAACTTCCCGAGTGCTGCAAAGGAAGGCAAGCCCGTGACAGGCCAACGAAAAATCGTCTGGGAACGCTCCCTCAACCAGGACCGGCGCTCGTTCCTGCCACCCCTGGCCGTTCTGGTCGTCTGCGGTGTCTTCGTCGGCCTGATCCTGATCATGGGTTTCATCACCCGCCAGAGCATCGACCGCACCCTGACGCGCTTCATGGAGGAGCGGGCCCAGGGGTTCGTGGGCGTCGTGGAAAGGCTTTCCCAGGAGAACATCGACAACCTCAACCGTCTCGTGCAAGAACAGCGCCGGCAGGGAGGGCGGTTTACCCCGCTGTCGGAGTCGATGCTGGCCACCCAGCGCTCCTTCATGGCCTCCCTGGTCGAGATCGCCCAGGAGGTGGACCGGGAGTGGAAGGACGGCCGGTTGAGCCGTGATTCCCTCCGGCGGCTCGCCCGGGAGCGGGGGGTCTGGCTGATCGCCGCCCTCGACGGGAGCGGGAGATCGGTTCACGCGAGCCGGCTCCTGCCCGGCGATGACGGAAAGGACGAGGACGAGAGCGCCTCCCGGCCGGTCACCCTGGAGGCCCTGAATCGCCTCTCGGAGAAGAAGCGGATCTCCTTCATCGCGCTGCGGCGCCCCGACGGGAGCGGCACCACCGTCATTGCCCTCGACTCGGAAACGAACCGCTCCTTCGGCAACCGGATCTCCGTGGAGCGGGCCCTGAGGGAACTGGGGAAAGGCCAGGGGCTGGTATACCTGGTTGTCATGGACCCGCGGGGTCTCCTCATGGGCAGCCTCGGGAAGCAGCCCGAAGCCTGGAGGGAGGGTGATGTCCCGCTCGCCCGTGTTCTTTCCGGTTCCCAGGCGGTCTTCAGCCGCAAGGTGACCTTCGACGGGCACGCGCTCTTCGATTTCGCCACCCCCCTCCGGCTGAACAACCAGGTTGCCGGATACGTGCGGGTGGGCCTCGACCGGGACGCGGCCGACCAGATCCTGTCGGAGAACGAGCGGCAGATCTTCATCTTCGCGGCCCTGGTCATGGCCATCATGCTCCTCTCCATGTGGTTCCTCTACCAGAGCCAGAACCGGCACATCGCCCGGATCGTCGAGATGGAGCGGAGGCTGGAGAAGGCGGAGCGGCTCTCGGCCCTGGGGAAACTGGCCGCCGGCGTGGCCCATGAAATCCGCAACCCCCTCAACGCCATCAGCATGGCCAGCCAGCGCCTGAAACGGGAATACATGCCCCCGGAGGAGGCCCGGTCGGAGGAATTCCAGGTCCTCACCGGCGTCATCCGGGACGAGATCCGCCGGCTCAACGGGATCATCGAGGAGTTCCTCACCTTCTCCAGGAGCCGGCGGCTGGAACTGCACGACTACCCCGTTTCGGAGGTCCTCCAGAAGATCGTCAACCTGATCCGGGCGGAGGCCGAGGAGAAGGGGATCGCCATCGAGACCCGCTGGGGCGAGCCGCCGGCCGTCGTTCCCATGGACGTGGACAAGCTCCAGCAGGCCCTCCTGAACTTCGTCAAGAACGCCATGGAGTCCATGGAGAACGCCGGCACGCTGACCCTCGCGACCGGTCGCTCCTCCCGCGGTCGGGTGAGCATCCGGGTGGCCGACACGGGATGCGGCATGACGGAGGAGCAGGTGGAGCAGATCTTCAATCCCGAATACACGACGAAGGAAAAGGGACTCGGGCTGGGCCTGCCGCTGGCCCACGAGATCATCCGCGGCCACGGAGGCGAGATCCGCGTTACCAGCCGCCAGGGGGAAGGGACCACCTTCGAGATTTTCCTGCCGGCCGAACGGGCCGGATCCAGGTCGTGATTTCCGGAGGGGAACAGGCATGAAGAACCTCAACATCCTGATCGTCGAGGACGGACAGTCGCAGCGGCAGATGCTCCGGGACTTCCTCTCCCGGGAAGGGTACGCCGTGGCGGAGGCGGAAAACGGCGAGGCGGCCCTGTCCCAGGTGAAGGGCCACCATTTCGACCTCCTCCTTTTGGACTACAAGATGCCCGGCATGGACGGCATGCAGGTCCTCAAGGAAGTCAAGCGGATCAACCCGCAGATCGACGTCGTCATCGTCACGGCCTTCGGGACCATCGAGACGGCGGTGGACGCCATGAAGGAAGGCGCCCTGGATTACATCACCAAGCCCATCGAGTTCGACGAACTCCTCCTCCTGGTCGACCGGGTGGCGGAGCGCCGGATCCTGATCCGGGAAAACGAGCTCCTCCGCCAGGAATTGCGCCAGAAGGGGGTCACGGCGGAGCAGATCATCTACTCGAGCGCCGCCATGGGGGAGCTCATCAACCTCGCCGGGCGGGTCGCCGCCAGCCGGGCCACCGTGCTGGTGCAGGGAGAGAGCGGGACCGGAAAGGAACTGATGGCCCGCCTGGTCCACCAGTTGAGCCCGCGGTCGGCCAAGCCCTTCATCGCCGTCAACTGCGGCGCCCTGCACGAGAATCTCCTGGAGAGCGAGCTCTTCGGCCACGAGCGGGGGGCCTTCACCGGGGCCGTGGCCCGGCGCATCGGGCGCTTCGAGGAAGCTGACGGGGGGACCCTGTTTCTCGACGAGGTGGGGGAACTCTCTCCGGCGGTACAGGTGAAACTGCTCCGTTTTCTCCAGGAGCGGGAGTTCCAGCGCCTGGGGGGGAACCAGACCCTCCGGTCGGACGTGCGGATCATCAGCGCCACCAACCGGAACCTCGAGATTCGGGTTCGGGAGGGGGCCTTTCGGGAGGACCTGTTCTACCGTCTCAACGTGGTCGTCATGTCCCTTCCGCCCCTCCGGGACCGGAAGGACGACATCCCCGCCCTGATCCTGCATTTCGTTTCCCGCTTCGCCGCCGAGAACGGCAAGGACATCGAGGGGGTCAGCCGGGAGGCCCAGGACCTGCTCATGAAGTACGACTATCCGGGGAACGTCCGCGAACTGGAGAACATCCTGGAGCGGGCCGTCGTCATCGCCCGCAACCGGGTGATCACCGCGGAGGACCTCCCGTTCCGGGACGAGTGGGCCGAGAGCGAGGAGGACGGGGCCGGCGGCGAAGGGCCCCTCAAGGACGCCGTGGAGGACCTGGAGAAGCGGCTGATCCTGGAAGCCCTGGAAAAGGCAGGGGGGCAGCTGTTCAAGGCGGCGGAGACCCTTGGCCTGAACAAGCGCATGCTGCGCTACAAGCTGAAGAAATACGGGATCCGCGGCTGACGGGGAGGCGGAACATGGAGACGTTCGTCCAGGTGGTCACGATGGTGGAAACCCGGGAGGACGCGGAGCGGATGGCCCGTGTCCTGGTGGAGAGCCGCCTCGCCGCCTGCTTCCAGGTGAGCGGACCGGTGGCGAGCACCTACCGGTGGAAGGGGCGGATCGAGGAAGCGGCGGAATGGCAGTGCATCCTGAAGACCCGCGAAGGCCTGTACGAGGCGCTGGAGCAGGCCATCCGGGAGATCCATCCCTACGAAGTCCCTGAGATCATCGCCCTGCCCATCCTGCGGGGAAGCCCCTCCTACCTGGAATGGCTCCGGTCGGAGCTGGCCTGATCCATTTCCGGTGATCCCTGCGGGAACGCTGCGCCCCCGAGGCTGGCAATTCTTCCGGGGAGCGGGGTTCCTCTTTCCTGCGGACGTTTTTTCTCAAGCGACCTCCTTGCCCGTCCGCGCGGGTTTGACGGCCCGGCCATAGAGGGCCCGGGTCCTGGAGCCTACGATCCGGATTTCCAGGACCGCGAGATCCGCCTCTTCCAGGAGGCTTCGAAGCTGGGACGGGGTGAAGCAGGTCAAGCCTACCCGCGGCGGCGGGCCGAAGACCCGAAAATAGCGGAGCGCCATCCAGAAGACATCCCAGGGGGGCATGCCGAAGTCCGTGTAGGTGAGGACGAGAATGCGGCCGTTTTCCCGGGCCACTCGGCCCGCCTCGCGAAGGGCCGCCAGCGGGGAGGAGATGGTGTGGAGGACGTTGGCGATGACGACCGTGTCGAATCGTTCGGCGGGGAGAGGGAGGTGCGTGCAGTCCGCTTGCCGGAGTTGCACGTTCCGGTATTCCCCGAGGCGGATCATGGCCGCCTCCAGCATTTCTTCCGACAGGTCCGTCGCGAGGACCCGGGATGCCCGCTCCGCCAGGACCCGGGTGAAATAGCCGCAACCGCAACCGCACTCCAGGACCTCTCCCAGCGGTTCTTCGCGGCGGAGTTGATCCGCCAGCGTTTCCCGGAGGTCCCTTCCCACGACGAAGTCCGTTCCCCGGTCGTAAAACCCGGCGAAGCGGCCCCAGTATGTTTTCCCGTGCAGGTTCATCGCGGACTCCTTGCCGGCGGCCCGCGCCGCCGGCAAAGGCTGAGGATGATCCGAAAGGTGTCTGCCGGCCAAGTCCTGTAGAGACAGGATAGCACGATTGGAAAGGGATTTCCACGCGCGTCGCGGTTTCGCCGTGAGCGCCCCGGTTCCGGGGGCCGGCGGCAAGGATTTTTTCTGTCGATTGCCGTCCTCTTTGTGCTATACGCAGCACACTGTTTCTCACTGCAGGAATGATGAACAGGCCCACGTGCCGATGAAGGAGGAGCGCCCATGAAATGGAAGTGTGTCCTTACCCTGGTGTGCATCATGATGATCCTGGCGCCGGTCTCCATGGCGGCCGGCGAAGGCCCCGCCCGGATCGGCATCATCGACACCCAGAAGATCATGAAGGAGTCCAGGGCGGCCAAGGATGCCCGGGCCTCCTTTCTGAAGGAGCGGGAAGCCAAGCAGGCCGCCTTCGCCGGGAAAGAGAAGGAAGTCGTTCAGTTGCAGGAGGAGATCAGGAAACTGGGTGTCGGGACGGCCCCGGATGTCCGGAGGGCGAAGACCGACCGGTTGAACCACGAAATGAAGGAACTCAAGCGCTTCAAGGACGACCTGGAAGAGGAACTCAAGCGCCGGGAAGTCGAACTGGCGACGAAAATCCTCCAGGACGTGCGCCGCCTCCTGGTCGATTTCCGGCAGAAGGAGAAGTTCACGGTGATCCTGGAGAAGTCTGCCGTGGTTGCCTACGACGACGCCGTGGACATCACCGACCGGATCATCAAGATCTACGACATCTATGTGGGCATGAAGAAATAGGGGGGCGGATCCGGGGCGCCCTATTCCGGTGCCCCGGGCCTATTCGTCGCCGCCTGCCGTTCCCGGCCATGGTGATCCAGGGCAGGCTGCAGGATCGACAGGAACAGGTCCACGTCTCTTCGGGCCGCGTCTCCCTGTCCGGGGGGCATCCAGTCGCCGAACCGGTTGCGGAAATGCTCCACGACCTGCTCGAACTCCTCCTGGGCGGCCACGGCCTCGCCGATGTCGGTGCTCATCATGCAGACCTGCAGAAAGAGCGCCGAAATTTTCATCTGGACCAGATCCTCAAACGGGTCCGTGTTCATGGGATGGCCATCCTTCGCGGCGTGATTTCGTCGTCCGGGCTCACCGGTCCGGGCGATTTCTCTCCGTATCAGAAAAATCCCCCGCTGACAAACCGCCGCGCCTCCGAACGAAGAAGTACCCGTGATTCTCGTCCTTTCCGTCCAGATCCCGGGCCGCCTCCAGGACGGCCAGCCCGGCGTCCTCCAGGAGTTCCCGGAATTCCTCGAAGGGAAAGGAGGTCATGGTGATCACGTGGGCGGCGTAGGATCCTTCCCCCTCCCTTGCGCGGTACCGGTCCGCCCCGTCGGAATAGCGCATCTGGAGGAAGGCGAAGGCGCCGTTCCGGAGGAGTTCCGCCATGACCCGGAGCACGCGGGCCGTGTAGGCCCGGGAGGGAAAGTGCTGCAGGACGGCGACGGAAAGGATGAAATCCAGGCTGCCCGCCGGGACGGCGTTCCGGACCGCTTCCGGGTCTTCCGCGGGGATGAGGACGCCCTCGAGGTTCCGGTGCCCCAGCCGCTGCATCTGCCGGCTGCACTCGTCGAGGGTGGCATCGGAAATCTCCACGCCGTAGACGCGGGCGAAACGCTCGCAGAGGACCCGGGTCAGGGCGCCTCCCCCGCAGCCCCATTCGAGGGCCCGGCCGTCCCCGGGGGATTGGGGAAACGGGAACGTCGCGAAGCGGCGGAACCGGTCCTCCAGGAGGCGCCGGTTGAATTCCCCGTGCTCCATCCAGCGCTCCCGCTGCCAGCGGCCGGCACCGCACCAGTGGGACTGGTCGCGAAGCCGGTCGTCGCCGGCGCTCATCCGCCAGTACGCTCCCGCCTCCCGATTCGGATCGCCGGGCTCCCGGGCGGATACCCACCGCAGCGTCCGTGCCAGCCATGAAAACATGCCGCCTCCTTCTCTTCCCTGGAGGCTGTAGCCGATCCGCATCGATTTCGCAATGGGGAGGGAGCCCAATTCCCTCGTTGAAAAAAGTGGGCTCCCTCCCCACGGAAGCTCCTTGACGACCCGTGCGGGGGAATCGTATGATCGCAGTCACCGGCCTGTCCCCGCCAATGGGGGAGGGCACCCGGTGCATGGCCAAGGACGTCGACAGGTCCCCGTTCCGGACGCAATACCCTTTCTTTCCCCGGCATTTCCCGACCGGCTTCCGCCATGATTGAACCGGTGACGACGATGACGGAAAAAGAGCCTGTGCGCTGCGCGATCTGTTCGGATGAGCGAACCTACACGGTTTGCATCGGTTGCGGGCAATCCGTCTGCGAGCCCTGCGTGAGAATGGAACTGATCGGGTCCGGATGCGGCTGCGTCTGGCCGGCCTACTATTGCCTCCGGTGCGTGTCCGACCCGCTGATCAACCCGAATGCCCTGCTCCGGGATCCGGAACCGGACCGCCGGGACAGGGAGGCGCGGACCGGGAAAGGACGGGTTTGAGGAATGATCGAAACGCTGAAGGGGCAGTTGGAGATGACCTACGGGGAGATCGTGGACGTCCTGTCGCGGCGCCTCGAATCGGTCTGGGACACCCTGAAAGAGATGCAGGAGGAATCGAACGCCCTGAAGGAAAGGATGGAGGCCGCCCGGGCGGTTGTGGTCGACCTGCAACAGGCACTGATGGTGACGCGCATGGACGAGGATGAGAGGGTCCGCTTCGAGGCGAATCTCAGGAAACTGGAAGATTTGCTGACTTGAACCGGTATGGGGTGAGACGGGGAGGTCGGACCATGATCGAGCGGCTGCAAACTCAGATCGAATCCATTTCGGAGATGGCGGAGAAACTGGCAGAGCGCGTCGAGGACATCCGGGAGGCCGTGGAGGATCTGAAGCAGGCCGTTTATTCTTTCAAACTCGACGACGACCAGATGGAAGAACTGGAAGAGATCTTCGACCGCCTCGAGACGCTGCTGTCGGGAGCCGAAATCGAATGATCGCCCGTCGGGTCCCCGCGCCGTTCTCTGGATGCTGCTCGGGTAAAGATCGGTGCGTGCAGGCCGGGCGCGGACGGCGCGAATCCCGGGTGAAACGCGACGGCAGCGCATTCGGAAAGGGGCTGGGAAGGGCCGGAATCGGCCTCGCGGGGATCCTGCTCCTGCTGGCCGTGCCGGCTTTCTGCGACGTCCAGGCCGGCGACATCTATCGCTACACGGCTCCGGACGGGACCGTCCTGTATACGAACATGCCCCTTGAGCCGGCCCGGGCCGAGCGGGTTATCCGGGATCTTCCGGTTCCTCCCGCCTTGCCGCAAGCCCCTTCGCCGGAACAGCCGCCCCTTTCGGAAGACCGCCTTTTGCCCGCCGGTCTCGCGAAAGCGGAACCGGCGGGCAAACTCCCGGCGGCCTCTCACCAGATCGCCCGTTTCCCCTTGGTGAAGCAGAGGGGCCCCTGGTGCGTTGCCGCCGGCGCCGAGATGGTCCTGCGGTACCACGGATTTCCCAGGCGGCAGGACGACATCGCCTTTGCCGCCTACGACAACCGGGGCAGCGG
>JBFYXW010000190.1:0-8779 GCA_041310335.1 Syntrophaceae bacterium | reverse complement strand
TCCGGACCGTCCGGGGCAGGCAAGGGCTCCGTGAGCACGGCACGCTGAACCGGATCGTCCTTTTCGCCTACTGCCTTTTTGCGCTCCTTCACCTCCTCCTGGGCGTCAAGTCGCGGGAGGTGCGATACGCCTTCCATCTCCTGCCATTCCTGGTCCTCCTCTCCTTCGTCGGCTGGTCGATCCTGCTCCGTCCTCTGAAGGAGCGAGGCAGGGCGCTTTGGCTCTTCGCGCTCTTGTTCCTGATCGTCCCGGCCAGCCTGAGCGCGGTCCATTCCATGGCCCCGTCCTCGAACAAGGACGCGGACGCCCGGCTCGCCTCGGGGGCCTTCCTGGACCAGCGATACGACCCGACTGTGAGGATCCTGGCGGATTTTTACGCCTACGTTCCGCCGAAATTCAAGAACACGCGCGTGGAGTGGGGGATCAGCGGGGATGTCCTTCTCCGGGATAACCCGCAGGTGATCCTGGTCAGCCGGGCCATGACGGGCCGCTGGATGTGGAAGGCACCGGGGACGTCCTTCCGCGACGGGAAGCTCGTGACGGACCCCTCCTACCCGCAGGACCAGCTCGAGGTCCGCCGGGAACTGTTCGACACGCTTTTCCGGGATCCCCCGGGGACCTACGAACTCGTCTACGAGGACGACTTCGTCGGAATTTTCGAAAGACGGGCCCTCCCGGGCCCGGAGGAGCGGCCGTGATAATGCATGCCCCCGAAGGGAAGAATATCCGGCAGGAGGCGCCGGCAGGGCAGCAGTTCTCGAAGCATCGCGCCCTGCACTGGAAAGGGACGGCCCTTCAGTCCGACGGGAATGCGGGATGGGGCGGCTATTACCGGAGCCGGATCGCCGAAATCTATCGCTTCCTGATCCCGCCCGGCAGCAGCGTACTCGAACTCGGCTGCGGCAGGGGCGATCTGCTGGCCGCGGTGAAGCCATCCCGGGGACTGGGGGTGGATTTTGCACCCGCCATGATCGAACAGGGCCGGCAGCGCCACCCGGACCTTCATTTTCTCTGCGCCGACATCCATGAACTGGATGCCCGGGAGACCTTCGATTTCATCATTCTGTCGGACATCCTGAACGATCTCTGGGACGTGCAGCAGGTGTTCCAGGGGCTCCGGAGGTTCTGCCATTCCCGGACCCGGATCGTCCTGAACCTCTACAGCCACCTGTGGGAGAAACCGCTGGAATGGGCCCAGAAGTCGGGCCTGGCCACGCCGACCCTGCCCCAGAACTGGCTCACCGTGGAGGACGTGGGCAACCTGCTGTACCTGACCGATTTTGACGTGATCCGCTCGTGGCAGGAAATCCTCTTTCCCCTGCGCGTGCCCCTCCTCTCGCCGCTGTTGAACCGGTGCGCCGTTCGGGCCTGGCCTTTCCGATGGTTTGCCCTGACGAATTTCATCATCGCCCGGCCGCGCCCGAAGGACGAGCCGGCTCCCCCGCCTCTCGTCTCGGTGGTCGTGCCGGCCCGGAACGAGGCGGGCAACATCCCCCGCATCTTCGCCCGCACCCCGGAGATGGGGCGGGGAACGGAACTGATCTTCGTGGAAGGCCATTCGGGAGACGGAACCTACGAGGCGATCGAGAGGGCCATGGCCGAGAATCCGGAGCGGCGCTGCCTTCTTTTCCGCCAGACCGGAGCCGGCAAGGGCGACGCGGTCCGCCTCGGCTTCTCCAGGGCGACGGGCGACATCCTCATGATTCTCGATGCGGATCTGACGGTCCCTCCGGAAGACCTGCCGCGGTTCGTCGAGGCCCTGACCTCCGGCAAAGCGGAATTCGTCAACGGTGTGCGGCTCGTGTACCCCATGGAAGACCGGGCCATGCGCTTCTTCAACCTCCTGGGGAACAAATTTTTCAGCCTGGCCTTTTCCTGGCTCCTGGGCCAACCCATCAAGGACACCCTCTGCGGGACGAAGGTCCTGCGGCGCGAGGAATACCGGCAAATCGAGCAGAACCGTTCCTATTTCGGCGACTTCGATCCCTTCGGGGACTTCGACCTGATCTTCGGGGCGGCGAAGCTGAACCTGAAGATCGTCGACCTGCCGGTGCGGTACCGGGAGCGGACCTACGGGACCACCCAGATCCAGCGCTGGCGTCACGGCTGGCTGCTGCTCAAGATGGTCGCCTTCGCCGCCCGGAGGATCAAATTCATCTGAATACGGAAAAGCGGATGCTGAAGAACCTGCTGCTCCACCCCCTGGCACACGGCCTCGACATCGACGATCCGGCGACGACGGAGGTGCGCCGGCTGATCATCCGGAGCAAGCCGTTCCTCCGGCGTCTTTACGACGAGTGGTACACCGAAATCTGCGACCATCTCCCCGACGGGGAGGGGCCCGTCGTCGAGCTGGGGTCAGGGGCCGGCCACCTGGAGGAGATCCTGCCCGGGGTCATCAAAACGGAAATCCTGCCCTGTCCCCACGTCGGCATCATCCTGGACGGGGGGCGGCTTCCCTTTGTCGGGGACTCGCTGCGCGCCATCGTCATGACCGACGTCTTCCACCACCTCCCGCGCCCCGGGTCCTTCCTCCGCGAGGCGGAGCGCTGCCTCCGACCCGGCGGAGCGGTGATCATGATCGAGCCGTGGGTGACCCCCTGGTCCAGCTTCATCTATCGCCATCTCCACCCCGAACCTTTCGAGCCGGACACGGCATTTTGGGAATTTCCCTCCAACGGTCCCCTGTCGGGGGCCAATGCGGCACTCCCCTGGATCGTCTTCGAACGGGACCGGGACCGCTTCCGGAGGGAATTTCCGCTTCTCCGAATGGCGGGCATCGAGCCGCTGATGCCGTTTCGCTACCTCGTCTCTGGCGGCCTCACCCTGAGGAGCCTGCAGCCCGGTTGGGCATTCCCCGTCTGGCGCTCCTTGGAGAGAGCGCTCAGGCCCTACTGGCCAAAGATCGCCATGTTCGCCCGGATCGTTCTCCGCCGGAGCAGCGGGGGAGGAAGCGGATGACCCGGAAACAGGGACCCGCGGGCGTCTGCTTCCCGGAGAAGAGAGAGCAGAACAATCCATCCGGAGGTGTTCGTTGAGATGATCGGCAGGGGAGGAAAGCCGGAGGACGAAATCCGGCACGGCCGCGAACTGGCAGCAAGGGGTGCCGAAGCGATATGGGGGTGGGACACACCCGCCGGAAAAGTCCGGGTCGCTTCCCGCTCGGTATGGTTCCGACGTGTTTGCGGCCTGGGACCGGACGCAAAAGTTTTGGAGTGCGGTTGCGGGACGGGGATCTTTACCCGGCAACTGGCCATGACGGGAGCTGATGTGACCGCTGTGGATATTTCCGAGGATCTTCTGAGGGAGGCAAAACGGCTTTGCCCCGCGGAAAATGTCCGGTTTTTGGTTGCCGATCTTGAAAACCCGGACAACATTCCCGACGGGGCATTCGATGTCATGGTGGGAGTTTCCGTCCTCCACCACCTGAAGCTCCCCAAAGCCCTGGCAGCCTTGGCGCCGAAACTCAAAGAGGGCGGCCTCTTCGCTTTTTCGGAACCCAATCTGCTCAATCCGATCAACCGATTCGTTGTTTTTTCCGATGACATGGAGAGGCGCCGCCGATTGGGCGTCAGTCCCAGGGAGATGGCCTTCCGGCCCGCGGAGTTGCAGGCGTTCTTCGAGCAGGCAGGCTATTCCGTGGATCGTGTCCAGCACCGTGATTTCCTGCACCCTTCCACGCCGGCTTTCCTTGTTCCCCTCGTCAGGTTCGCGGGAATACTGGCGGAAAGGATCCCCGGCATCAGGCGATGGAGCGGCTCCCTTTGGATCTGCGGACGCAGGGGCGATTTCGGGACGGGCAGGGGAAGCGGGTCTGGTCGCTCCGGCAGGAACGCTTTCCAGCCCTGAATTTCTTTCACGTCAGCGACATTTATGATACAGAGCGGGGCGACGTTTTCACGGATATCATCCACACCACCCAGGAGGGGCGTGCGGCCATGGCCCGGACGATCCACGGCCGGATCGCCGCGGAGGCCCTCCGGGACATGAAGAGGAAAGGCAAATGACGGCTTCGAAAAAGAAGGCAGCGGCGGGCAGGGCCCTGATGTCGGGGAACGAGGCCATTGCCCGCGGCGCTTACGAGTGCGGGGTCCGGTTCGGTTCCGGGTACCCCGGCACGCCGAGCACGGAGATCCTCGAGGAATTCGCCCGGTACGAGGGGGTGTACGCCGAGTGGTCCCCCAATGAGAAGGTGGCCCTGGAGGTCGGCATCGGCGCCGCCCTGGCGGGCGCCCGGGCCCTGGTGACCATGAAGCACGTGGGGGTCAACGTGGCCGCGGACCCCCTGTTCACCGTCAGTTACACCGGAACGAACGGGGCTTTGGTGATCGTCTCCGCCGACGACCCGTCGCTGCACAGTTCCCAGAACGAGCAGGACAACCGGAACTACGCGAAGTTCGCGAAGATCCCCATGCTCGAGCCCGCCGACTCGGAAGAGGCCCGGCGGTTCGTCAAGCTTGCCTTCGAGCTGAGCGAGCGCTTCGACACGCCGGTCTTCCTCCGCTCCGTGACGCGTGTCTCCCACTCCAAGTCGGTGGTGACGCCGGAAGAGCCCGTCCCCGTCGAGGACCGGACGGCGATCACCTTCAATGCCGCCAAGTACGTCATGGTCCCCTTCAACGCCCGGGTCCGGCGCGTGGAGGTGGAGAAGCGGACGCAGGCCCTCCGGGAGTTCGCCGAGACCTTCCCGGAAAACCGGATGGAAATGAACGACCCGGAGGTGGGCGTCATCACGGCGGGCATGTGCTACCACTACACCAAAGCGGCCTTCCCGAACTTCTCCTACCTGAAGCTGGGCCTGGTGCACCCCCTGCCGGAAGGCCTGATCCGGGAATTTGCGCAGAAGGTCAAAAAGCTCTACGTGATCGAGGAGATGGATCCCTTCTTCGAGGAGCAGATCCGCGCCCTGGGCATCCCCGTCATCGGCAAGGAGATCTTCCCCTACACCGGGGAGTTCGACCCGGGTGTCATCGAGTCGGCCATTTCAGGTCCCCGGTTGTCAGGCGTCGCGGCGTGCCCCGTCCCCATTCCGCCGCGGCCGCCCAATCTCTGCCCCGGCTGCCCCCACCGCGGCCTCTTTCACGTCCTGAACCGCCTGAAGGTCTTCGTCACGGGCGACATCGGCTGCTACACCCTGTCGTTCATGAAGCCCCTGGAAGGGCTGCATTCCTGCATCTGCATGGGCGCCAGCATCGGCATGGCCCACGGGATGTCCAAGGCCCTGGGAGAGAAGGGGAGGGGAAAGATCGTCGGCGTCATCGGCGATTCCACCTTCCTCCATTCCGGCATCACCCCCCTCATGAACCTGGCCTACAACCGGGGGGACGCCGTCATCGTCATCTGCGACAACCGGACGACGGCCATGACGGGCATGCAGGAGCACCCCGGGACGGGCTACACCCTGCAGGGTGCCCGGGCGAAGGCGGTGGATCTCCTGGCCCTGATTCCCGCCCTGGGCATCGAATCCGTCCGGGTCGTAGACCCCTACGACCTGAAGGCGACGCGGACGGTCCTCCGGGAAGAATTGAACCGGCCCGGGCCCTCCGTCGTCATCTCCCAGCGGGCCTGTGTCCTCTTCAAGAGGGGGGCGGAGGCGGCGCGCAAGCCGTTGCGGGTGGACCCGGACACGTGCATCGGCTGCCGGACCTGCGTCGGCTTGGGCTGCCCCGCCATCGCGTGGCGCTCCTTCGAGGGGATGTCGCCGGAGCAGGTGAAGAAGAACGCGAAGAAGCAGGATGGAATGGCCGCCATCGACGGGACCCTCTGCAACGGATGCACGGTCTGTCAGCAGTTGTGCAAGGTCGGGGCCATCGTCGAGGAGGAATGAGCCGATGAAAAGCGACGTGAAGAGCATCTTGATGGCCGGCGTGGGCGGCCAGGGCGTTCTCCGGGCCAGCGACATCCTCTGCCAGGTCATGATGGATTCGGGCCTGGACGTGAAAAAGAGCGAGGTCCACGGCATGGCCCAGCGCGGCGGTTGCGTCACGAGCCACGTCCGGTACGGCCGAAAGGTCCATTCCCCCCTGGCGAAGAAGGGGGACGTGGAGGTCCTCCTGGCCTTCGAAAAGCTGGAGACGCTCCGCTATCTGGATTACCTCCGGCCGGGCGGCGTCGTCATCATCAACGACGAGGAACTGAATCCCCCCGCGGTGAACCTGGGCGCGGCGGATTACCCCGACTCCGTCATTTCCATCGTCCGGGAGCGGTTCCCCTCCGTCACGGTCGTGAACGCCCCGGAACTGGCCGACCGGGCGGGAAACCGCCGGACCGCCAACACGGTCCTCCTGGGCGTCCTGGCAAAGTTCCTGAAAATCGACGGGAAACAATGGGAAAAGGGCATTCGCGAGTCCTTCCCTCCGAAGGTCGCAGAGGCCAACTGGAAGGCGTTTGAACTGGGACGGAACGCCTGAGCGCTCCCTGCCGAATCCCCGTGGTCCCCATGCCCCGGTCGAACCTGCGGCGGGCTCCAGGATCGACCTGCCCGAACAGGCCGCGGGATTCCGGATCTGCGGAACCGAATCCCGCACGGTCATTCTTGACAAATTCCGGGCAATGGCTACTCTCATGCCGTGGGCAGAGAGGGGAAGGTTCCGGTTTGTTCCGCGGCGGTTCCATCCCTTATGCGGATCCCGGAGAGTCCCGGCCGGCGTCCTCCTCTTTCCGAATGCGGGCCATCAGAACTGCAGGGAATGACGAACATGGCGGATGACTATTACAAGACCCTCGGGGTGGAAAAACAGGCCTCGACGGAGGAACTCAAAAAGGCCTACCGGAAACTGGCCCTGAAGTACCATCCCGACAAGAACCCGAACAACAAGGCGGCGGAGGAAAAGTTCAAGAAGATCAGTGAGGCCTACGCCGTCCTCAGCGACCAGGAGAAGCGCCAGCAGTACGACCAGTTCGGGTCCGCCGACCAGTTCCGGCAGCGCTACTCCCAGGAGGACATCTTCCGGGGAGCAGACCTGGATGAGATCCTGCGCAGTTTCGGCTTCGGCGGCTTCGGCCGCGGAGGGGCCCGGACCTACCGGACCTCCACCAGAAGGGGAGGGGGGGTTGGCGGCGCCGAGGCGGATCCCTTCGCCGATCTCTTCGGCGGAGGGCAGGCCTACGGAAACAGTCCCCAGCAGGGCCAGGACCTGGAATACAACCTCGCCGTCACGCTGGAGGAATCCGTCCTCGGGGCGGAAAAGAAGATCGCCATCCCCCACGAAGGGAAGGTGGAGGAGATCAACATCCGCATCCCCGCCGGCATCCCCGCTGGCAAGAAGCTGCGCCTGGGCGGGAAGGGATACCCCGGCGCCTTCGGAGGCCCCCCGGGGGACCTGTACCTTCACATCTCGATCCTGCCGCACGCCATCTTCGCCCGGGACGGAAGCGACATCCACGTGGAAAAGACCGTGACCTTCACCCAGGCGGCCCTCGGCTCCAGCATCGACGTGCCGACCCTGGAGGGGACCACCAAGAGGCTCAAGATCCCGCCGGGAACGCAGAACAACACGAAGATCCGCATGAAGGGATACGGAGCGCCCCACATGAAGGGCGGCGGGAAGGGCGACCAGTTCGTCAAGATCAGCGTCCAGGTTCCGAAAAACCTGACAGACCGGCAGCTCCAGTTGCTGAAAAAGCTGGCGGAAGAGGGAATGTAGGGGGATCGAAATGAAGACGAGGATCTGGCTCGGATGCCTGATCGCGGTAGCCCTGTTCGTCGCGGGATGCGCCGCGGCCGGACGAAGCCGGGATTTCCGGCCCATCGATCAAGGGTCCCTCTCCCGCGTCACGCCGGGGGCGACCACCGGCGCCGAGGTGCTGCGCCTCTTCGGGCCGCCGTCCCAGATCGTCCGGTTATCCAATGGAAATGCTTACGTTTATACGAGCAAGCTGACCAAGACGACGGGCCTCTGGCTCGCCATCGTCACGTTCGTCAACATGGACACCCGTCAGGACCAGGTGGTGTTCTTCCTCAATCATAAGGACGTGGTGACCCACCACGGCGCTTCCTTCCAGGCCGGAGAGGCGTCCTATGGCCTCCCCTTTTAGAACAGCGCTGGTCTTCGTTCTCGCATCGGTTCTCCTGACGGGATGCCTTTCCTTCCGGGTCATGCACGCCCGGGAGGGGAATGACCTCCCGGATCCGGAAACGCGCTTCCAGGCGGGAATCAGCGGTCTCGGGGAGGTCCTTTCCGTCTATGGCCCCCCGACGGAAGTGCACAACCTGGGCGGGGAGTTTCTCCTCCTCTACGAACGGATGCACTACCGCGGGGGCCAGCTCACCGTCGGGATCCCCATGAGCGACGTCCTTCCCACGAACTTCAACGTCAGCGGTCACGGAGACCTGGTCCGCTACGACACGGCGGCCTTCTTTTTCAGAGCGAATGACCACGTCCTCACGCGGACGGCCTTCGTTCGGGGGAGTTCCTATCCGTTCTGGCAAACCTTCTGGCAAGACGACAACCAGCGCCCCTGAGTCCTGCGTCCGGTCATCACGGACCTTTCCCCACGAATACCCCGGACACGAGGGAGCATGCGTCCGTCCCGATCCCCAGAGTCTCCGGAAGGACAACCGCTGTTTCCGGCCCCCGCAATCACCAAACCATATTTTGTGTCGACTGCCGTTCTCCAATCGGTTTCCGGAACGGTGCCCGCCGCGCTATGTCTGATAAGATATGTTATGTAAACTAATGGATCGGGTAGACGGAGATGGGATTTTCAATTCACGCTATTTCCAGGTCGCCCCAAGCCCCCATGCGATCCTCCGCAATGATGAGCACTCCGAGGACAT
>JBFYXW010000188.1:0-6487 GCA_041310335.1 Syntrophaceae bacterium | reverse complement strand
TTTGTTCGCCAGGTCCTGGGGACCCAGGCGGATGGACTGGCTGGTCAGGGTGAGGACGCCGGCGTTCTTGTCCATGAAGGAGCGGCCGCCGGCGGTCTGCTCCTTGAAAATATTGAAATTCTTGAAGTATTCGGAAACGGCTAGGCGCTTGTCGGGGGACACCATCGTGATCAGCCACAAGAGAAGGAAAAAGGCCATCATGGCCGTCACGAAATCGGCGTAGGCGACCTTCCAGGAGCCACCGTGGTGCTCGGCGTGCTTCCTTTTCTTGATTCTGCGGATGACGATGGGGGCGCGGTCTTCCATACCGGGTCTTTCTGCCTCAATCAGCGCTTCGCTTTCCGCAGGGCCGCCTCGACCTCCAGGAAGGACGGCTTGTCGTGGGCGGGAATGACCCTCCGGCCGAATTCAACGGCTACCTTGGGCGCGGCGCCGCCGATAAAGGCGATCAGCGCAGCCTTGTAGACCTGGAGATACTGGATTTCCTCCGCGGCTGCGTGCTCCATGTTCCGCCCCATGGGTCCCACGAATCCATAGCATAAAAGGACGCCGAGGAAGGTCCCCACCAGGGCCGCCCCGATGCTGTGACCCAGGACCTCCGGAGGCGCCCCGATCTTTCCCATGGTCAGGACGACGCCCAGGACGGCGGCCACGATCCCGAGGCCGGGCAGGGCGTCCGCCACGAATGTGACGGTCTTGGAGGGGCTGATCATCTCCTCGAAGTGGGCCTCGATCTCCGTGTCCATCAATGCTTCCAGCTCGTGAGGGGCGATGGTCGTGGTCATGACCATCCGGAGCGTGTCCGTGACGAGGCCGATGGCGCGGGGGTTCTTGAGGATTTTCGGATACCGGTTAAACAGCGTGCTCTTCTCGGGCTGATCCACATCCGATTCGACGGAGACGAGGCCCTCCTGGCGGATCTTGTAAAAGAGGCCGTTGAGGAGCATCAGCACGTCCAGATAATCGGAGGCCCCCAGGGATTTTGCCGTGAAGAGGCCGAGGAAAGCATGGATGACCCCCTTCAGCAGCTTCATCGGTGTCGCGATGATAAAACCGCCGATGGCGGCCCCCCCGATGATGACGAGCTCGGCGGGCTGGAAGAGCACGGAAAGGTTCCCGTGTTCCATGAGGTAACCGCCGATGACGGAGACTAGGACGATGATGCACCCGATGATGACCAGCATGGCCTACTCCGCTGTCCTTTTCTCCCGGAGGATCTCCCGCTCCCGTTCGAAAACGAAGCGCACGATCTCGTCCCGGATGGGATCGTCCATCTGAACGAAGGACACCGCCACCACGCAACCGCTGGTCTGCCTCTCCGCCTTGGTGACTTTCCCGTAGGCGAAGATAGCCGTCGGATGACCGACGGTGAGGATCATCCTGATTTCCAGCAGATCTCCCGGTTCGAATGATTCCACCGAAGAAAGGTAGATACCGCTGCCGCTGATCTGGACCGCCTTGGAGGGGAGGCACTGGAAGCCCTCGGACTGGATGGACAGCATCCGGATGATGCTGTCCATCTTGTTGTTGAGCATTTTCAGCCATTCGGTCAGCATGCGGTCCCCCAGCTCCGGGACGATCCCCGCCCCCGGAAGCACGGAGTCCCCCGCCAGCCTGGCCCTCACGACGGTGTGCTCTTCCGGGGGAACCTTGCGGACCGCGAGGGGAATATACGCATACACTCTCGAATACTCCCTGCGGTTGGACACGTTTTCCTTTTCCTTGGCCATGGCTCCATCCTTTCTCCGCCGGACCTTCAGCACCGGCTGCAACCGAGGTTGCTCCGACGGGAATAATGCAAAGGGGATGCCATGAACGTGGGCAGGGATTCGCCTGCCAACTTGGTGGTGGTATGCAACTTGCTTTTCCGGGCTCAGGGTTCTTCCGGAATGTCCTTTCCAGTGTGTGCCTTCCCCCCTCCGGGAGCCCGGGTCGGATTTCATTGGAGGCATCGGTGACGGATCGTCTGTTCGGGGGTGTCATGACCATGGCCGCGGTGTGCGGGAAGGCCCTCTGTCTGTGGAGGATCCTTTCGCTTGCGCTCTTGCTGGTTCTCCTCATGATGCTACCCGCGGCGTCGACCGCCCGGGCCGGCCGAAGCCCCGCCGGCTCTCCATCCATCCACCTTCATTCGTTTCAGAATATCAAAAAGGCAAACGCGGAGGCTGCGACGCTGCGGGATCAGGGGTACCGGTCTTCCGTCAGGAAGGTTGTCCTTCCCGGAAAGGGAACCTGGTATCGGGTCTACGTCTCCCGGAGCCCGGAAAGGGCGCGGCAAGCAGCAGCCTCTTCCTCTCCCACGACCATGAGGGGGAGGGAGGTGAGGGAGCCGGCCCAGGGAGTGCCCGTCCCCCGGGAAAACCCGGCCGGCCCGGCTGTTCCGCCGTCCACCGGTACGGCGACCGGCACGCCCGACGCACCGGCAACGGCGGGTCCGGCGGCGGGACCTCCGGCTCGTCAAAACGTTGACGCCGCCGCCGGCGACCGGGAACCGGGCGGCAGCGCCCTGAGGCCGGCGGCGGGGGAAGCGCCAAGGTCCCCCGTTTCGTCCTCGCACCCCCTGCTCACCTCCGCCCATGCGGAATATGACGGAGGCCGCTTCGGCCGCGCCGCCGAACTGCTGGGCGATCTGTTGCGTCAAAATCATGTCGAGGCGACGGTGCTGGAACAGGCAGCGCGCCTTCAGGCGGACTGCTACGGCCGGATGGGAGAGGGGAACAACCGGAAACTCCTGGAGGCCGTGGATGCCTACAAGCGGATCCTCGAGCGCCATGCCGATCCATCTCCAGGAAATGACCGTGTGTATTTCAACCTGGCCCGGTGTTACGAGCAATTGAAGTTTTACTATGAAGCCGCGGCGGCGCTGGAAAAGATGCTGATCCGGTATCCCGATTCCCCCCATGCCGCCGATGCGTCCTTCACCCTCGGCGAGATGAGCCGGAAGACGGGCAAGACGCAGCTTGCCGCCGCCCGCCTGGAGGATTTCCTGTCCCGCCATCCGGAGCACCCGCAGGCCAGGGCCGCGGCCCTCGGCCTGATGGCGCTTCACCTCGCCGAGGGCAGGGTCGACGCGGCCCTTCAGGGAGCCAAGGCTGTCCAAGGCCGCTGGCCCGACCTGTCGGCCCTGTCCCCGGAGGCGCTGTTGAACCTGGGGCTCGCCCATTACTGGTCCAAGGAGTACGCCGAGGCCGTCCGGATCCTTGCCCTGGCGGCGAGTCTCCATCCGGAAAGCGAGCAGGGGGCGGCCACGCTCTATGTCCTGGGGTGCGCGCTGTTCCAGGCGGACCGGCCGACGGCGGCCCTGGCGGTGTTCAGCCGGGTCCGGGACAGAAAACCCGACTCCTGGGAGGGGGCGGAGAGCACCCTCGCCGCGGCCAACATCGGACTGATCCGGCCGGACCTGAAGGTCCCCTTTTTCCTGTCCCTCGCGCCGGCCTTTCGGGATCCCCTGGAAGCCTACGACCAGCTCCTCCGGACCGCCCGGAACCCGGCGCTGATCGAGCGGGTGCGGTTTCAGAGGGCCTACGGACTCTGGGTGAAGGGCCGCTACGCGGAGGCCTTCCGGGAGTTCCAGCACGTCGGATCCGCCTATCCGCAGGGTCCCTTCGCGGCGCCCAGCCGGGCCTGGATGATGGCCTCCCTGGAGAAGCTCCTCGACGACTCCTTTCAGAGGGGCGATCATGCCGCCGTGGCGGCCCTGTATTTCCGGATCCCCGCCCGGGATCTCCAGAAGCAGCTCGATTTCGGGCGGCTGCACGGGATCGGGAAAAGCCTGGCATCGGTCGGGCTCGACGGGGAGGCCATGGCGTTCTGGAAATCCCTCCGGAGGCGGGCTCCCGATGACCGGGCCCGGGACCTCCTGGCGGTGTCCGTCGCCAGGCTCCACCTGAAGCACGGGGAGGCGGCGGAAGCAACGCGCCTTCTGCAGGATGTCCGCGGAAAGGGCGACGCCTCCCTGCAGGGGGAGGTCGCCGCACTGCAGGCGGAACTCCTCGGGAGCGCCGGACGGAAAGGGGAAGCGATCCTGCGGTACGAGGAGGCCCTGAACCGGATGCCCGGCAAGGAGGAACTCTCCGCTCTCCACCGCGATCTGGCGCGGCTGCTGGACGCGGAGGGGCGAACGGACCGGGCGATTGAGGAATATCGGAAGGCGCTTCAGGGGCTGTCCGCCGACCCGGAAAGGCACGCCGTCGCCCTGGCCGACGGACGCGTCCGGCTGGCCGAGTGCTATTTGAAGGATGGAAAGGACGCGTCGGTCCGGGAGGGGATCCGGCTCCTGGAGGATGTCTCCGGCGCCGCCCCGGAGGCGTCCCTGCGCCGGTGGTCGTCGTACCGCGTCGGACGAGCCCTGGAAGGCCGGGGAAACCCGGCGGGAGCGGAGAAGGCGTTCGCCCGGGTGCGGGGGGCGGGGGAAGACGAGTTCTGGGGGAAGGTGGCCGATTTTGCCCGGGAGGATGCGCAGTGGTCGCGAAAATACAGGAACACGAACCGCTGAGCGGACCGGCGCCGCCGCGGGATGCCGCGGCCGGCCCGCCCATGGAGCGGCACGAGGGCCTCTGGCGCCGGGAAACCCTGGCGGCGCTGGGCGGCATGGCGGAGGAAGTGGCGCACCAGATCCGCAATCCCCTCGGATCGATCGAGCTGATGGCTTCGCTCCTGCTCCGGGAGCAGAGGGACGACCGCAGCCGGCGGCGGGTCGAGCGCATCCTGTCCTCGGTGAGGGAAATCGAATCGCGGATCGGGAACCTCCTGTCGGCAAGCTGGATCTACGGATTCTGCCTCCAGCCGGTCCGGCTCCACGAGATCCTGGCGGAGATCTTTCAATCCCACGAGGCTTTCACGGACGGGGATGAGACGTTTCTCGAGGTCCGCTACGGTACGGGGGAGCCGGTGATCCGGGGAGACCGGCAGATGCTCCGGCACCTCGTGGTCCAGATGGTTTTGAAGCTGCTGTCCGCCTCCACTGCTTGCGGCAGGCTGGTCATCGAAACGGCGTCTCCCGTGGCGCTGCCCGGGGGAGGCGACGCGCCGTCCTGGGCGGCTGTTCGTTTCCGCCTTTTCAGCGCTCTGCGGGAAGACCTGCCCGATGGGGTCATCCGGGACGTCTTCCGCGAGGAAAACCGCGAGGAGGGGATTTTCCTCGCGGTGGTTCGAAACATCATCGAGGCCCATCGGGGTATCATCCGCTTCACCGGCGACGATGCCGCGGGCCTTTCCCTGGTCCTGTACCTGCCCTGCCTCCCGGAGGCGGCGGGCGCCGGAACGGGCGCCGGGGCTCTCGGATGAAGGCCGCCGGCGGGCACGATCGGAAGGAGGAATGATGGAAGCAACGCATGTGCTCGTAGTCGACGACGATTCCTCCATGCGCGCCGCCCTCTCGGAATCCCTGGAAATCTGCGGGTTCGAGGTCGACGCGGCGGAAGACGGTGCCGTGGCCCTGAAGAAGTTCGGGGACGGCCACTACGATGTCGTCGTTACGGACATGAGGATGCCCCGGCTGGGGGGGATGGACGTCCTGCGGGAGATCAAGCGCCGGTCCCCCGAGACGCCGGTCATTCTCGTCACGGCCTACGGAACGGTGAACACCGCCGTGGAGGCGATGAAGGAGGGGGCCTCGGAGTTTCTCATGAAGCCCTTCACCCTGGACGACCTGGAGTTCATCATCCGGAACGTCCTCGCCTCCCATGAAGCCCCGGGGCGGGAGGAGGCGCGCCCGGCGGGCCTCCTCCCCGGACAGGGAGGCATCATCACGGCGGACCCCTCCATCCTGGAGATCCTGAACATCCTCAAGCGCGTCGCCGACAGCCGCTCCACCGTCCTGATCCAGGGCGAGAGCGGTACCGGCAAGGAGCTGTTCGCCCGCTTCGTCTACCTGCACAGCGGCCGGAACGGGAAGCCCTTCGTCGCCGTGAACTGCGCCGCCATCCCCCAGCACCTCCTGGAGAGCGAGATGTTCGGCTACGAAAAGGGCGCCTTCACCGGGGCCATCCAGAGGAAGCCCGGGAAATTCGAACTGGCCCACGGCGGGACCCTCCTCCTCGATGAAATCGGGGAGATGGACGTCAGCCTGCAGGCGAAGCTGCTCCGGGTGATCCAGGAATCCCAGGTGGACCGCCTCGGCGGCCGGGAGCCCGTGGCCGTCGACGTTCGCATCGTCGCCACGACGAACGTGGACTTGAAAAAGGCGGTGGAGGAGACGAAGTTCCGCCGGGACCTCTATTGGCGGTTGAGCGTCATCCCCGTCAAAATTCCGGCCCTCCGGGAGCGGATGGATGACGTTCCCCTCCTGGCGGATCACTTTCTCCAGAAGTACAGCCAGGTCAACGGGCGGACCGCGCCGGTCCTGACCCGGGAAGCCCTGGACCTCCTGCGGCGGCACGACTGGCCCGGAAACGTGCGGGAACTGGAAAACGTCATGGAGCGGGCCGTCCTGCTCTGCGAGAACGGGACGATCCGGCCGGAACACCTCCACCTGGAGGGTTTCCGG
>JBFYXW010000187.1:0-8168 GCA_041310335.1 Syntrophaceae bacterium | reverse complement strand
GCATTCGCCGGCGTTCGCCCCATGACCGCCGCGGCCTTTCCCGGGCGATTTCGGCAACGGGCGGGAGAGGGTGCCCCGCCGCCCGCTCACTCCCGGAACAGCCCCTGGAAGACCTCGCTGTAGCCCGGGTGCGGAAGGATCCAGTTGCGAAGGGCCGCCCGGTCCAGGCCGGCCTGGACGGCCAGGGTCAAGGGAGCGATGAGTTCCCCAGCCCCCTCGCCGGCGACGGCGGCGCCCGCCAGCCGGTCCCCCAGGAAGACGGCCTTGGCGAAGCCCGCCCCCGCCAGCTCGATCCGGGCGAGGATGTTGGCCCCGTAATCGGAGCGGGTCACCCGGACCGGGAGGCCCCGCTTGGCGGCCTGCCGCTCCGTGAGGCCCACCCGGGCCGCCGGTGGGTGGGTATAGATGACGGAGGGGACAAAGGCGTCGTCGTGGCGGACCGACCCGTCCCCGAAGAGGCGGCTCGCCAGGGCGCGTCCCTGGGAGGCCGCCCGGTGGGCCAGCATCACCCCGCCCGTCACGTCCCCGACGGCGAAGACCCCTCGGCAGCTCGTCTCCAGGCGGTCGTCCACCCGGATCCCCCGCCCGTCGTAGTCGATGCCCAGCCTGTCCAGCTGGTTTCTGTCCAACAGCGGCTTCCGGCCCGTGCAGACGAGGGCGATGTCCGCTTCCAGTTCCAGGGGGCCCGCGGGACCCGCCAGGGCCGCCCGGATGCCACCGGCCTCCTCCCGCAGCGACTCGGCGGCGGTGGAGGTGTGCAGGGTGATTCCCAGGCGGGTGAGCTCTTTGCCAAGAAAGGCCGAGACGTCGTCGTCCTCGAGGGGCAGGATCCCCTCAAGGGCCTCCGCCAGGGTCACCCGGCAGCCCGCTTCCGCCAGGAACGTGGCGAACTCGACCCCGATAAAACTGCCGCCCAGGACCACGGCGCTGTCCGGAAGGCTCTCCCGTTCGAGGAAGCCGTCGGAGGTGAGGATGCGGGAAGACGGAACGACACCGGGGGGAAGGGACGGCTCGGAGCCCCAGGCGATGACGACGGATGGGGCCGAGAGCAGCGCCTTCGTCCCGTCGGTCGCGGTCCATTCCACCTCCCCGGGGGCCATGAGGGTTCCCGTGCCGATCCGGCCGTCCGCGCCGGCCTCCCGGAGGAACTGGTGTGCCCCCAGGGCGGCGATCCGGACCATCTGCCCCGCGTGCCTCCGCGCCGCGGCGAAGTCGAGGGGAACGTCGGGGGCCTTGACGCCCAGGCGCCCCGCCCTTTTCAGCGCCGTCCGGGACCGGCTGCAGGCCAGGAGGGCCTTCGTGGGGATGCAGCCGCGGTGGGTGCAGGTTCCGCCCCAGCCGCTCCGCTCCAGGATGACCGCGCGGGCCCCCCGGCGCGCGGCCTCCTCCGCCGCGGCGTGCCCGCCGGGGCCGCCGCCGATGACGATCAGGTCGAACGCTTCCATGTTCCTCCTCGTGTGGACTGCCGGGCAATCGGCTGCCGAAAGGACCGCCCAGGCCTCCCGGGACAACCGCTTCCCTGCATAGATGATGCGGCCGCCGCTGTAAATGGAAAACGCGGGATTAGAGGTTGCGGAACGACGTGCCCCGGGTCCACCGGATCAGGAGGAGGATGTGGAGGACGATCAAGCCCATCAGGCACCCGGCGGCCCAGTAGACCGAAGGGAACCCCCAGGAATCCTTCAGCCCGCCGACGACGTAGACTGCCAGGGAACCGACGCCGAAGATCAGGACGGAGGCGATGCCGAAGCCGGTGCTTCGCCAGGCTGGTGGCGAGAACATCGCGATGAGGCTGTTCTCGATGGGCTGGATGCCCAGGGCGAAGAAGACGTAGAGGCAGGCGGCGAGAAACAGCGGCTGCTCCTGGAGGATTCCCATCCCGAGGACGAAGGGGATCGTGATGGCGTTGAAGAGGAGGTACAGCTTTCTCAATTCCCGCCGGTCCGCCAGTTTGCCTCCCGCCAGCTGGCCCCCGATCCCGGCGATGTAGACCAGTGAGGTGAGGGCCGCGGCGGCGAAGGTGGCCATGGCCGGGTGGTCCGGGAGCCGGATCGACCGCAGGAAATTCGAGAGGAACGGGGCGTGGTACTCCAGGTACGCCGGCAGGGAGACGATGTTGATCCGGTAGGCCAGGCCCCCGAGGGTGACGATCCAGAAGAACAGGAGGAGCCGGCGGAGGCGGGCGTTCCGGTTGTGTTCAGGGGGGAGTTCGGGGTGCTCCCGGCCGGGAAGGGGCGTTTCGTCGATTCGGGCCGCCGCCAGGGCCAGGCCGCCCAGGAGGGCCACGAGGCCCAGGACCCCGTAGACGGCCCGCCAGCCGAAGAACCAGTTCAGGAGGCCTGCCAGGAAGGGGGCGGCCACGAGCCCGACGCTTCCCGCCACGGCGTTGATCCCCAGGGCCGAGCCGCGATTCTTCACCCCTCCGGTGATGAAACCCATGCCCGCGGGATGGCTCGCCGCGATGAAGGACCCGGTGACGGCCAGCGAGGCGGCGATGGTGACGGGAGAGTCGGCCAGTGCGGTCCACAGGGCCCCGGCGGCGGCGCCGAAAAGGGCCAGGACCAGGATGCGGCGGTTGCCGAAGCGGTCTGCGGCGACTCCCCAGGGGAGGGAGCAGAGTCCGAAGAGGAGGTACATGGGGAACCCCAGGGCCAGCACGGCCGCGAGGTCCATGTCCAGGGACAGGGTGAGCGGGATGGCCAGGGCCGGGAAAGCCACCTCGAAGCAGTGGAACAGGAAGTGGGCCCAGCAGGTGTAGAAAACGATCTTGCGTTCGTTGTTCACGCTGACTTCGTCAACCCTTCTCGTCGGTTTCGGGAACGGCCTGGGCGGCCCGGTAGGAAGAGCGCACGAGGGGACCCGCCGCCACGTGCCGGAACCCCAGGCGCCGGGCCTCCTCCCCGATGGACCCGAATTCCTCCGGGGTCCACCAGCGTGCCACGGGCCGGTGCTCTCGCGTGGGCTGCTGGTACTGCCCCACGGTCAGGTGGAGGCAGTCCGCCATCCGCAGGTCTTCCAGCACCTCCGTGATCTCCTCCCGGGTCTCCCCGAATCCCACCATCAGGCCCGACTTGGAGACGGGGCGGCTCCCTTGCTCGGCGCTCTCTCCCGCGGAGATCCTGCGGAGCAGTTCCAGCGACGCCCGGTAGTCTCCCCGGGGGCGCAGGGCCGGGAACAGCCGAGGGACCACCTCGACGTTGTGGTTGATCACGTCGGGGCGCGCGGCGAGCACGACCTCCAGGGAGGCCGGATCGCCGCGGAAGTCGGGGACGAGGACCTCGACGCGGCAGCCCGGGATCGCGCGCCGCAAGGCATCCACGCAGGCGGCGAAGTGCGAGGCGCCCCCGTTGGGGAGGTCGTCCCGGGTCACGGAGGTGACGACGACGTAGCGGAGACGGAGCCTGCGGGCCGCCTCGGCGACCCGCTCCGGTTCCCCCGGGTCCGGCGGTTCCGGGATTCCGTGGCGGACGTTGCAGTACCGGCAGTCTCGGGTGCAGGTGTCGCCCAGGATCAGGAAGGTGGCGGTGCCGGCGCTGTAGCATTCCCCCCGGTTGGGGCAGCGGGCCTCCCGGCAGACGGTGTGGAGGCCCAGGTCCGCGAGTGTCCGGTCCACCGCCGCGAAGGCGGGTCCGCGGGGGAGGGGAACCTTCAGCCAGGGGGGTTTGCGGAGAGTCGATTCCAAAAGAGATCTGCCTTTCCGGAGCTCCGTCTGAATGCCTCCGGCCGCGCCCCCGCGAAGTTTGGCTGCTCCGGGGCGCGGGGGCTGTCACGGGGGTTCCCGCCGTCGCGGAAGCGTTTCCGCCTTGCGTCGCTGTCGATCCGGGAAGCCTCGGGCGTGGACACGCTTCCCAATGCTTCCTCTGGGAACCTCCGGCCGCGCCCCCGCAAAGTTTGGCTGCTCCGGGGCGCGGGGGCTGTCACGGGAAAAGAGAGGAGGCGAATTCCGAACCTGCCCCCTCCTTTAGAAGTGATACCAAATCGTCATGTAATCGTTGACGTTTTCCCCGTCCCGGCCGAGGCGCTGGAGGTAGTCGTAGATGGAGACGTCCGTGTAGATGTAGTCGAAGGCCGTCACCAGGCGGACCTCCCAGGAATAGAAGCGGTACATCCGGCGGCCGTCGGGGAGGATCATGATGACCTCGTGGTCCTGCCAGGCCCGCAGGTTCGACTTGCCCAGGCGGGGCAGGTTGAAGACCGGCTCGTCGGTGCGCACCAGCCCTGGCAGGAGACGGGCTTCCTCGCGGCGCTCCTGCTCGATGCGGGCGATGGGTACCCGGAAGTCGACGGTCTCCTCCTTCCCCTTGGTGCTGAAGGTGTAGTAGGGGTCGATCCCCGACAGCTTCAGGACCTTCCGGAGGAGGGCCGTCTCGAAGCGCCGGCTGTTGTAGTAAGTGAAGACCTGCTGGTTGTAGACGTTCATGCCCAGGGCCTTGATCTTGCCGATGGCCGCCAGGGAGTCCTCCGTCATCTCCGTCGGGTGCTCGAAGTGGGTCACGATCGCCAGTTCCCGCTTGCCCCACCGGTGGTACTTGCGGAGCACCTCCAGGAGCCCGTCGTTGATGCGGAACGGGAGGGTCACGGGGATCCGGGTCCCGATGCGGATCCGCTCTACGTGGTCGATGGCGGCGATCTCCCCCAGGAGCCAGTCGATGTACTCGTTCCGGAGGGTCAGGGGGTCCCCGCCGGTGACGAGGACCTCCGTGATGGACTCGTTGTCCCGGATCCAGCCGAGGGCCTCCCGGACCTTCTGGCGGCTCATCCGGACCTCCCGCTGGTCCATGGCCTTGATCTCCCAGTTCCGCTGGCAGTAGACGCAGATCTGGGGGCAGGAGTTGTAGGGCTTGAGGATGACGATCTCGGGGTAGCGCCGGGTGATGCCGTCGATGGGGCTCGTGGATTTTTCCCCCATGAAGTCCATGTCGACCCCCGCCTGGGCGCTCTCGACGACGCCGGAGCAATAACGGGCGCTGGGGATGACCTGGGCGCGGATCTGCCGGTCGTGGTCCACCCGCCCCTCCTTGTGGAAGAGGGAGAGGTAGTAGGGGGTGATCTCGAAGGGGATGCCCGCCTCCCGCGCCGCCTCGATCCCCGCGACCTCGTCGGGCTCCAGGGTCACCAGGGCGCGGAGGGTCTTCAGGTCCCGGATCACGTGGCGGAGGTGCCAGATGTGGTTCCCCCAGTCTTCCCTCGAGGCCCCGAAGTGGCGGAGGATGTCGTCCCGGAGCTTCGCCCGCTCCCGGACGAGGACCCGGTCTTGGCCCGTCCGGTAGCGCTTCAGGTACTTCCGGATGTAGGCGCCGTAGTCGTCGAGCTGGGCGGAGCGGATGAGGGCGGCTTCGCGGCCGTCGGCGAGCCGGAAGATGTCGTGGCTCTTGATGTGTTTCCCGTACTTGCCGGTGATCCCGTGGAAGAGGGCCAGGTACTCCATGAGGAAGCCCTCCGAGACGGCCTCGAGGGCGCCGTCCCTTTCCTGGGCGAGGTTGCACAGGAGGGTGAGCGGCGAGGCGCCCGTGCGGAACTCGTTCTCTGTCCGGATCGTGTTGGCGAAGACGCGGATGCACTCCCTGGCGTTGCGCTTCTCGATGATGTTCATGTTCGAGAAGTAGGTCCCCGGCTTCATGTTGAACATCGCCCGGTCCAGGGAGTTGAAGTAGTCGAAGAGGAGGTGCCGGGCCTCCTCGACATGCTTCGAATCACGGAGCATCCGGTGGATGTTCGGGTCCGCGGCCCAGAGCCGGGGCAGCAGGTCACGCTTGGTCAGGGCCAGCAGTTTTTTCATGGATCGTACGGATTCTCGTCCAGGGGTAGATCGTTCGGGTGTGTCGCCGGCGACACGCCGGGAGTGGAATCCCCGGTCCCTTCTTGTGCGATCCTATACCGTTCCGGGGAGGGAAGTCAACCGGGGCGGCCCCGGGTTACTCGTTCCAGATGATCCGGGCGTCCACGGCGAGACAGCCCCCGGGGGAGGCCATCAGGGGGTTGATGTCCAGCTCGGCGATGTCGGGGACCTCCAGGGCCAGGAAGGACAGTCGCTCCAGGACGTCGATCAGTGCCTTCCGATCGATCCCCGGGCGGCCCCGGGCGCCCTCGATGATTGGGGCGCTCTTCAGGGAGCGGAGCATGTCCTCCGCCTCTGCCGCGTCCACCGGCGCCAGGGCCCGGCTCACGTCGCGGAAGACCTCCGCGTGGATGCCCCCGAGCCCGCAGGCAACCACGGGGCCGAACTGGGAATCCCGCCTGATCCCCAGGAGGATTTCCAGGCCTGCGGCCTGCTCCTGGAGCTGGACGACTTCCACGGGGGTTCCAGGGCTGCGGCGCCGGACGTTCTCCAGGAGCCGCTCGTAGGCGTCTGCCAGTTCTCCGGGGCGGGCGATGCCGGTGATGACACCGTCCCATTCGGTCTTGTGGAGGAAGGCGTCCCCCGCCAGTTTCAGGACCACGGGGTAGCGGAAGCGGGGCGCCAGGGTTTCCAGCTCGGTCCGGCCCGCCGCTGTCGCTCCCCGGGCTGCGGGGATGCCGAAGGACCGGAGGACGTCCAGGGCATCCTCTCCGAGGAGGAATCCCCGTTCCCTCCCTTTTGCCAGGAGCGGGGCAAGGGCCTCCCGGTCCACCGGGAACGGCCGCTGGACGGGCTCCCTCCGGTTCTTTGCCAAATGCCACCGCCGGCAGAAGGAGAGGGCCCGGATGCTCTGCTCGATGGTGTCGAAGCAGGCCACGCCCGGGACGGCCTCGTAGCGGTCCCGGAAGGGTTCCACGTCGATGTAGAGCCACATCGTCACGGGCTTCCGGTTGCCCGCGTCCCTGCGGGACTGTTCGAAGACCTCTACCAGGTTCATGTCCTGGTGGAGCGGCGAGATCGTGGACGGCAGGATGGTCGCCACCCCATCCACGCCGGGGTCGCGGAGGAATCCCGTCAGGGCCTTGCCGAAGGCGCCCGGATAGTCGCCGCCGATCATCCCGATGGGCCAGATGTCCAGGGGGTTGCCCACGGGGATCCAGCCGGGGATCCCCTGCTTCAGCTCTTCCGCCAGTCCCGGCGGGACCTCCGCCAGGGACAACCCCAGGGATTCGCAGGCGTCGACCATCATGATGCCCCCCGCCCCGGTGATGGTGAGAACGGCGATGCGGGGCCCCGCCATTTCCCCCAGGAGCAAGAGGGCGTGGAGGGCGTCGGTAAGCTCGGACCCGTCGCTCACCCGGATGATGCCCGTCCGGCGGAAGGCCGCCTCGAAGACGGCGTCCTCCCCGACGAGAGACCCCGTGTGGGAGAGGGCCGCCCGGGCCCCCGCCCGGGTGCGTCCCGACTTGAAGACCAGGACGGGCTTGCGGCGGGTGACCCTCGCCGCCGTTTCCAGAAATGCCGCACCCCGGGTCATGCCTTCCATGTAAACGAAGATGATCTCCGTTTCCGGGTCGTCGGCCAGGTACAGGAGGGCGTCCGCGACGTCCACGTCGGCGCCGTTGCCGATGTCGATGGCTTTGCCGAAATGGCGGTAGCCCATGTTTTGAGCCGCCACCTGGATGAATCCCGTCTGGGCGATGACCGAGACGGCCGGATAGGTCCGGGGTCGCTCCAGTTCGATGAAGGCGGTGGTGAAATTCCGGAAGTTGTTCAGGATCCCCATGGTGTTGGGGCCCAGGACCCGGACGCCCGCCTCCCGGGCGGTCCGGACGATTTCCTCCTGCATCGCCTTTCCCCGCTCGTCGGCGTCGGAGAATCCCTGGGTGATGACGATGACCCGGTCGATGCCGGCCCGGATGCAGTCCCCGTGGGCCGGCAGGACCCGGTCCCGGCCGGTGGAGATGACGGCCAGGTCCGCCGGTTCGGGGAGGTCCAGGACGCTCGGGTAGGACTTCAGGCCGTAGATCTCCTCCGCGTTGGGGTTGATGGGGTAGAGGCGCCCTTCGTAACCGTACCGGAGCATGGTCTCCGCGTTGTTGTAGGTCCCGGGGCCCGAGAGCCTCGGGACTCCGATGAGGGCGACGGACCGCGGTTCCAGGAATTTCTTCATGCCGGGGTCTCCGTGGGGGGCCGTTTCCAGACGACGTCGGGGTCCCGGGCGGCCTTCACCTCGTCGAGGCGGCGGACCGGCGTCGTGAGGGGCGCCGAGCGGACCAGCCCGGGATTCTCCCGGGCCTCCCGGGCGATGGTGATCAGGGCGTCGCAG
>JBFYXW010000184.1:0-3984 GCA_041310335.1 Syntrophaceae bacterium | reverse complement strand
CCGGAGATGAAGTCCACCGGCGAGGTGATGGGCATCGACTCGTCCTTCGGGATGGCCTTCGCCAAGTCCCAGCTGGCCGCGGGGTTCCGGCTCCCCCTTCAGGGCCGGGTCTTCATCAGCGTCCACGACCTCCACAAGGAGGGGATCGTCCCCGTGGCGAAGGCGTTCCAGGAGATGGGGTTCCAGATCGTCGGGACCCGGGGCACGGCGGCGTTCCTCCACGACCACGGGGTCCACGTCTGGCCCGTCCTCAAGGTCAGCGAGGGGCGTCCCAACGTCCTGGACCACTTGAAGAACGGCGACATCCAACTCATGATCAACACCAGCGTGGGCCGGCGCTCCAGCGCCGACGCCACGGCCATCCGGCGCGGGGCCCTCCTGTACAACGTGCCCTACTCGACCACCCTGGCCGGCGCCCGGGCCACCAGCGAGGCCGTCCGGGCCCTCCGGGAGCGGGACTGGGGGGTGACGCCGCTGCAGGAATACCATGCGGCCATCCTTTCGGACGCGCGAAACGGCCGCAAGAAATAGGCTGCGAGGAGCAACGATGGAACCAGCGGAGCGGAGCGACGGGAAACCCCGGGAGGAGTGCGGCATCTTCGCCGTCTACGGACACCCCGACGCGGCGCGGGTCGCCTATTTCGGTCTCTTCGCCCTCCAGCACCGGGGCCAGGAGAGCGCCGGCATCAAGGTGGCCGATGGCTGCCGCGTCTGGGGGCACAAGGGCATGGGGCTCGTCTCGGAGGTCTTCCGGGAGGAGACCCTGGCGAAGCTGACGGGATCCCTGGCCATCGGCCACGTCCGCTACTCCACCACCGGCTCGTCGACCCTCTCCAACGCCCAGCCTTTTCTCGTGCACCACGGCGAGGAGTACTACGCCATCGGCCACAACGGGAACCTGACGAACGCCCAGGCGGTCCGCCAGGAACTCGAGGCCCGGGGGTCCATCTTCCAGTCCACCATGGACACGGAGGTGATCGTCCACCTGATGGCCCACCACCTGCAGGAGGGCCTGGAAAGCGCCCTCGCCCAGGCGCTTTCTCGCGTCGAGGGCGCCTACAGCCTGGTCATGCTGACCCGGAACCGGGTCATTGCCGCCCGGGACCCCCGGGGATTCCGTCCCCTGTGCCTCGGCCGCCTCGGTGACGGCTGGGTCGTCGCCTCCGAGACCTGCGCCTTCGACCTGGTGGGGGCCCAGTACCTGCGGGACATCCGGCCGGGGGAGATTCTCCTCATCGACGAGCACGGCCCCCGCAGCGTCGAGCCTTTCCCGCCGGTCCGGCAGGCCCGCTGCATCTTCGAACTGATCTACTTCGCCCGCCCCGACAGCGAGGTCTTCGGCCAGAATGTCTACCTGTGCCGGAAGCGCCTGGGCCGGCAGATGGCCCGGGAGTACCGGCCCGACGTGGACTTCGTCATGCCTTTCCCCGACTCGGGCAACTACGCGGCCCTGGGCTACGCCGAGGAGAGCGGCATCCCCTTCGAGATGGCCATGATCCGCAACCACTACGTGGGCCGCACCTTCATCCAGCCCACCCAGACGGTCCGGGACTTCGGCGTCCGGGTGAAGCTGAACCCGGTCCGGCCGCTCATTGCGGGCCAGCGCGTCCTGATCGTGGAGGATTCCATCATCCGGGGCACCACGAGCCGCAACCGGGTCCGGCACCTCCGGGACCACGGCGCCCGGGAAGTCCACATGGCCGTCAGCTGCCCCCCGACCCGGCATCCCTGTCCGTACGGAATCGATTTCTCCTCCAAGGGGGAATTGCTGGCCGCCGAGATGGAGGACATGGAGGAGATCGCCCGGTTCATCGGCCTCGATTCCGTCCACTACCTCTCCGTGGAGGGCATGGTGGCCGCCACGGGCATGGAGGCCGACGGTTTCTGCCTCGCCTGCTACACCGGAGACTACCCCCTCCCCCCGCCGGAGAATTTCGGCAAGTATTGCCTCGAGACGTCGGACCCGGTCCAGCTGGCGCTCCTGCCGTAGCGAGCGGCAGGCGATACCGCTTGACGGATTCCCGGAAATCAGATTAGTGAATTCAGCAGATTAACCGCGTTTGGCAGCGGCAAACGTCCGGCGCCCGTTCGGCCCCGCAGCGACCGCTGGCCGTGTTCCACTCCGGCGTCCGCCCGCGACCCGGCGGCCCCCTTCATCGAAGCGCCCCATTGGTTATGCACAACCCCGGGAGGCCCCGTGAAGGATGAACGGATGACCAAAGTGCAGCTCCTGGAGGAATTGCGCGTCCTCCGGCGGCGGATTGCCGCCTCCGAACAGGGCGATCCCCTCCTGGAACACTCCCCCCTGGGCACCCTGGTCTTCCAGGACGACCGCTTCGTCCTCGTTAACCCCGCCCTGGAAGCAATGACGGGGCGAACCCAGGAGGAACTCCTCACACTTTCCCGAACCGAAATGGAGGGGCTTCTCCACCCCGAGGAGCGCTCCGCCGCCCGGAGCTGCCTGGCGGACCCGCTGCATGGTAAGCCCGCATCGCCGTCCAACCGGTTCCGGTTTGTCCGTCCCGACGGGACCATTCTTCCTGTCGAGGCACTCAGCAACACAACCGTCTTCCGGGGGAGACCCGCCGTTCAGGTCCACTTCATCGACATCACGGAACATACGAGGACCGAGGAGGCCCTGCGGGCGTCCGAGGAGAAGTATCGCGTCCTGGTGGAAAACGCCAACGAGGCCATCTTCGTGGCCCAGGACGGCCAGATCCGGTACATCAACCCGAAATCAACCGAAATCTCCGGATACACGCGGGAGGAGTTTCTCTCCCGGTCCTTCCTGGAATTCATCCACCCGGACGACCGGCAAATGGTGGTGGAACGGCACCTGGAGCGACTGACCGGCACGGTTTCCCCTTCTTACACCTATCCGTTCCGGGTCGTGACCAGGGGCGGCGCCACGAAATGGGTGGAACTGAACGGCATCCGCATCGACTGGGATGGTAAGCCGGCGACCCTGAACTTTCTCAGCGATATCACCGAGCGCCGGAAAGCGGAGGTGGCTCTGCGGGAAAGCGGGGAGCGTCTTCGGGCCCTGTTCGATTCCATCGAAGACTTCGTCTTCATCAAGGACCCGCAGCGGCGTTACCTCCTCGTCAACGGCTTCTTCCGGAGGCGGTACCGCATCGAGGACGACGTGTTCCTGGGCAAGAGGGACACGGAGATCGGCCTGTTCGAAAACAAGCCGGATACGGAGACGACCATCTCCGAAACCGACGCCCGCGTCCTGGCGGGGGAGAGCGTGGAGTACGAGTTGACCCACCGCATCGTCGGGTCCCTGCTCACGTTCCACATCATCAAGACCCCCGTCCGGAACGAGCGGGGCGACGTGGCGGGCATCTGCGGGATTTCCCGGGATGTCACGGAGCGAAGACGGATGGAGGAGAGCCTGCGCATCTCCGAGGAAAACTACCGGCACATCTTCGAGCACGCCGTGGAGGGGATCTTCCAGAGTACGCCCGACGGGCGCTATCGCCAGGTCAATCTGGCGCTGGCCCGGATGTGCGGCTACGAGACGCCGGAGGAGATGGTTCGCTCCGTGGCGAACATCGCCGACCAGATCTACGCGGACCCGGAGGAGCGGAAAATCTTCCGGGAAACCCTGGAGCGGGACGGCGTCATCCGGAACTTCGAGTTCTGGGTCCGCAGAAAGGACGGCCAGGTCTTCTGGGTGACCAGCAATGCCAACTGCGTCCGGGATTCTGCCGGACAGGCCCTCTACTACGAAGGGATCATCGAGAACATCCAGGCCCGCCGGCAGGCCGAGGAGGCCCTCCGGGAGTCCCAGCAGAGGCTGACCGACATCATCAGCTTCCTCCCCGATGCGACGCTGGCCATCGATGCGGACAAGAAAATCATCGTCTGGAACCGGGCCATCGAGGAGATGACGGGGATCCCGGCGGAGGAGATGATCGGACAGGGCGACTACGCCTGCACGGTCCCGTTTTACGGTGTGCGCCGACCCCACTTGATCGA
>JBFYXW010000183.1:0-7687 GCA_041310335.1 Syntrophaceae bacterium | reverse complement strand
GCGGAGCTGCGCGCCCGGGACGGTGCCCTGCACCGCATCCGCCCGGGCATGTCCGTCACGGTGGAGATCAATGTCGGCAGGAGGCGGGTGATCGAATTCTTCCTGTTCCCCATCGTCCGGTACCTGGATGAGGGACTGAAGGTCCCGTGAGGGATGGTCCGGCCCGGCTCCGTCACCCGGTACCCGACGCTCCTCCGGTGGGAACCCTCGCGCCCTCACGCCGCTCCTCTCCCAGGAACTCCTCGAAGTGGTACCACTGGTCCGGGTTCCGCCGGGCCTCTTCCTCCAGGATCCGGGCATAGTCCCGGGCGGAGCGACGAACCGCCTCTTCCCGGTCCTTCCGGGAGGCCGCCGCGACAGTCCAAGGCGGAAGGACCCGGATTCGGTAGCGGCCCTTCGCCTCGCGAAACACGAAAAAGGGGAGGATCGGCGCCCCCGCCAGGAGGGAGAAAAGGTGGGGCGTTTCGGGCAGCCGGGCTTCACGGCCGGCGAAGGGGACCGGTACGGCCCGCTGGCTCTCGTGCCAGAGGCGGTCCCCCGTCATGGAAACCAGTCCCCCCTCCCCGAGAAAGCGGACCGCCTCCACGAGATCGAAGGGCGAGGACGCATCGGGAGCGGCCGCGACGACCCGCACCCCTCGCTCGGAAAGGCTCTCCTTCTGCATCCGCTCGATCTGCTCCTTGTGCTTTTCCCCCACGTACAGGAGCAGCTTCAAGCCCTTTCCCTTCAGCAGGTGGGCCGAGATCTCCCAGTTTCCCAGGTGGGACATGAGGAGAATGCCCCCCCGCCCGGAGTCGACGGCCTCCTGGACGTGCTGAAACCCCTCGCTTTCGTAGGGCAGGTCGCCGCCCCGCTCCTGGAAGAGAAAGCGGTCCAGGAAGACGGACGTGAAGTTCTGGTACTGCCGCCAGGCCAGAAGGAGGGTGAATGGAAAGCCCCGCTCCGGGAAGAGGATCCGGTAGAAGCGGACGCTCCGGGAGACCCGACGGGGGAAAAACAGGAAATAGCCGGCGGCGATGAACCAGGCGAAAAACCGGAAGGCCCAGGGACCGAGAAGCCGGGAGAGGGCCATGAGGAAACGATAAAAGGCCCCTTTCATCGTTCGTGTTCCCAGGGTTTCCGGGCGACGAACCACCAGACTTCCCGGCCCGGCGACATGGGCTCTATCGTGTGGAGGCGAAGCCCCGCCTCCTCGACGGCCCGGCGGATCTCCTCCTCGTTGCGGAAGCGTGCCCGGCCGCCCGACCCCCTCAGCCGCCATTCCTCGAACCTGCGCTCTGCCGAGGGTTTCGGAAAGGCCGGAACGATGGCCCGGAGGACGAGGACGCCGTCCTCTTCCAGGGCCCCGGCGATGCGGGCCAGGGTGAGCGCAAGGTCGCCGTCGTCGAGCATGTGGATCACGTCCAGGAGGAGCACTCCATCCGCCGGAGGCGCGGCCGGCAGATCCGGGGCCTTTCCCACCTCCATCCTGCCCCGGCCGCCGATCACCCGGGAAGCCAGCCGGATGCGGTCGGGGTCGGGATCGATGCCAAAGACCCGGGCGGCCGGGTTGATCTCCAGGAGCCAGGCTGCCGGGATGCCGTATCCGCAGCCGATGTCCAGGATCGTCCGGGGGTGCGGCAGGATCGAGGCCAGGCGTGGGAACATGGGGTCGAGCCTCATCTTGAAGAAGGCAAAGGCCCGCACGTATCCCTCAAGCCGGCGATAACGGGCCAGAACGCGGCGGGCATGCTGGCGTGAGCCGGGTTCCGCGAGCTGCTCCGGGGACTCCACCGGCCGGTTGAGCCTCCGCAGGAGGGGGGGCACGATGGCCGCCGTCCCGAAAAAGGAGTAGCCGATCCCGAGGACGAGGGCGATGCCGGCACTCCGGAGCATGGCGTGGCTCGCCAGGGCCAGGACGCCGAAGCCCAGGAACGTCGTGCAGAACGAGAGCAGGACGGACAGGCGGATGAGCGCCATCGACGGGTGATTCTCGTCGAGATAGCGCTGCTGCGACCGGACGAGGTAGAGGGCGTAGTCCGTTCCCATCCCGATGACGATGGCGGACACCATGATCGCCGGGATTCCCGGGGGATGGCCCATCCATTGGAGGGTTCCCAGGGTGCAGACCAGGGCGAAGACCGTCGGGGCCAGGGCGACGAGAACCAGCGGGATATCCAGAAGGTAGAGCATCGACACCAGGAGAGTCAGGAAGCCGACGATGGCGGCCACCCGGATGAATCCCTCCAGGATGACCTCGCCGAGGCGGTCCGTGAACACGGAGGGATCGAAAAGCCGGGCCAGTCCCGAGGAGTGCAGACGGTTGAAGAAATCGGGTCCCTGGTAGCGGGGTCCCGGGAGCACCGTGATGAACTGGCGCCAGGGTTCCACACCGGAAGACGGTGCGATGCCCATCAGGGGATACAGGGATGCGGGGATCTCCAGGGCCTTTTCCGCCGGCATCACGAGCCGGTTCAGGAAGGGCTCGAAGGCCCTCGGATAGAATCCCTCCGTGGCGGCCGCCTTGAGGAGGCTCTGCCGGCAGGCTTCCCGCCGCTCCTGGGTCCAGAATTCCCGCCAGGCCTTCCGGTTTGCCTCGGCCCGGCGGGGACCGGGGAACGTCATGGACGCCACGAAGGCCGCCGAAAGTGCTCCCTTGTCCAGGTCCTCGTCCAAGAGTGCCGTGAGAAGGTCCCCTCTCTCCTGCAATTCCCGGTAGGTTTTCCCCTCCGAGAGCAGGTAAACCCGGTTCAGGATGTCGCCCCAGGCCTGCTGGACCACCTCTTCCGCGGCGACCGTCTCGGAGCGGACGGTGTTGAAGGACTTCAGGTCCACCTGGAAATCCGGCCGGGCGAAGGGCAGGAGCAGGAGAAACAGCGCCATCGCCACCCAGGGCTTCCAGGCGGGGTCGCCGGAGAGCAGGCGCTCGGCGAGGTTCCGGAGCCAGGGGGTCGCTTCTCGTCCGGCCGGAGGGACGACGGGGAAGAGGAACGGATAGACGAGGTGGACGAAGGCGAAGGTAAAGACCACCCCCAGGGCGGCGAAGGCCCCGAGTTGGGCCAGAGCCGGGAACCCGCTGAGAAACAGAAAGGCGAAGCTCACTGCCGTGGTGAGCATGGCGAGGAAACCCAGGGACCAGACCTCCCGGGTCGTCTCCAGGCCCCGGGTCTCGCGGTTGCGGTCCAGGAAGAGCAGGTAGGCGATGCCGTAATCGACGGTGAAGGAAACGATGGCCCCGCCGAAACCGATGGCGAGGACGGAGATGGAGGAGCGGAAAAGGGACAGGACGAAGAAGGCCAGGGCCGTTCCCATCAGGGCGGGGACCAGGGCGAGAAGTCCCAGGAAAGGTCTGGGGAATCCCGCCACCAGGAGCAGGGCGATCGCCACGGTGGAGAAGAGGATCGCCCGGCGGGTGTCCCCCTTGGCGGCCGTTTCGTTGTCCAGGGCGGCCCGGTAGGCGCCGACGGGCGTCAGGGTGATCCGGGCGGGCCCGGTCCAGGTCCGGTTCACTTCCTTCTGGAGCTCTTCGAACAGGCGGTCGGCGCGGCGGGCGAACTCGGTGGCCGTGGCCGATGACACGGGTTCCGCGACGACGAGCCCCCGGACCCCGTCGGCGGAGAGCAGCATGTCTCCCGATGGCCGGGCGCCCTTCGCCGGGGCCAGGTGCGCCATCCGGCCCAGGATGAGGAAGCGCAGCCCCAGCGGATCCGAGGCAATCCAGCGGGCCTGTCCGATTCCCTCCAGTCCCTGGATCAGGGTCGCCTGTCCCCGGACGGCATCCCGAACGGCGGAGTCGGAAAGCAGGGGGGCGACCTTTCGCTTCAAGTCCCGTTCCGTGAACAGGAAGGGAAGGTTTTCCACGACGGCGTCCACGAGTTCCGGAAAGGCCCCCGTCTCCGCATCCAGGCCCACCCGGCGGAAAAGCCCGCTATCCTTCATCTTCCGGACGACCAGAGCGGCGCCCTCCTGCAGGATGCGGGGATCCACCGGGTCGCAGTGGATATCCACGACGATGCGGTCCTGCATGGGATGGCTCTTCAGGACCGCCCCGGCATCCGCAAGAACGGGATCGCCGGCGGGGAGGGCGTTGAGGATGTCCGTGTCGACGCCCATCCGGTTCTGTCCGACCCAGAACAGGATCGCCACGACCAGGACAACGATGAGGGCGAGGGACCAGCGGAGAACGGGAGGCTTCTTCATGGACGGGTGCGCGTTCGGACGATCTTCGGTTCGATTTCGAGGAGAAGCCGGTTTTCCTTCCGGTACACCACGGGCCGGACGATGTAATCCCTATCCGGCACGAGCTCGACGGCCACCCGCAACGACCCGGAAGCGGCATCCGGGTGGATGCGAACCTGCCGGATCAGGGGCCCCGGGGCATCCAGGGTGGAGACGATGCCCGGTTCGGTGACACCTCCAGGAATATCGAAATAAATCCGGGGCTTTTCCCCGGGCAGGGTCTTGAGCGCAGGCCGGTAGGGGCGACTGAAGGTGAGGAGGACCTGCTCCCGGCCCTTCCGGTCCACCCTGCACGCGACGGCCTTGAGGCGGATGACGCCGGGCTTTTCCTGGGACCCGGCGAGGGCCCGCTTCCCGGCGCCGGCGGCTCCCTTCCCCTCCTGTATTACGGGCCGGGAGACCTGGCCGACGGGCTTTTCACCCGCCGGCTTGGCGACCGGGGTGTCGGAGGCGGGCGTCGCCCCGGTGGCGGACACGGGGGCGCTGCCGGGCGGGTTTCCGCCCGTCGGGACACCCGGGCTCGAACCGGCCTGTGCCGGACTGGCCAGAAAGAGAACAAGGATTGCGGCGAAGCACGTGCGGGTCATGAACCGGGAAACTCCCTCCGGCATCTGGGCTGCGGTTTGTCCGGTTGCGAAAGGGCGGGATCGGGGCTACCCCCCGATGGAAGTCCAAGAGGGCTGCCCGCCCGGATGAGGCGACCCGGCTTTGTCGACCCCGATCGGACACCCGGTGAATGCCCGTCCGTCCGTTTACGGAGCGCCCGGGCCCGGTTCGCCCAGGAGGCTTCCCCAGTTCCCCCGGATCGTCTCCTGCCGGAGCCCCTGGCGAAGGACTTCCAGGAAGCGCTTTCGGGACACGAAGCGGGCGCCGAGGCTCCCCAGGTGGGCCGTGTGGACCTGGCAGTCCACGATCCGAAAGCCGAGTTCCCGGAGGCGCCGGACCAGGATGACCAGGGCGACCTTGGAGGCGTTGCTCATGGCGGAAAACATGGATTCGCCGAAGAAGCACCCGCCCAGGGAGACGCCGTAGAGGCCTCCCGCCAGGGAATCCCCATACCAGACCTCCACGGAGTGGGCAAGGCCGGATTCGTGAAGCGCCTGGTAGGCCTCCCGCATCTCCGGGGTGATCCAGGTCTCGGGATTCCCGGGGCGGGGCTTCTGGCAGGCTTCGATGACGGAGGTGAAATCACGGTCGAAGGTGACCCGGAACAGGTCCTTCTTCAGGAGCTGCCGCATGCTCCGGGAGACCTTCAGCGATTCCGGAAAAAGGACGAACCGCGGGTCCGGGGACCACCAGAGAACGGGCTCCCCGGGGCCGTACCAGGGAAAGATGCCCGACCGGTAGGCCTCGACGAGGCGCTCCGGCGAGAGGTCTCCGCCGACGGCCAGGAGGCCCGTGGGCTCGGCCAGGTGGCCCGGCGGAAAAACAGGATCCCGGGGAAGCTGGAAAACCGGCATGGACTATCCGGGGACCTCCTCCAGCACGCGGATCACGACCTCGTCTCCCTCGACGTCCGCCAGGGCCCTTCCGCCCTGCTGCAGGCGCCCGAAGAGGACCTCGTCGACGAAGAAATGCTTGATCTTCTCCTGGACGAGGCGGCCGATTTCCCGGGCCCCGAACTCGGGGGAGTACCCCCGGCGGGCGAGCTCTCCATAACAGCGATCCGTCACTTCCAGGGTGACGCCCTTTTCCAGGAGTTGGGCGACGAACTCTCCGACGGTCTTCCGGACGATCTGCAGGACGATCTCCGGCTCGAGGTTCTCGAAGTGGACCACCGCGTCGAGGCGGTTCCTGAATTCCGGGGAGAAGGTCCGCTCCACGGCGTCCGATACGGCGTCCCGGTTGACGGGCCGACTCTCGAAGCCGATGACGGACCGCCCCATCTGACGGGCCCCGGCATTGGAGGTCATGATGAGGATCACGTTGCGGAAGTCCGCCTTGCGACCCGCGTTGTCCGTCAGGGTGGCGTAGTCCATGACCTGGAGCAGGGTGTTGAAGACGTCGGCGTGGGCCTTTTCGATCTCGTCCAGGAGCAGCACGGCGTGGGGTTCCTTGCGGATCGCCTCCGTCAGGAGGCCTCCCTCCTCGTAACCCACGTAGCCCGGGGGTGCCCCGATCAGGCGGGCCACCGTGTGCTTTTCCTGGTATTCGCTCATATCGTACCGGTGAAGCGGGACGCCCAGGATGGCCGCCAGTTGCCGGGCCAGTTCCGTTTTTCCCACCCCCGTGGGGCCCACGAAGAGGAAGGAGGCAATGGGCTTCTGGGGCTCCCGGAAGCCCGCCCGGGCGCGCTTGATCGCCTCCGCCACGGCGGTGACCGCCGCGTCCTGCCCGAAGATCTGCTTCTTAAGGTCCGGAACGAGGGCGCGGAGTTTCTCCACGTCGGAGGAGGACACGTTCTTCTCGGGGATCCGGGCCATCCGGGCCACCACGCCTTCGACGGCGGGCCGGTCGATGGTGCAGGAAGAGTCCTCCTCCTGCCGGCTCATGGCCGCGCAGGCCCCCGCCTCGTCCAGGACGTCGATGGCCTTGTCGGGGAGACGCCGGTCGCTGATGTAGCGGGCCGCGAGTTCCGAGGCCGCCTGGAGGGCCTCCTCCGTGTAGGAGACCTGATGGTAGTTCTCGTAGCGCTCCCGGAGGCCCTTGAGGATTTCCAGCGTCTCCTGGCTCGTGGGTTCCGGGACGTCGATCTTCTGGAACCGCCGGGACAGGGCTCCGTCCTTCTCGAAGTGCTTCCGGTACTCGTCGTAGGTCGTGGAGCCGATGCAGCGGATCTTGCCCGACACCAGGGCGGGCTTGAGGATGTTGGAGGCGTCCATGGAGCCGCCGGAAACCGCGCCGGCCCCGACGATCGTGTGGATCTCGTCGATGAACAGGATGACCTTGTCCAGCTTTTCCAGCTCCGCGATGATCTTTTTCATCCGCTCCTCGAAGTCGCCCCGGAAACGGGTGCCCGCCAGGATCGACCCCATGTCGAGGGCGTAGATCTTCGACCCCTTCAGGCGCTTCGGCACCTTGCCCTCGACGATCAGGCGCGCCAGGCCCTCCGTGATGGCCGTTTTGCCGACGCCGGGCTCGCCCACGTGGACGGGGTTGTTCTTGAAGCGCCGGCAGAGGACCTGCATCGTCCGGGTGAGGATGTCCTCCCGGCCGATGAGGGGATCGATCTCCCCGGCCAAGGCCTTGGCGGTCAGCTCCGTCGTGAAGGCGCCGAGGATCTTGGCTCCTTCCGCCTCCCTGTCCTTCTCCTTTTCCTTCGCCGGGGGCGCCTTCCGGATTTCCTGCTCCCGGTCCCGTCTCGCCGGCGGGTCCTCCTGGCTCACCGTGGGGATCACGCGGATGCCGTGGGAGATGATGTTGAGGAGGCTGCGGCGCGTGATCCCCTCGCGCTGCAGGAAGTAGGCGGCAAACGACTCGGGCTCGCTCAGCATGGACACCAGGACGTCACCCAGTTCGACCACCTCTT
>JBFYXW010000180.1:0-37603 GCA_041310335.1 Syntrophaceae bacterium | reverse complement strand
GCGGATGGACGTTCATGCCCAGGAGGCGGGCGATCCCCCGGTACATGGGGTAGGCGGCGATGGCCAGGGGGTTCAGCTTGAACCGCTCCGCCAGGCTCGGGAATTTCCGGTATTTCGCGTATCCCCGGAGCAGGATCGCGTTGGCCTTCTCCTCGTCCGTAAGGACCCGCCTCGCCTCCGCCACCAGTTCCGTCAGGACCGCCTCGGTTCCCTCCGCCTCCGGGGCCGTGGCCCGGGGGGAGAGCGGCGGCTTCCCCGTCCTCTGGGGGTCCGTCTCCTCGATCTCGTCCCGCAGGGACTCGTGCCGGAGGACCAGGAGCGCCCGGTGCTCCTTCACGGGCTCGAAGAAGAAGGGCACCTTCGACTGCAGCCGGACTCCCTCCTGGAGCTTTGCGCAGACCCGGCGGTTCGTCCCGTTGTCGATCCGGCCGGCCCGCCGGTCCGTGACGAGGCCGTCCTTGTCCGTCGTGGCGAAGTTGACCCGGATGAGGAGGTCCTGCTCCGTCATGGGGTAGTCGATGCCGGCCCCTTCCAGGATGCCCCGGCCGATGTTGTTCCTCACCGGGTCGTATCCGAAGAGGGCGAAGTGGGCCGGGCCGCTGCCGGGGGTGATGCCGTAGCCCACGGGGTCCAGGAGGCCGCAGACCCCCTCCCGGGCCAGGGCGTCCAGGTGGGGCGTCCGGGCCGCCTCCAGTTCCGTGTCCCTCCCGCCGGGGGCGGGAAGTCCGCCCAGGCCGTCCATGACGAGGAAGACGATTTTCGTGGTTCCGGCCGTGGCCAAACGATCGATCAGTTCCGTGTTCATGGCGTTTTCCGTTTCCATCCGCTCAGAAATGTTTCAGCGGCGGCTTCCCCAGGGGATAGACGTTGAACCCCAGCTCGAAGCAGCGCTTGTGGTCGAGGATGTTCCGGCCGTCGAAGAGGAAGGCCGGCTTTTCCATGCTCCTGTAGATGCGCTCGTAGTCCAGCTTGCGGTACAGGTCCCACTCGGTCAGGACGGCGATGGCGTGGCACCCGGCCGCGGCCTCGTAGGGATCGGCGACGTAGCGGGCCGTGCCCGCCGCGCCGGCCAGGTCCGCCCGGGCGTTCCGGAGGGCCTGCGGGTCCGTGATGACCACCTCCGCCGTCTCTTCCAACAACCGCCGGGCGATGAAGATGGCCGGGCTCTCCCGGGTGTCCCCCGTGTTGGCCTTGAAGGCGAAGCCGTAGAGGCAGATCCGCTTTCCCGCCAGGGTGTTGAACATGGCCGTCAGCATGGTGGCGAGGAAGCGCTCCTGCTGGTACTCGTTGATGCGGACGACGCTCTCCCAGTAGGCCGCCACGTCGTCCAGGCCGTAGTGGCGGCACAGGTACACCAGGTTGAGGATGTCCTTCTTGAAGCAGGAGCCCCCGAAGCCCACGCTGGCGTTGAGGAACTTGGGACCGACCCGGCTGTCCATGCCGACGGCCCGGGCCACCTCCTCCACGTCGGCATCGGTCTTCTCGCAGAGGGCGGAGATGGAGTTGATGGAGGAGATCCGCTGGGCCAGGAAGGCGTTCGACACCAGCTTGGACAGCTCGCTGCTCCAGATGTTGGAGGTGAGGATCCGGTCCCGGGGGACCCAGGAGGCGTAGACGTCCACGAGGATGTCGCGGGCCCGGAGGCCCGTCTCCGTCTCCCGGGAGCCGATGAGGACCCGGTCCGGGTTCATGAGGTCGCGGACGGCGGACCCCTCGGCGAGGAACTCCGGGTTCGACAGGACCTCGAACCAGACCCCGTTGTGGGTGTGGCGGAGGATGCTCTCCATGGCCTGGGCCGTTTTCACGGGCAGGGTGCTCTTCTCGATGACGATCTTGGGGGAAAGGGCGCACTTGAGGATCTGACGGGCCGTCTTCTCCCAGTGCTGGAGGTCCGCGGCCATGCCGGCGCCGACGCCGAAGGTCTTCGTGGGGGTGTTGACGCTCACGAAGATGATGTCGTTCTCCCGGATCCCCTTCTCGACGTCGGTGCTGAAAAAGAGGTTCTTGCCCCGGACGGCCCGGACGATGTCGTCCAGCCCCGGCTCGTAGATGGGCAGTTCGTCGGAGTTCCAGGCGGCGATCCGCTCGGGGTTGACGTCCACGACGGTGACGCGGTAATCGGGGCACTTCAGCGCGATCATGGCCATCGTGGGTCCCCCCACGTAGCCGGCGCCGATGCACAGGATGTTTCGGTTGTAGGGCATGGGTTCTCCTATGCGCACTCCAGCGTGGTGCGGAAATACGCGATGGTCCGCCGGAGCCCCTCTTCCAGGGGGACGGCGGGGTTCCAGTTCAGGTGGCGCTCGGCCTTCGTGATGTCGGGCCTCCGCTGGACCGGGTCGTCTGCGGGCAGGGGGCGCCGCAGGATTTTCGAGCGGGAGCCCGTCTGGCGGAGGACCTCCTCGGCCAGGGCGAGGATCGTGAATTCGACGGGGTTGCCGATGTTCACGGGGCCGATGAAATCGTCGGGAGTGCTCATGAGCCGCCGGAGTCCCGCGACCATGTCGTCGACGTAGCAGAACGAGCGCGTCTGGGAGCCGTCTCCGTAGACCGTCAGGTCCTCGCCCCGGAGGGCCTGGAGGATGAAGTTGCTCACCACCCGGCCGTCGTTGAGGGCCATCCTGGGTCCGTAGGTGTTGAAGATCCGTGCGATCTTGATGCGCACGCCGTTCTGCCGGTGGTAATCCATCATGAGGCACTCGGCGGCCCGCTTCCCCTCGTCGTAGCAGCTCCTGATGCCGACGGGGTTCACGCGGCCCCAGTACTCCTCCCGCTGGGGGTGTTCCTCCGGGTCCCCGTACACCTCCGAGGTGGAGGCCAGGAGGATCTTCGCCCGGACCCGCTTGGCGATGCCGAGCGCGTGGATGGTCCCCAGGACGCTCGTCTTGATCGTCTTGATGGGGTTGTACTGGTAATGGACCGGCGATGCGGGGCAGGCGAGGTTGTAGATCTCGTCCACCTCGAGATAGATGGGGTTGATGATGTCGTGGCGGATCAGCTCGAACCGGTCCTGGGCGAGGAGATGGCGGATGTTGTCCTTGCTGCCGGTGAAGAAGTTGTCCAGGCAGATGACCTCGTGGCCTTCCGCGATGAGGGCGTCGCAGAGGTGAGAGCCGAGAAAGCCCGCTCCGCCGGTGACGAGAATCCGCTTTTTCATGGGCCTGCCGCCTTTCCCCCGCCTTTCTTTGCCGTTGGCTTTTTCCGGGGAGGTTGCTACAAGGAAGCCTCCGCGGACCCGGAAATCGACCGCAGCCCCGGCGCGCCCGTCGCGAGCCGCGGGGCGCCGCGGCGGGACGGCGCACCGACGAATCCTGCGGCGGTGACCCGCTTCCCGACCTTTCCGAGGCCGACGGTTTAAACCATAAAACACGTTGATATGTCAATCGAAAAGGGGTGCAGCCATGCCGACGGCAACGCTCTACATCGTGGCGACTCCCATCGGGAACCTGGAGGACGTGACGTTGAGGGCCCTCCGGATCCTGAAAGAGGTGCGCTGGATCGCGGCGGAGGACACGCGCCGGACGAGGAAACTCCTCAGCGCTTACGGGATCCGTACGCCCCTGGTCAGCCTCTACGACCAGACGGAGCGGAGCCGCACACCGGCCCTGGTCCGGCGCCTCCTGGAGGGCCAGGACGGCGCCTACGTGTCCGACGCCGGGACGCCGGGCATCTCGGACCCCGGCTTTGTCCTGGTCAACGGGGCCGTCGAGGCGGGCGTCCCCGTGGTTCCGGTCCCGGGGCCCGTTGCGTCCGTCGCCGCCCTGTGCGCTTCGGGGCTCCCCATGAACCGGTTTCTCTTCGCCGGTTTTCCGCCCCCTCGCTCGCCGGCCCGCCGCCGGTTCCTGGAGTCGCTGAAGGAGGAGCGCGGGACGCTCCTGTTCTACGAGGCCCCCGGCCGCCTGCGCGATTCGCTCCGGGACATGGCGGACGTCCTGGGGAACCGGAAGGCCGTCGTCGCCCGGGAACTGACGAAGATCCACGAGGAGATCCTCCGGGGCACCCTGGAGGAACTGCTGGCGGTGCTCTCCGGGCGGGACCGGAAGGGGGAGATGACCGTGCTGGTGGGCGGATGCCCGGAAGGGGCCCCGGAGGTGACCGACGAGGCGATCCTGCTGGCCGTCCGGGAGGCCCGGCAGGGGGGCTGCCTGTCCAGCCGGGACCTGGCGGCCGGCGTGGCCGCGCGGCTGGGGGTGCCGAAGAAGCGTGTTTACGGGCTCGTCGTCCGCGCGAACGAGGAGGAAGGCCTGTCCTGAAGGACGTCGCTTCTCCGCTTGAAGCGGGCCGGGAGTTATGATACCGTTTGCGCCGCTGTCCGGCCGGGGCGGGCGACAGGAGCGGAAACCCGGTGCGGACGGGGAGGGGACCATGACGGAAGCAGGCATGCCGGGGAATCACAGGATCATCGATCTGGTGGACGTGCTGGAAGAGGGGCCGTCCTCCTCCGATCCGCTGAAAATCCACGATCTCACCGACGTGGTCCAGGACATTCCCGTCCGGGCCGTCGTCGACCCGGCCCTGCGGGAGATGGTCCTTCAGCGCGTCACCGAGGTTGCCGAGCGCCTGGCCCGCGAGATGGTTCCGGTCATCGCCGAGCGGGTGATCCGGGAAGAAATCGAAAAGCTCAAAGCGGCGGACGAGCCGTAGCGCCATGTCCCGTCCGGGTTGGGGGAAAAGGACCTCGGGTTGGCTGGTCGCCGGGATCGTCCTGCTCGCGCTCCTGGCCGCGGCATGTCCGGCCCTCTCCCAGGAGGAGGGCGACACCGTCAGCGTGGACGTGCAGGGCGTCGCGCCGATTCGGGGCGGGGACCAGGCGAGGGCCCGGGACGCGGCTGTCCGCGAGGCGCTCCAGAAGTCGGTCCGGCAGGTCCTCATGGAACTCCTCGGCGTGGAAGATCCGGCCAGGCTTCCCCGTGAAACCACCAAACTCCTTTCCCGGCCTGACCGCTACGTCGATTCCCTGTCGGTCCTTCAGGAGGGGCCGGAGGCCGGGGACTATCATGTTCAGTTGCGCGTTGCCGTCCTGTCCGCCTTTCTGGTCCGGGACCTCGAAAAGGCGGGCGTCCGGCCGGGAGGATCCGCCGACGCCCCGCGGACGAAGGTGATCGTCCGGGTGCTGGGGGTTCACGGCCTCGACGGTTTCGTCCGGATGAGAAACGAATTGTCCGCCGTCCCCGGCGTCCGGAAGGTCCTGCCGAGGCAGATCGTCCCGGGAGAGATCCTGCTGGACGTGGAATCGGCGGATCCGCCGTCCCGGCTGGCGGAGCAGATGGCCGCTACCCGCCGCTTTGTCCTTCGCGATGGCGCGGGTGCGCCCGGCCGTCTCGATGTCGAATTTCGCCCTTGAAAGGGAGAGTTGATGGGAAAAATGATCCGTTTGCTGTTTCTGCTCGTCATTCCGATCGCCCTTCTGGGGTGCGGGTCGAAGGCGCCCTATACGCTGGTCGATGACTTCGCCAAGAAGGGCACGCGGCTGGTCGCCGTTCTTCCCCCCACCCAGGACCAGAAGGCGGTCGATCCCGCCGGTGCGAGGATCCTGCGGGACAAGACGGCCGAGGAACTCTACTACAAGGGGTATCCGAGGCTCCCGCTGGCCGGGATCGACGAGCGGCTGGCCCGGGTCGGAGGCGACGTCCGGGAAAGCGAACAGACGGCCCGGTCCCTCGGGGCCGCGCTGGGAGTCGACGCAGTCCTGTTCGTCACCGTGGAAGCGTGCGGGACCTCCTACTTCCTGACGACCGCGAAGACCGTCGCCACGGTCCGGTTCACCCTGCGCAGCGCCCGGAGCGGCGAGGTTCTCTGGGAGATGCGGGTGGCCCGGTCGAAGCGGACGTTTCACGTGACCCGCAAATGGCTGCAGCAGGATGTGATCCAGGTGTATGAGCCGCTCCTCTGGGAAGTGGTGACGGCGGCTCTCGCGACGTTGCCGGACGGGCCGGATGTCTGACCGTTGGCCGCCGGCCCGATGCGGACAGCCGGCGGAACGGCGGGTCGTCACCGGACTCTCGGCGTGTTGATTCGTCTGCAAGGGAGGTGCGTATGAGAACATACCTGTGGATGGCCGGCTTGCTGGCCCTCTGTGTCGGCTTGGTCCTGTCGGATCCGGTGGGGGCCGCCCGGACGACCTTTCTGAAGATCGGGCCCGGCCAGGCGGTCGTGAGCGTCCTTCAGGGGTCCGCCACGGTTACCACCCCGGGCAGGAAGGGCGTCCGGACCCTGAGGGCGGGAGATCTCCTGAGCGGGGGCGACGAGATCGCCACCAAGGCCCGCTCGAAACTGGAACTGACGCTGCCGGACCGCTCCCAGGTTCGCTTCGCCGACAACACGCGCTTCAAGATCCTGCAGATCAGTGCGGCGGAAGAGACGAAGAGCCGGGATATCCGGATCCACATGGCGGTGGGCCGTTCCTGGGCGAAGGTCAGCAAGGCCTTTACGGGCAAGGGTCGTTTCGACGTTTCCTGCGAGAACGCCGTGGCGGGCGTTCGAGGCACCGTCTGGCGGATGAACGTGGAGACGGACCAGTCGGCGCTGGTCCGGGTGTACGACGGCGAAGTCAACGTGGCGGGCGGGAAGAAAACCCTGGAAGAGGTCAAGTCCCGGACCCCCATGCGGCTGACGGCGCCCAAGCCGATCGCCGGGCCCCACAAGGTGACCATGGAGGAGTGGACCTACATCGTCCGCTCCATGCAGGAGATCCGGATCGACAAAGCCGGCGTGCCGTCGAAGCCGTTCTCGTTCTCTCCGGAGGCGGACCGGGACGAGTGGGTGGACTGGAACAAGGAACTTGACCGGGAAAGCTAACGATTCAATGTGGTTGTGGCAGTTCCAGAGAAGGCGGAGCGGATGAACATTCCCAACAGTCTGACCCTGCTGCGCATCATCCTGGTGCCGGTGATCGTCATCCTGCTGATGCAGGGGTCCTACATGGTGGCGCTCCTGCTGTTTCTCGCCTCGGGCATCACGGATGCCCTGGACGGATACCTGGCCCGGGTCCTCAACCAGCAGACGGTTCTCGGGTCCTATCTCGATCCGATCGCCGACAAGGCCCTCATGATCAGCTGCTACGTCACCCTGGCGGTAAAGAAGATCCTGCCGGGGTGGCTTTCGGTGGTCGTGATCAGCCGGGACTGCATCATCCTCCTCGGCGTGGCCGTTCTCTCGATCATGTCGGTTTCCTACAAGGTTCAGCCGGCCATGCTGGGCAAGTGGACCACGGCCGTCCAGATCGTGACGGTCGTCGTTTTCCTGGCCTCCCGGGCGATTCCCGGCTCTGTCGCGGCCCCCTTCATGGAAGGGATGGTCTGGATCACCGCGTTGTTTACCGTCGCTTCCGGATTCTACTATATCCTGATCGGAGTGCGCCTCATCAACCAGGAGCAAAAACCCCGGTCTGCGTAATTTCCTTTTACATTTGCCTTGACTTTGAAAAATCGAATTGGTAAAAGTACCAGCCTTCGAAACAGGAGATCCGACAGGCACGTAGCTCAGGGGGAGAGCGCCATCCTGACGCGGTGGATGTCCAGGGTTCAAATCCCTGCGTGCCTACCATGAAAATACGCCGGTACGGTTCTTTTCCTGTATCGGTTTGGTTCAGGGAAAGGGCATCAGCATTTTCTTGATGATGCCCTTTCTTTAATTCGCAGGATATTCCTTGACCGGGCAGGTTGCCGGAAGAAGGGGACGAAGCCATGAAAGAGATCCAGGTTACTTTGCCTGATGGATCGGTGAAGGCCTACCCGGCTGGCGTGACAGCGCGGGAGGTGCTCGCCTCCTGGCGGGAAGACCGGGTGCCGTCGGCGGTGGCCGTTCGGTACGGAGGCCAGTCCCTGGACGTGAGCCGCCCCCTCGACGGGGACGGGGTCCTGGAGGTGATCGACATCGCCTCGCGGGAGGGCCTCGGCATCCTCCGGCACAGCATTTCCCACGTCATGGCCCAGGCCGTGCAGGACAGTTTCGAGGGGGTCCAGGTCAGCATCGGCCCGTCCATCGAGGACGGCTTCTACTACGATTTCGATTATGCCGAGACCTTCACGCCGGAAGACCTGGCGAAGATCGAGGCCCGCATGGACGCGATCATCCAGGCCGACAATCCCTTCCAGCGCCGGGAGATCGGCCGGGAGGAAGCCGTCGCCCTGTTCCGCAAGAAGGGCGAAAACTACAAGGTGGAGCTGATCCAGGACCTTCCGGAAGATGTGAAAACGGTCAGCCTCTACAGCCAGGGCGATTACGTCGATCTGTGCCGGGGTCCCCACATCCCCTCCACGGGCATGATCAAGGCCTTCAAGCTCCAGAACGTGGCGGGGGCCTACTGGCGGGGCGACGAGCACAACAAGATGCTCCAGCGGATCTACGGGACCGGCTTCGCCACCCGGGAGGAGCTGGACGAATACCTGCGGGTCCTCGAGGAGGCCCGCAAGCGGGACCACCGTCGCCTGGGCCGGGAGCTCGACCTCTTCCAGGTCAACGAGGAGGCGGGGGCGGGGCTCGTCATCTTCCATCCCAAGGGTATGCTGCTTAGGTACCTCATCGAGGAGTGGGAGCGGAAGGAGCACCTCAAGCGCGGCTACGACATGGTCATGGGCCCCCAGATCCTGAAGGCGGACCTCTGGCGGCGGTCCGGCCACTTCGACCACTACCGGGAGAACATGTACTTCACGGAAGTGGAGAACCAGCTCTACGGCATCAAGCCGATGAACTGCCTCTCCCACATGCTCATCTACAAGTCGAAGGTCCGCAGCTACCGCGATCTGCCCCTGCGCTACTTCGAGCTGGGGACGGTCCACCGCCACGAGAAGGCGGGGGTCCTCCACGGTCTGATGCGGGTCCGCCAGTTCACCCAGGACGACGCCCACATCCTCTGCACGCCGGACCAGTTGAACAAAGAGATCCGCGACATCGCCGATTTCGTCGCCTACGCCATGAAGATTTTCGGCTTCGAGTACGAGGTCGAACTGAGCACGCGGCCGGCGAAGTCCATCGGCTCCGACGCGGACTGGGAAATGGCTACCAACGCCCTCGAGCAGGCGCTCAAGGACAACCGGATGACCTACGACGTCAACCCGGGGGACGGCGCCTTCTACGGGCCGAAGATCGACTTCAAGCTCAAGGACGCCCTCAAGCGGAAGTGGCAGTGCGCCACGATCCAGTGCGACTTCACCCTCCCGGACCGCTTCGACCTGACCTACGTCGGCCCCGACGGGGAGCGCCACCGTCCGGTCATGCTGCACCGGGTGATCCTGGGCGCCATCGAGCGGTTCATGGGCGTCCTCATCGAGCACTACGCCGGGGCCTTCCCGGTCTGGCTGTCCCCCGTCCAGGCGGTGATCCAGACGGTGACGGACAAGCAGATCCCCTGGGGGGAGGAAGTCTACCGGCAGATGCTGGATGCGGGCATCCGGGTGGAGCGGGATTTCCGGAACGAGAAGCTGGGGTACAAGGTTCGCGAAGCGCAGACCCAGAAAATCCCCTTCATGCTCGTCATCGGAGACCGGGAAGTGGAGGGGAGGAAAGTATCGCCCCGCCAGAGGGACGGGAAGAATCTCGGCCCCATGGACGTGGATGCCTTCATCGGCCAGGTGAAGGATCTGTGCGCCCGGTATCAGTAACCAAAGGCTGAAAAAACAGGGAGGTGGCCTATCCAAAAGGACTGGAGAATCAACCGGGAAATCCGCGCGGCGTCGGTCCGGGTTATTGACGCCGAGGGAAAGCAGCTGGGGATCCTGACCCTGGCGGAGGCGCTGGACGTGGCCACGAGGTCCGGTCTGGATCTGGTGGAGGTGGCCCCCCAGGGGGATCCGCCGGTCTGCAAGGTCATGGATTACGGAAAGTTCCGGTACCAGCAGAGCAAGAAACTGCATACCGCCCGGAAGAGCGCGACGGTGATCCAGATCAAGGAAATGCGGTTGCGGCCGAAGACGGAGGAGCACGATCTCCAGGTGAAAATCCGCCACATCCGCAAGTTCCTGGAGGAACAGAACAAGGTGAAGGTCACCATGATGTTCCGCGGCCGGGAAATCGCCTATTCGGACCATGCCCGCCGGACCATGGAAGAGATCCGGAACTCCCTGGCGGATGTCAGCACCGTGGAGCAATTCCCGAGGATGGAAGGGCGGCACATGACCATGTTCCTGGCGCCGAAGAAGCAGGCCGTCGTGGTCGAAAAGGGAAAATAACCGAAGAGGGGTGAAATCGAGATGAGCAAACTGAAAACGCACCGGGGAGCGGCCAAGCGGTTCCGCCTCACCGGGTCGGGAAGGGTGAAGCGGAGCAGGGCCTACTCCAGCCATATCCTGACGTCGAAGACCACCAAGCGGAAGAGGAACCTGAGAAAGTCCGCCCTGGTCGACAAGACGAACGAGCGGGCCATCAAGGCGCTTCTGCCCTATCTGTAAAATCCATTCATTGATTCGCATGACACAGGATCGCCGGTCGGGGATCCTGTGACGCGACGGAATCAACGGTCAGCACCAGGAGAAGGAAGACCATGGCAAGAGTCAAACGCAGCATCACGGCAAAGAAAAAGAGAAGAAAGATCCTCAAGATGGCCAAGGGCTTTTTCGGAGCCCGGAGCCGTCTCCTCAGGACCGCCACCGAAGCGGTCAACCGGGCCATGAAGTACGCCTTCCGGGACCGGAGGGTCCGGAAGAGGGAGTTCCGGGTGCTCTGGATCGCCCGCATCAGCGCAGCGGCCCGGGCGAACGGCATCACCTACAGCCGTCTCATGGAAGGGGTCCGGAAGGAGGGCATTGCCCTGGACCGGAAAATCCTTTCCGATCTGGCGATTCATGATCCCGGCGCGTTCTCCCGGATCGTCACCCTGGTCAAAGGTGCCCCAGCGTCATGAAGGACGACCTGGAAGGGATCAAAAAGCAGGCAGAGGCGGAGATGGCAACGGCCGCTTCGGAGGAGGAGCTCCTGGAAATCCGCACCCGTTACCTGGGGCGGAAGGGGGTTCTGACGGGCCTGCTCAGGACGATCGCTTCCGTGCCCGCGGCGGACCGGCCCGCTTTCGGGAAACGCCTGAACGAGGTCAAGGAGGAGTTGGACGGGCAGATCGAAGCGGCCCTGCAGGGCATGCTCTCTTCCGCCCGGGAGAGGGCGCTCCTGGCCGAAACGATCGATGTCACGCTGCCGGGCAGGGTGGTTCTGCCGGGCAGACTGCATCCGCTCACCCGGGTCAAGCAGGAGATCTACTCCATCTTTTCGGGGCTCGGCTTCTCCATCGTGGAAGGTCCGGAAGTCGAGACGGACTACTACAACTTCGAGGCCCTGAATATCCCCAAGGACCATCCCGCCCGGGACATGCAGGACACCTTCTACGTGGAAGGGAACGTTGTCCTGCGCACCCACACGTCGCCTGTCCAGATCCGGACCATGGAACGCATGAAGCCCCCCGTCCGGATTCTTTCCCCCGGCCGGGTCTACCGTCCCGATTCGGACGTGTCCCACACGCCGATGTTTCACCAGGTGGAAGGCCTCCTGGTGGACCGCCACATCACCCTTGGCGATCTCAAGGGCGTTCTCACCTCTTTTCTCACCCAGTTCTTCGGGGAAAACACGGTCTTGCGGTTCCGGCCCAGTTTCTTCCCCTTCACCGAACCCAGCGCCGAAGTCGACATCCGCTGCGTCATGTGCCGCGGCGCTGGCTGTCGCGTCTGCAAGCAGAGCGGCTGGCTGGAGATCCTGGGATCGGGCATGGTGGATCCCGAGGTCTTCAAGAACGTCGGCTATGACCCCGAGGAAGTGACGGGGTTCGCCTTCGGCCTCGGGGTCGAGCGGATGACCATGCTCAAGTATGGCATCAACGACATCCGCCTCTTCTTCGAAAACGACGCGCGCTTCCTGGAGCAGTTCGGATGAAGGTTTCCCTCAAGTGGCTCAAGGATTACGTGGATGTGGACATCCCGGCGCAGGAGCTGGCCGAGCGCCTGACCATGGCGGGCCTCGAGGTGGAATCCCTGGAGGAGAAGCGGGCCGACTTCCGCGGCGTCGTGGTGGCCCGGATTTTGTCGGTGAAACAGCACCCGGATGCCGATAAGCTCCACCTCTGCGAGGTCAGCATCGGGGAGAAGACGTTGCCCATCGTCTGCGGCGCCCCGAACGTCCGGGAGGGAACCCTCGTTCCGCTGGCCACGGTAGGCGCTACGATCCCCGGGGGCTATACGATCAAGCTCACCACCCTCCGGGGCCAGGTTTCGGAGGGCATGCTCTGCTCCGAGGAGGAACTGGGCATCGGGTCGGACAACACGGGCATCCTGATCCTGCCGGAGGGCCTGACCCCGGGAACGCCTCTCGACGAGGCCCTGGACCTCACGGATGTCGTCCTGGACGTGGGTGTAACGCCCAACCGCTCCGACTGCCTCTCCATCGTCGGCATCGCCCGGGAAGTGGCGGCCATCACCGGGAAAACGCTTCGCTATCCCGAGATTGAGGTTCCGGAGAGCGACGAGGATGTCGCCGGCGTCACCTCCGTCACAATCCTGGACCCCGATCTCTGCCCCCAGTACACCGCCCGGATCGTGCGCAACATCGCCATCCGCCCCTCCCCTCTCTGGATGCGCCAGCGCCTCGAGGCAGTGGGCCTCCGGGCCATCAACAACGTCGTGGACATCACGAATTTCGTCATGCTGGAGTTGGGCCAGCCCCTGCACGCCTTCGATTTCCGCTTCCTGGAGGAAGGGCGCATCGTCGTCCGGAAGGCCCGGGAGGGGGAAATCTTCGTTTCCCTCGACGAGAAGGAGAGGATGCTCAAGGACGGAACCCTCCTCATCTGCGACGGCGTCAAGCCCGTGGCCATCGCCGGGATCATGGGCGGCCTCAACTCGGAGGTGAAGGAAGACACGTCCATGGTGCTCCTGGAGAGCGCCTACTTCCAGCCGGGCTCGATCCGCCGGTCTTCCCGGTTTCTCGGGATGGGGACCGACGCGGCGTTCCGGTTCGAGCGGGGAATCGACCCGGAGGGGGTCGTGCGGGCCCTCGACCGGGCGACCAGGCTCATGGCGGAGATGGCGGACGGGGTTTCCTGCCGCGGTTACGTGGACGCCCATCCCCTCAGGGTCGAGCAAGCCGTGGACATCCCCCTGCGAATCAGCCGGGTGAACGACATCCTCGGCACCTCCCTGGCGGAGGGGGAGATCGTACCGATCCTGGAGTCCCTGCAGATGAAGGTCCGGCGGACCGGGGAAGGGCACGGGGGGACGTATCGCGTCACACCGCCGTCCTGCCGGGTGGACATCACCCGGGAGATCGACCTCATCGAGGAGGTGGCAAGGCTTCACGGATACGACCGGATCCCCGTGACCCTGCCGGCCATCGCGGCCAAGCCCTTTGCCCCGGACCCCCGCCGGCTGGTCGAGGACAGGATGAGGGTCCTCCTGAACGGCTACGGATATTCGGAAATCATCACCTACAGCTTCGTCACGCCCGGTTCGGCGGATGTCCTCGGACTCGGGCCGGAGGATTTCCGGCGCCGGATGCTCCGCATCGCCAACCCCCTGACGGAAGACCAGTCCGTCATGCGGACGGCCCTCGTCTTCAGCCTCCTCAAGACGATGCTGGACAACGTCAATACGGGGAACCTGGATCTGAAGCTGTTCGAGATCGGGAAGGTGTTTCATCCCCGCGAGGGGAGCGATCTGCCCGACGAGAAAGACCGCGTCGGGGGCCTCCTCACGGGCCGGCGGTACGAGGACCGCTGGCACTTCACTTCCGTCCAGTCCGACTTCTACGACCTGAAGGGATGCCTGGAAGGAGTCCTCGAGGGGCTGGGAATCCGGGGGGCCGACTTCCGGGTCCGCTCGTCCGAACCGTTCCTGCACCCGGGGCGCTCCTGCGACGTCTTCCACGGCGACCGGCTGCTGGGCTTCCTCGGGGAAGTGCACCCCGATGTCCTGGCCCGCATGGACCTGAAAAACCGGGCGATGGTGTTCGAACTGGACGTGGACGCGCTGTCCTCGGTCGCTACCCGGGACCTGCAGTTCCGGGGCGTCCCGCGTTACCCGTCGAGTTCGCGCGACGTGGCCTTCCTGGTCGCGACGGGGACCACCAGCGGGGAGATGATCCGCTGGGCGGCGGCCGAACAAGAAGAATTGGTTGAAACGATATATGTTTTTGATGTATACGCCGGCAAAGGAATACCCGGGGGAATGAAAAGCATCGGCCTTCGTTTTTCCTACCGCGCCTCGGATCGGACGCTGACCGATCAGGAGATTCAGGACGTTCACAGCCGGATCGTGGAGAGGATCATGGCGGCCAGCGGCGCCAGGATCCGGTGAGCCATCATTCTTGGTTACAGGGCAGGAGGGCAGAAATGACGAAAATCGACATCATCCAGGAAGTCTACGAGAAACTCGGGTTTTCCAAGAAGGATTCTGCCAGCATTGTCGAATCCGTCTTCGAAATCATGAAGGAAACCCTGGCCAAGGGAGAAAAGATCAAGATTTCCGGATTCGGGAACTTCATGGTGAAGGAGAAGAAATCCCGCCGGGGGAGAAACCCCCAGACGGGAACGGAAATCACGATTACCGCCCGGAGGGTCCTGACCTTCAAATCCAGTCAGGTCCTGAGAAAGGCGCTCAACGGCTGATCGCGGGCATCCGGTGATCCCGGCCGGCGATGCGGCATCCCACATTCTGCCGGACATGGACAAGACGATTCCCGACAAGGCCTACTTCCGCATCGGAGAAGTCAGCCGGATCCTGAACGTGGAGCCTTACGTGATCCGGTACTGGGAATCGGTGTTCAAGACCGTCCGGCCGGAGCGGACGCGATCGGATCAGCGGCGCTACCGCCGGAAGGACGTGGAGGAACTCCTGGTTATCCGGGACCTCCTGTACGGCGAGCGCTTCACCATCGCCGGGGCCAAGAAGCAGTTGAGGCTGATGAAAAAGGGAGAGCCCCCGGGGCCGCAAGGCTTCGAGGAGGCGCCGGACGAGCGGTTGGCGGAAGTCAAGAAGGGGCTGGTCGAGATCCGGGACAGGCTGAATTGAAGGGCGCCCCGGAAAAAACGGAACAGGACACGGAAAGTCAAAAGGCCGATCGGAATCCCAAGGGTTCCGATCGGCCTTTCGGTTTCGGTTTCGGTTCGGGCCGTCCTATTTCTTCTTGGACCGTTTCGAGGCTTTCAGGGGATTCAGCTTCTGGACGACTTCCGTCACTTCCTTTTTCACGTGGGTCGCCGTGGGGCAGATTCCATAGGACCAGCGGGCCGCGGGATCCGGGTAAATCCGGCAGTAGGTGCCGCCGTTTATTTCGATGAGCCGGCCGCAGCCGTTGCAGGCCTCCACGGTGGGCAGGCAGCTGCCGCCGGTGAAGCCACAGCCTTTCTTGGTCATGAAGGAACACTCGATACCCGTTTTGACGGTCTGGCAGATCACGATCCAGACTCCTTTCTCTTGCCTTTGATTTCCGCGGCTCGTCCCCGTGGATGGGCCGCTGCGATTGCGTTCCGCGAGGCTGGGTTTGCTAACAAATTACGGGGGGACTGTCAAGGAAAAACTTCCCCGCGACGCCCGTCGACATGCCTGCTTCACCTGGAATAACCCTTTGAATGGTTTGACTTTCGGGACCGATCATGGTAGATACGCGCCGGCTTATCCGATAGGGAAGCGAAGAGGCATAAACGTTCATGACCCGCCCCGACGTGATCCAGGTTTTCGTCCGATCCCTTCTCATCCAGGCATCATTCAACTACTGGCGGATGCAGAATCTGGGGTTCGCTTTTGCCATGCTTCCGGTCATTCGCCGCCGGCGCCGGCAGGGTGGGGACGTGTCTGGATTTCTCGATCGTCACCTGGGGCGGTTTCACACCCACCCCTATCTGGCGCCTTCGATCCTGGGCTCCGTGGTGCGCCTGGAGGAAGCGGAAGAGGGCGCTGATTCCCGGCCGGATGTCGCCGCCCTGAAAGAGAGCCTGATGGGTCCCTACGCGGCCCTGGGGGATCCGCTGTTCTGGGGTGCGCTCCGGCCGCTGACGTCCGTGTCGGGCGTGCTTCTGTGCATCCTGGGCGTTGCGGCCGCTCCCCTGGTCCTGTTGGGATTGTTCAATCTTCCCTCCGGCTGGATCCGCTGGCGGGGATTCCGGGAAGGATACCGGCGGGGGCGCTGGGCCTTCGAGTTTTTCCAGGGGCTGGACCTGACCCGCTGGACCACCCGGATTCGCTGGATCGGGCTGGCGGCCCTGGCGTTCCTGGGGGCCGTCCTCGCGAAGGGTGCCCTTCCCGGCGGGGGGGGCCTTTCGGGGGCGGCAGGGTACGTGACGGCGCTGGCCGCCCTGATGGCCGTTTTCTGGCTCATTCTCCGGGGAGTGCCCCGGTTGTTGATTCCTTACGGAGTGTTCGTGCTGTTCCTGTTTGCGCACATCGTGACATGATCGTGATCCGGACCCTCGAGGTCAGAAACAAACTGGGCCTCCATGCCCGGGCGGCCGCCAAGCTGGTGACCGCGGCCGGCCGCTTCCGGGCGAAAATCGCGTTCGAGAAGGACGGCAACGAAGTGAACGCCAAGAGCCTTCTGGGGATTCTTACCCTGGCCTGTCCGCGGGGCAGCTTTCTGACGGTCCGGGCGGAAGGGGTCGACGCTGCGGAGGCGGTGGACGCGCTGGCGCGCCTGTTCGAAGAAAGGTTCGGCGAAGAGTAAACCGATGCAAACCCAGCAGGAAAAAAGAACCGCCGTTTTCAGGGGCGTTGCCGCATCCCCGGGAATCGCCATCGGCAAGGCCTTTCATTTCGACCACCTGGAGTCCCAGGTGGCCCTCTACAAGCTCTCGGAAAAGAGCCATCGATCCGATGAAGTCAAGCGGTTCCGGAGCGCCGTCGCGGCGTCGATCCGGCAACTCCGGGAGATCCGGCGCAAGCTGGGCCGCCTGAAGGGGATGGATCCCCTTTATATTCTCGATGTGCACATCCTGCTCCTGAAGGACCGGTCCTTCCTGAACCAGGTGACCTCCTTCATCCAGACCATGGGCGTCAACGCCGAGTGGGCCGTCCGGATGGCCATCGACAATTACCGGCAGATTTTCGACAAGGTGGAGGACGAATACATCCGGGGCCGCTTCAGCGACATCCAGTACGCAGGCCAAAGGATCCTCCGGAACCTGGGCGGCGTCCGCAGGGATGCCCTGCCCGACCTGGCCGAGGGCGTCATCGTCATCGCCTCGGACCTCTCTCCCGCCGACACGGCCCAGATGAAGATCGACCGGGTCCAGGGCTTCGCCATTGACATGGGGGGAAAGACGTCCCACACGGCCATCGTGGCCCGTTCCCTGGAGATCCCGTCCGTACTGGGCCTCGAGAAGATCACCCGCATCGTGAAGACCAACGACGACCTGATCGTCGACGGCTCCGCGGGGCTGGTCATCGTTCATCCCGACCCGGAGATGGTCCTCCGCTACGAGGGGAAGAAGAGGGACTATGCGGAGGCGCGCCGGGAACTGCTGGAGGATGCCCGCCTGCCCGCCGTCACGGCGGACGGGCGGGCCGTCGACATCGGCGGCAACATCGAGTTCAGCGAGGAGATCCCCTCCGCCGTGACCCACGGTGCCGACGGCATCGGCCTGTACCGCACCGAATTTTTGTACCTCAACCGGGAGCAGCTTCCCACGGAGGAAGACCACCTGGCCAACTACCTCCGCGTGCTGGATGCGGAGGGGCTGAGCTGGGCCACCATTCGGACCCTGGACCTGGGAGGGGACAAGTTCTTCTCCGACCCGAAGCTGGCCAGGGAGATGAATCCCCAGATGGGGCTCCGGGCAATCCGCCTGTGCCTCCGGGAGAAGGAACTGTTCCGGATCCAGTTGCGGGCCATGCTGCGCGCCGGGGCCGGAGGCAAGGTCCGGATCCTGATCCCCATGGTTTCCGGCGTCGAGGAGATCCGGGAGACCCGGCGTATCCTGGCGGACCTCCGGGAGGAACTGGCGCGGGAAGGGCTCCCCGCTGGAAAGGACGTGAAGGTCGGGGTCATGATCGAAGTTCCCTCCGCCGTGATCATCGCCGACGCCCTGGCCCGGGAAGCGGACTTCTTCAGCATTGGCACCAACGACCTGATCCAGTACGCCCTGGCCATCGACCGGATCAACGAGCAGGTCTCTTACCTCTACGAACCTCTCCACCCGGCGGTCCTGCGCCTCATCCGGCAGGTGGTGGAGGCGGGACACCGGGCGGGCATCCCCGTGGCCATGTGCGGGGAAATGGCGGGTGATCCCCTGTACACCCTGATCCTGCTGGGGCTGGAACTGGACGAGTTGAGCATGAATCCCCTGGCCATTCCGCGGGTCAAGCGGATCATCCGGGCCTCCACGCAGAAAGAGGCCCGGAAGCTCCTGCGGCGGGTTTTTTCCTTCTCCAGTGCCTCGGAAATCCGGCCCTGCGTGGAGGACTACATGCGCAAACGCTTCCCCGAAGCCTTTCCCGCGAGCGACCCGTGAGCCGGGCCGCAGGCCCCGAAGGGCCCGCTTCCCGATTTGGCGCCGAACCCTGAGGAGGCACCGACCTTGTCCCTTTCGCAAATGCTGAAATCCTGGCTTTCAGACCTTGAAGACCAGTACGCGGGCTGCCTGTACAAGGAAGACAACCTCACCCTGTTGCTCCTCTTGAAGCGGTTCCTCTCGAAGGTTCTCGTTCCCGAGGAAACGGAGAAGGGCATCACCAGGGCCGCCGCCGAGGGGGTGGTGGTCTACGCCCTCAAGCAGCAGAGCCAGCTGAACACCCTGATCATCCGGGAAGCCGCCGATTCCCGCGGGCTCCCGCGGCCCTCCTTCTCCCACGACACGAACATGCTTTTCTGGCAGCCCTTCGGCAAGGCCCTCCGGACGATGCTGGCCTTCCTGTTGCTGCCGCTTTTCCGGCGTCCGCGTCCCGATCCTCAGGGCCGGGCCTACGTGCGCCGGTCCGTGCGGAGGGGCGAGAGTGTCGTCGTCCACCTCGGCATCTCGGAGCTCTACCCGGACAGGCAGGTGGAGGACGGCCTGTCCCAGCTGCTCTATGCCCAGTGGGAAATGGACCGACCTGTCCTCGTGGTTCCGACGCTGGTGAGCTACGGGCGGCGGCGGGACCGGGAGCGGGAAAGCCTGTTCAACATTCTCTTCGGGCAGACGGAGGGAACCGGTCCCCTGCGGAGGGTGATCACATTTTTTCGTTACTCCAACAAGGCATCGCTCATCTGCGCCCAACCGGTGAACCTTCGGGAGTTCCTGGACGAGAGCAAGGAGATGTCCCGGGAAGAGATGATCGACCGCCTCCGGGAGGAGCTCATCGAGCGGATCGACGAGGAAAAGACCGCCACCGTGGGGCCCATCCTGAAGTCCCGGAAGGAACTGATCTCCATGGTCCTCAAGGACGAGCACGTCCAGCAGGCCATTGAGAAGCGGGGCCTTTCGAACCGCAAGGGACCGCAGGGGGCCCTCAAGGAGGCCAAGCGCTACCTGAACGAGATCGCCTCCGATTACAGCGACCTGTACGTCGAGCTCTGGGACAAGGTGCTCACCTGGCTGTGGAACAACATCTACGATGGCGTCATCGTGGACCGGGACGGCATGACGAAGATCCGGAACCTCTCCAAGCGGATGCCCTTCGTGGTGGTGCCGTGCCACCGGAGCCACATCGACTACCTGCTTCTGTCCTACGTCTTCTACAAGCACAACATCCAGCTTCCCTTCATCGCCGCCGGGACCAACATGCTCTTCTGGCCCCTGGGCTACATCTTCCGCAAGTCCGGCGCCTTCTTCCTCCGCCGCAGCTTCCGGGGGAACGACCTCTACGGCGAGGTCTTCAACCGCTACCTCCACGCTCTCCTCAAGGAAGGGCTGCCGGTGGAGTTCTTCATCGAGGGGGGGCGCAGCCGCACCGGCAAGATGATCATGCCCCGCTACGGCCTCTTGTCCATGATCATTCAGGCCTATGCCGGCGGCGCCTGCGAAGACCTGGCCATCATCCCGGTCTACCTGGGCTACGACCGCATCATCGAGGAGAAGGCCTACCTGAAGGAACTGGGGGGGGAGCAGAAGCAGGACGAGCGGGCCACCGACGTGATCAAGAGCGGGAAGGTCCTCCGGAAGCGCTACGGCCACGTCTACGTGAACATCGGCGAGCCCATCCTCATGAAGTCCTACCTGGAGAGCCAGGAGAAGACCTACGAGGCCATGTCCACGGAGGACCGGCAGCGGCTGTACCGGAAAATCGGCTACGAGATCGTGCTGAACATCGACCGGGTTTCCGTGGTGACCCCGTTTTCCCTCCTCTCGGCGGGCCTGCTGTGGACCGACCGCCGCGGCGTGTCCCTGGACGACCTGATGGAGGTGATGACCCACTTCCGCGACTATCTCCAGGCCCGGAAGGTTCGCTTCTCCGAGACCTTCGGAGACATGGACAAGGCCGTGGTGACCACCCTGACCCTGTTCGAGGAGGCGAACCTCATCACCCGGGTCGGGGACGAGGAGGACCTCCCGGAGGAGGGGGAGGAGGTGGTGTTCTCCCTTCCGGAGGAAAACCGGCTGAACATCGAGTACTACAAGAACAACATCCTGCACCACTTCGTTCCCGTCTGCTTCCTGGGCGCCTCGGTGGCGCTGCACCGGGAGGACGTGCTCAGCCTCCAGGAGATCATGGAGGACTACCGGTTCTTCAAGAAGATGTTCCGCCACGAGTTCATCTTTGACGACCGGGTGGACGACCTGGAGGAGATCCGGGAAGTCCTGCTGTACCTGTCCCAAGTGGGCATGGTCGACATCCGCGGGGGGGATGCGGGGGGCTTTGCGTCCATCGAGGTGAAGGGGAAGGGGAAGCGGAACCTGGTGCCGTTCGCGGGCCTGATCCGCAATTACGTCGAGTCCTACTGGGTCGTCATCCGGGCGTGCGCCTATCTCGTCCGGGGAAGCCTGTCGGAGAAGGATTTCCTCAAGAAAATCCGTGGTCTCGGGGACAAGATGTTCCAGAAGGGAGAAATACGGCGGGCCGAGGCGCTCTCCCAGTCGAACTACACCAATGCCCTCCGGTTCCTGGAGGACGCGGGTGTTATCACCGTGTCGGAAGAGACCGTGAAGGGGGAGAAGCGACCCGTTCGCTTCTGGAGCATCGTGGAAGATCGGACCGCCCTGGAGGGAGTGCGGAGGCGGCTGTTCCGTTTCCTGTAAGACCGGCCCCGCGGCCCGCTTTACCGGCACGGGTGCTGTCAACGGCCCATGCCCACGGTGTCCCGTCGGTCATTGCGCAGCCGGCACCGTGCCGGTCTGGCAGCCGGCCGGGTCGCGAGCAAAGAAAAACTCCGGACGCGCCGCCCGGCGCGCCCGGAGTTCCGTGAAGCCCGTCTTTATCCCGCCGCAGGCGGCTCATCCCCGGACGGAGTAAAGGGCCCCTTTCCCGCGGTAGACGGCCATCTCCCCCAGTTCCTCCTCGATCCGGAGCAGCTGGTTGTACTTGGCCAGGCGCTCGCTCCGGGAGAGAGAGCCGCTCTTGATCTGGCCGCAGTTGGCCGCCACGGCCACGTCGGCCATGCAGGTGTCCTCCGTTTCCCCGGACCGGTGGGAGACGACGGTGGTGTAGCCCGCCTCCTTGGCCGTCTGGATCGTCTCCAGGGTCTCCGTGAGGGTCCCGATCTGGTTGAGCTTGATGAGGATCGAGTTGGCCACGCCCAGGCTGATTCCTTTCTCCAGGAGCTTCTTGTTCGTCACGAAGATGTCGTCGCCGACGATCTGCACCTTCTTCCCCAGGGCCGCTGTGAGCAGCTTCCAGCCGTCCCAGTCGTTCTCGCCCAGGCCGTCCTCGATGGAGACGATGGGGTACTTCTTCACCAGTTCCTCATAATAGCGGACCATCTCCCCGGCCGTCTTGTTTGGCTTCTTCTCCGCCGCCAGCCGGTAGATGCCCTTCTCGTAGAAGGAACTGGCCGCCGCGTCCAGGGCGATGGCGACGTCTTTCCCGGGCTTGTACTTGGCCTTCGTGATGGCCTCCACGATCAAGGCCAGGGCCTCCTCGTTGGACTTCAGGTTCGGGGCGAAGCCGCCCTCGTCGCCAACGGCGGTGTTGTAGCCCTTGCCCTTCAGAACGGCCTTCAGGGTGTGGAAGACCTCCGCGGAGATCCGGAGCCCCTCCTTGAAGGTCTTGGCCCCCACGGGCATGATCATGAACTCCTGGATGTCCACGTTGTTGTCGGCGTGCTGGCCCCCGTTGACGATGTTCATCATGGGGACGGGGATGTCCTTGGCGACGACCCCGCCGATATAGCGGTAGAGGGGCAGTTCCAGCGTCGCCGCCGCCGCCTTGGCCGCGGCCAGGGAGACGCCGAGGATGGCGTTGGCCCCGAGGGAGCTCTTGTTGGGGGTGCCGTCCAGGGCGATCATGGCGTAGTCGATCTCCCGCTGCATCTGGGCGTCCATGCCGATGATCTCGGGGCCGATCCGGCCGATCACGTTGGCTACGGCCTTCTCCACGCCCCGGCCGAGGTACCGCTTCTTGTTGCCGTCCCGGAGCTCCAGCATTTCGTGCTCCCCCGTGGACGCGCCGGAGGGGACCGCCGAGCGGCCGGTAACTCCGGAGTACAGCGTGACCTCCACTTCCACCGTGGGGTTGCCTCTCGAATCCAGGATCTCCCTGGCGTGTACGTTGATGATTTCCGTCATATGTCCTCCTCGTCTCTTCCCTCGGAAGAGGTTGATGTTCCAGGTGTCCGCTCCAGGCGTCCGCCCCGCGCAAGGCCCGCCCCGGAGCCGGTCCCTATCTACCCGAATCCGCCCCGATTATCAAGGAATGATGCGGCGTCACGGGCTGCGGGCTTGCTTCGAAAGCCCATCTGGGATAGAGGGAGGACTCCGGTCTCCGGCGCTGGAGATCGTATCGACAAAGACTGGATGAGCCGGACATCGGGGACAAGGGCTTCAGGCCGGCTCCCGATCCCGGACGGCAGGAGAAGCGATGGCTGTGGAAGGAAACGTGAACGGAGAGCGAAAGAGAACGAGGCTGTTCCTCCACCTGAAGAAGTGGCTGGAGCGGGCCGTCCTGGAATACGGCATGATCGAGGAGGGGGACCGGGTGCTCGTGGGGGTCTCCGGGGGGGCGGACAGCCTCGTCCTGTTGGATCTCCTGGATTCGCCCATGGTATTCACCCCGCCCTTTTCCCTCACGGCGGTCCACGTTGACCTGGGCTTCGACCCGACCGGGGAAGACCTCCGGGCCGTGGAGCGCTGGCTCCGGGGCGTCGGCTGCGAATACGTGATCGACAAGACCGACTACGGCCCCCTGGCCCACAGCGACGTGAACCGGAAGAACCCCTGCTTCCTCTGCTCCCGGCTGCGACGGAAGCGGATCTTCGAGATCGCCGACGAGCGGGGCTGCAACAAGATCGCCTTCGCCCACCACCGGGACGACATCATCGAGACCCTCCTGATCAACCTGTTCTACGGCCGGGAGATCAGCACCATGAAGCCCATGCAGGAGTTCTTCCGCGGCAAGCTCCACGTCATCCGCCCGCTGGCCTACCTGGAAGAGGCGCTCGTGAAGAAGTACGCCCGGGAGCAGGGATTCCCCGCCCTGGAAAACCGCTGCCCCACGAGCAGAGCCTCCAAGCGGCGATACATCAAGGAACTCCTGGCGAACCTGGAGCGGGACAACCCGCAGATCCGCCACAACATCCACCTGGCCATGCGGCACGTGAAGCCCGACTATCTCCCCGGGGCGGGACTGCGGCCGGCATCCGGACGGCCCTGAGGAGCAGAAAGACATGGCCAAGGGCAAGAGCGACAGCGCCGAAAAGTCCATCTGCTCCAACAAGCAGGCGCGGCGGAACTACTTCATCGACGAGACCTACGAGGCGGGGATCGCCCTGGTGGGGACGGAAGTGAAATCCCTGCGGGAGGGCCGGGCCAACCTGAAGGACAGCTTCGCCGCCGTGAACAACGGGGAGGTGATCCTCTACGGCCTCCACATCAGCCCGTACGAGTTCGGGAACCGCTGGAACCACGACCCCGAGCGGCCCCGGAAGCTCCTCCTCCACAAGCAGGAGATCCGCAGGCTCTACGGCAAGTCCCGGGAAAGGGGGCTTACCCTGGTGCCCCTGCGGATGTACTTCAAGCGGGGCAAGGTGAAGGTGGAACTCGGCGTCGGCCAGGGGAAGAAGCTCTACGACAAGCGGGACGACCTCCGGGCCCGGGAGGACAAGCGCGACATGGAGCGGGGCCTCCGGAGCAGGAGCCGGGAATAGGATCCGGGCCCAACCGCCGACGGGGGTGGATCGGGGGAACGCCATCCCCGGGGTCTGTGCCGGCGCCGCCCGCGCTTGAGGGGGAAGGGCCGGGAATGATGGTAAAATAAGGATTCTCCTTGACTTTTTCCCGCGGCTGGCTAAAATAGCACCCTGTTCTTTCCACATTCAAATAGGGGGGCGTCACGGTTTCGACGGGGATCGTTGAAGCTGTCAGAAGCGTGCCGAGGTTCCTGCAGGCCTCGTTAAACAGGCAGGACAATCGATAGTTGCCAACAACTACGACTACGCACTAGCCGCTTAAGGCTAGCGTTCTCCCGACTTCGCCTGCCGGGTCGGATGAGGGCGTCATACAGGCAGGATAACCGACTTCCTCTGCCTGGGGGGAAGGGGGCGAAAATCCAAACAGGCTAGCCCGCACTCATCCGGTCCCAGGGAGGGGTGACGGTCGAAACCAAATCGGGGACTGCGCACGGAGAAACTGAAGTGGAAGGTTTCCGGACGCGGGTTCGACTCCCGCCGCCTCCACCATCACTTTTAAATCTAATAAAACAGAATGTTACGAGCACGAAGGGATCAATGTTGGGGGCCAAGGTTTTGGCCCTCACCAGGCATCCGTATGCTGACGTGCCCCCTCCAATCCCTGCCGTCATTGTAGCAGCCACTGGTGAGGAACTCATTTCGCTCCGCAGAGACGAAATCATGACGGGACTTCTTCCTGTACGATGGACTTTCTCTTCTCCCCCCTCCGTGCAGCCTTTCCATCCGTGATCATTACCGTTTTCTGCCAGCACCGAACACACAGGCACGGCGATAAGAACGGACCTGCCCCGGCTAATGTGCCATTGCAGAGGGAGATTGGGGCAGCCGCATCCCGTCATTTTTTGTAAATATAAGTAAGATTATGTATTGATAGAAGCTTTTTGCTCCTGTATAGACACCATCATGTCGACCGAATTGATGAACACCAAGGAAGTAGCGAAATATCTGAATATCCATGAGAAGCAAGTCTACGCCCTGATCACAGCCGGTCGGATCCCGGCGACCCGGGCGACGGGGAAGTGGATCTTCCCCAAGCACCTGATCGACGAATGGATCGACAGCCAGGCAAAGCAGAACATTCACGGTGCCAAGCGGAGGAGCGGCCGCATCGAGGGAGCGCTCCTGGCCGCGGGCAGCAATGATCCCATCCTCGACATGCTCCTGACGAGCCTCAAATCCTCCCATCCCGATTTCTACGTTTTCACGGCCAACACGGGGAGCGGGGACGGGCTGAAAGCGCTGGGAAACGGATATACCGATCTCGCCTGGACGCACATTCTCGACCCGGAAAACGGCGGATACAACACGCCGAAATCCCTTGCTCCCTACCTTCAGGGTGCCGGATGGGTCGTGGTTCACCTCTTCAACCGGGATATCGGCCTGGTGACGGCCAAGGGAAACCCGCTCCGGATCCAGGGATTCGACGACGTCATCCGACTCCGGCCGCGAATCGTAAACAGGCAGCCGGGCGCAGGGACACGCATCCTGCTTGACCATCACCTCCAGGCCGTTGGAGCTTCTCCGGACATCCTGCCCGGCTACGACCAGGAAGTCTTCACCCACATGGACGTTGGTCTGGCCGTTCTGACCGGGGAGGCGGATACAGGGATTGCTTCCTCCGCTGTGGCGAAGCTGTTGGGTCTCGAAATGATCCCCCTGGCAACAGAGAGTTTCGACATGGTGCTCCAGCAGAGCACCTTCTTTGCCAAAGGTGTGCAGGCCTTCCTCGAGGGCGTGCAGAGTTCGTCCTTCCAGCAAAAGGTGAAAAAGCTCGGAGGATATGATTTCCAGCGTGCAGGCCTGGTTCTGCACACCATCGATCCGGAAAGGAGTTGAGCCATGAAAAAAGCAGCGTTTTCATCTATCCTCTTCCTTCTTCTTCTGTTCACCGGGCCGTGCCTGGCGGGCGAGGGCTTCCTCCTCCTGTCCAGCACGATCGGGCCGATCGACGCCGGAATCGTCTCCGTTCTGGAAGACCGCTTCGAGGCGGATACGGGGATCCGGGTCCGCCACGTCGGGGCCGGTACCGGGGCGGCCCTGCAGATTGCCACCATGGGCAACGTCGATCTCGTCATGGTCCACGCCAAGTCCCTGGAGGAGAAATTCATCAAGGACGGCTACGGCACGAAGCGCATCCCCTTCATGTACAACGACTTCGTCATCGTCGGCCCCGCGGGGGACCCGGCGGGCATCAAGGGCATGAAGACGGCCGCCCAGGCGCTGAAGGCGATCGCTGCGAAGGGCACCCTTTTCGTAAGCCGGGGGGACAAGTCCGGGACCCACGTGGCGGAGATGGAACTCTGGGGGAAGGCCGGGATCAAGCCCGCCGGCGCCTGGTACAGGGTGTACGAGAAGGGCTCGGAGGGGAACGTTCCCACCCTGCGTTACACGGACCAGCAGAAGGGCTACACGGTCATCGACCGGGCCACCTACCTGGGCCTGAAGAAGGACATCCAGCTGGCCGTCCTGGTGGAGGGCGACGAGGCGCTGTTGAACTTCATTTCCCTGATCCCGGTGAACCCGCAGAAGTTCCCGAAAGTCAACGCCAGGGACGCGGCGACCTTCATCGCCTGGCTGACCTCCCCCGAGAAGGGGCAGCGGATCGTCCGGGACTTCGGCAAGGATAAATACGGCAGCCCCCTGTTTTTCCCCAATTCCGAGGCATGGAAAGCGAAGCGCTAAAACTTTATGGAGGTAAGAGCAATGATGAAGCGATCGTATCTCAAGGCGGCCCTGCTGGCCGTCGTCCTCGCGCTGGCCCTGGCGGCCGGCACGGCAGACAGCGTCCTCGCGGCGCCGGGCACGCAGAAGAACGTGATCCTGGCGACCACGACGAGCACCCAGGACTCGGGTCTCCTGGACGTCCTGATCCCCATCTTTGAAAAGCAGACAGGCTACTTCGTCAAGACCATCGCCGTCGGTTCCGGCCAGGCCATGGCCATGGGCAAGAAGGGCGAGGCGGACGTCCTCCTGGTGCACTCCCCCGCGGCGGAGAAGGCCTTCATGGCCGAGGGGAACGGGACCATGCGGATGCTGGTCATGCACAATGACTTCATCGTCGTGGGACCCCCGGCGGACCCGGCGAAGATCAAGATGTCCAAGGGTGCGGCGGCGGCCTTCAAGCAGATCGCCCTGTCGAAGTCCCTCTTCATGTCCCGGGGCGACAACTCGGGAACCCACGCGAAGGAAAAGGGCATCTGGAAGGCGGCCGGTATCAACCCGGAGAAGGAGAAGTGGTTCCAGCAGACGGGCCTCGGCATGGGCGCTACCCTGAACGTGGCCGCGGAGAAGAAGGGCTACACCCTGGCGGACCGGGGGACCTACCTGGCCCTGAAGAAGAACCTGGGGCTGGACATCCTCAACCAGGGGGACGCCATCCTCCTGAACGTCTACTCGGTGATCCCCGTCAATCCGGTCAAGTTCAAGAAGATTAACGCCGAGGGCGGCAAGGCCTTCGCCGACTTCATGGTCGCCCCGGCCACCCAGAAGATCATCGGGACCTTCGGCGTGGAGAAGTTCGGGTCGCCCCTGTTCTTCCCGGATGCCGGGAAGAAGGAGGAGTCCCTGGGCAAATAGCCCGAGGACCCGCCGCGGCCCTTTCCCCCGGTCGCGGCTGACAAACCGGGAGAGTCTCAACCCCGCCCGCCGCGGCGACCGCAGCCGGTTCGCCGCGGCGGGTTTGACCCGACCAGAACCGCAGGCGCATTTTGGACCTGATCCTCGAAGGAATCCTCGAAGCCTTTCGCCTCCTCTTCACCCTCGACCGGGAGGTGCTGGGCATCACCCTGCTCTCCCTCCAGGTCTCCGGGGCGGCCACGGGGATCAGCCTCGTTTTCGGCATGTCCGTGGGCACCGCCGTCGCCCTGACGGAGTTCCCGGGCAAGCGGTTCGTCATCAGCCTGATCAACACCGGCATGGGGCTCCCGCCGGTCGTCGTCGGGCTCTTCGTGTCGATCTTCCTCTGGCGGAACGGACCCTTCGGGTTCATGGAGATCCTGTACACACCCGGGGCCATCGTCATCGCCCAGGCGATCATCGCCACGCCCATCGTCATGGGGATCACCCTGGCGGCCATCCAGCACCTGCCGAAGAACCTGCGCCTCCAGATCCTCGCCCTGGGGGCCACGCGCCTCCAGATGGTCTGGATGCTCATGAAGGAGGCGAAGCTTCCCCTGCTGGCGGCGGTCATGGCGGGCTTCGGCGGCGTCATCTCCGAGGTGGGCGCCTCCATCATGGTCGGCGGCAACATCAAGGGATACACGCGCGTCCTGACAACCGCCACGGTCATGGAAACGGGCAAGGGGAACTTCGACATCGCCATCGCCCTGGGGATCATCCTCCTTCTCCTGGCCTTCGTGATCAACTCCCTCCTCACGGCGATCCAGCAGCAACAGAGGCCGCGATGAACCGTGACGCGGCCATCCTCGAAATTCGCGATCTCGAAGTCCGGCGGGGAGGTGTCCAGGTCCTGGAGATCCCCGAATTCGGGGTCCGGGAGGGCGAGGTCCTCTCGCTCATCGGCCCGAACGGGGCCGGGAAATCGACACTGCTGCTCGTTCTGGCCTGCCTGCTTCCCCGTCGCCGGGGGACCCTTTCCTTCCGGGGGGCGGCCGTGGAGGCGGGAAATGGGCTGATGGGGTACAGGCGGAGGATCGCCATGGTGTTCCAGGAACCCCTGCTTTTCGACGGGACCGTGGAGGCCAACGTGGCTGCGGGCCTGAAACTCCGGGGGACAAACCGCGACGTCATGGAGCGGACCGTCGGGGACTGCATGGAGCGCTTCGGCATCGGGCACCTGAAGGGGCGCCACGCCCGGAAGCTTTCCGGGGGTGAGGCCCAGAGGACGAGCCTGGCCCGGGCCTTCGCCATCGAACCGGAGATCATCTTTCTCGACGAACCCTTCTCTTCCCTCGACCCGCCCACCCGGGAGGGCCTTATGGAGGATCTCCAACGGATCCTCCGGGACACGAAAACCACCGCCGTCATGGCCACCCACGACCGGATCGAGGCCCTCCGCCTCTCCGACCGCATGGCCGTCATGAAGGACGGGGGAATCGTCCAGATCGGGGTTCCCGAGGACATCATGAACCGTCCGAAGGACGAGTTCGTGGCCTCTTTCGTGGGAGTGGAGACGGCGCTCAGCGGCGAGATCGTGGGTACGGGGGCTGGCACGGTAACCGTCCAGGTCCCCGGCGGCAAGGTAACGTCCGTCGGAATCGGTCGGGTCGGGGATCGGGTGGTGTGCTGCATCCGACCGGAACAGGTCACCCTTTCCACAGGCTCTCCCACCGGAGGGGCCAGCGCCCGGAACGTTTTCCCCTGCCGGATCGTGAAGGTTGCACCCCTGGGACTGTTTTACAAAGTCCTGCTGGACTGCGGCTTCCCAATAACGGCGTTTGTCACCGCCGCCTCGGTGGAAGACCTCACGCTCCGGGAAGGGTGCGCGATCTCCGCCTCTTTCAAGGCCACGGCGGTCCATCTCATCAGGAAGTGACGTGGGAGGAAAATGCGCTGCTACATCGGTTTTGATGACACGGACAACCTGACTTCCGAATATGGAACAGGAAAGCTTGCCCGCAACTACGAAAGCCGGATCCCGGAAGATTGCGTGGTCCGGGGTGTCGTCCGCCAGCAATTGCTTGTGGATCCGAGGATTCCCTATACTTCCCACAACAGTTCGGCCTGCGTGATCGTCGAGTATGACGATTCATCCCTTACCGGCCGGCTGATTCGCGCAGCCATCGATCATATTGAAAGCAAATCGTCTGCTGGTAGCGATCCCGGACTCTGCCTTGTTTGTGAAGACGATCCGGCTCTTCATGATTTGATAATCTTCGGGAGGTGCTGTACAAAGAGGGTCGTGACACAGAAGGAAGCCCTGCGTGCGGCCGGCCTTGCCCATCTTTCGGGCCACGGAGGAACCCATGACGGCATTATCGGGGCGGCCGCGGCGGTTGGCCTGACCGCCTCGGGCTGGAGCGGACGCTTCATCGAGTACGCAAGGCTGCGGTCTCTGCCGGACCCGGTCGCCGTGTCGGAGCTGGAAGGAAAGGGGATCAGGGTGGTGTCCCTGGATCGGGACGCGTTGTTTCCCAATCCCGAAGACGTGGTGCACACGAAGGGCTGGCTGAGGCCGAGGCTGTGGGGATTCAAGGCCGTCCTGCCGGTTCTTCCGGCAGGTCATGGCGAATGGGTGACCATGGGAGAGAAGAGAAACAAGTCCTAAGACTGGGGAGGTGCAGCCATGGCAGGGAAGATCTTTTACCGGGAGCGGAGGAAGGTCGGCGAAAAGGAGAAGAAACCCCGTTTCAAGCTCGTCGCCATCGCCGGCGTGGACATGAAGTTCTACAGCGAACATCTCCGGAAAAAGGAACTGGAGGACATCGCGAAAGCCGTGGGGGCGGAGCTTGTCCTCCTGGAGTCGGGCAAGGACAAGGGCGACGAGATCGAGCTGAAGGACTGAAGGGGAGTCATAATCCATGGCCCTTTTCCGAGAACGGGACGGACGCCGTCTCCATGTGAAGAGTCGATTGATGGGGGAGAGCCTCGTCGGGAAGACCTTTCTGGAAAGCCTGAAGGTCGCCCCTCAGCAGAGGCTCTTCCCCGATGTGAATGTCGTCAAGCTCGGCGGCCAGTCCATCTGCGACCGCGGGATCAAGGCATTGCCAAGTCTCGTCCGGGAGATCGTCGCCTGCAAGAAGAAGCACAAGATGCTCATCACCACCGGCGGCGGCACCCGGAGCCGGCACATTTACACCATCGGCCTGGAGCTGGGCATGCCCACGGGCATCATTGCGAAGTTCGGAAGCTCCATCTCCGAGCAGAACGCGCTATTGGTCTCCACCCTCCTGTCCCCTTGGGGCGGCATCAAGATCGGCCACGACGAAGTCATCAAACTGTCGATCTACTTCGCCCAGGACTGCATCCCCGTCATGCACGGCATGCCGCCCTACGACTATTTCGCCCTGCCGTCCTCGAAACAGCGCATCCCGATTCACCGGACCGATGTGGGGACGCTGATCCTGGCGGACCTGATCGGCGCCCGGAGCTGCATCTTCGTCAAGGACGAGCGGGGGCTCTACACGGACGACCCGAAGAAGAACGACCAGGCGGAGTTCATTCCCGAAATCAGTGCCGGGGAACTCATGGAGAGGAACCTGGAGGACCTGGTCATCGAGCGTCCCTGCCTGGAGATCCTACGAGACAGTGAGGTTTTGGAAAAGATCCAGGTGATCAACGGCCTGGAGAAAGGGAACCTGACCAAAGCCTTGGCCGGGAAGCCGGTTGGCACGATCATTCACAGGACATAGCAACGTCGATCCGTCCGCTTTCCGGTTCCAGCCGGGGAACGGCCCGTGCAAGGGGCTTTTCACGGATTGGAATCGTAGAAGTTTTCTTTCCTCGGCCCTCTCGGATTTCCCCGGGCCTGTCTCTTGCCCGAGGCCGCATCTCCTTCCGCGGACCCTTTTCCCCATCGAGAGGGTGTCGCGGGTGATGCCGCGGCCGGGCGCTTCGGGATCCCGCGGGGGAGGGTTTCTTCCCGTCACGGTTTCGTCATGTCCATCCCCGCGGCGAAAGCCTTCCGGTTGACCTCCAGCTTTTCTCCCGACAGGGTCTCTGCCATGACGGCCCGGAAATCCTCCGGGGTGAGGGGGAGAATGCCGGAGCCCGCCAGGGCGCCGATCATGACGATGTTGGCCAGGATGGGGCTCCCCAGCCGGATGGCCGCGTCGGTGGCCTCGATCAGCCACAGGCGCGACGAGAGCTGCTCCAGCGACGCCCGGATCTCCTCCAGGGCGGGATAGCTCAGTTCCCCCGTGATGACGCCCACCGGGTAGACCGGCCGGGTATTGGCCAGGACGATCACGCCGGGATGACCGTAGGCGGCCAGCACCCGGAGGGCCTCCGCCGGCTCCAGGGCGACGATGACGTCGGCCTTTCCCTTCGGGATCTGGGGGCTCCACGTCCCCGTTGCGGAAACGCGGATGTGGCTCATCACGGACCCGCCCCGCTGGGAGGCGCCGAAGGTCTCGCCGATCGTGATCGTGAGCCCCTTGTTCACCAGCATGCCCGAGAGGACGCGGGAGGCCATGACGTTTCCCTGACCCCCGACGCCGGTGATGATGATGTTGTAAGGGTCCCGGGGCAGTTGCAGGGTTCCCATGATCACGCCACCTCCTTCCGGATTGCCGACTGCGGGCAGATCTGCGCGCAGACGCCGCAGCCGGCGCACAGAACCTCGTCCACCCGCGCCCGCCGTTTCTCCTTGTCCCACACCAGGGCGGGGCAGCGGAAGATGCGCGTGCACAGGCGGTTGCAACCGCAATCCTCGCCGATGCAAAGGGCTTCGTCCACGTGGACGTTGTACTGCCGGATGCCCCGCTTCTCCGGCGAGAGGGCGCATTTCTGTTTCAGGATCAGGACCTTGACCCCCTCGGCATCCTCCATGAGCCGGTTGATCGTGGACTGGGTTTCGGCCAGGTCGAAGGGGTCGCGGATTTCGACCTTGGCGCCCATGGCGGCGCAGATCTTCGCGATGTCCACGTCCGGCATCTCCTGGCCCATGGCGTTCACGCACAGGCCCGGATGGGACTGGAAACCCGTCATGGCCGTGCCGCTGTTGTCGAGAACGATCACGGTGATGTTGGACCGGTGGTGGATCGCGTTGACCAGGGCGGGCATGGCGGCGTGGAAAAAGGTGGAATCCCCGCACACCGCCAGGATCGGTCTGTCCAGGCCGAAAGGCCCCAGCTTCCCGAAGCCGCTGGCCACGCCCGTTCCGGAGCCCATGGAATGGAGGGTCTTGAGGGTGCCCGCGCCCCCGGGAAAGACGTCCAGGGTGTAGCAGCCGATGTCGCCGCAGACGAAGCCCTCGCGGTCGTCCAGTTTCAGGGCCGTCCGGATGTTCCAGTAGGAGGCCCGGTGGGGGCAGCCGGGGCAGAAGGCCAGCCCCCGCTGGGGCGCCTTGAGGGAAGCCGCCTCTCGGGCCATCTTCCCGTACTGGAGGTCGGCGGCCGGCAGGGGGACGTCCAGGATCCGGCAGAGCGCCTCCATCACCAGGTCCGGTGAAAGCTCGCCCATCGCGGGAATCGTCCCGTCGCTCTTCCCGAAGAAGGTCTTGATGCCGACTTCCCCGGCCGCTTCGGCGGCGATGACCTTGACGTTGTCCTCCAGGAAGGGAAGCACCTCCTCCACGACCAGGATCCGGTCCGCCCGGGAGAGGTGCGTTTTCAGCAGGTTCGGCGGCAGGGGCCAGGTCGTTCCCATCTTCAGGATGCCCACCCGGTCGCCGAGGCCCAGCGCATGAACGGCCTCCCGGCTGTAGAGGCTGCAGGCGCTGCTCGTGATGACGAGCAGTTCCGGGCGGTCGGGCCCCTCGTAGGTGTTGAAGGGGCTCGCCTCGAAGATTTCCCGGGCCTTTTTGATCCGGCCCTGCTGGAGACCGTGCTTGTGGGCGACGGGCATGCTCAGGACGGGGCCGTCGTCGGGATCCAGCATGGGCCCGTCGGACTTGAATTCGGCCCGGGGGAGCCGGTCCGGAAGTTTGCCCAGGCGGACGATGCCGCTGGCGTGGGACATCCGGGTGACGCTCCGGAGCATCACCAGGGTCCCGAGTTCCTCGGAGAGGGCGAAGGCCCAGGCGGTCATGTCCTTGGCCTCCTGGAAGTCCCCCGGCTCCAGGAGGGGAAGCTCGATCATGCGGGCGAAGTGCCGCGACTCCCCCTCGTTCACGCTGGAGAGGGCGCCCGGGTCGTCGCAGGTGACCAGGACCATGCCACCCCGGGTGCCGGAGCCGGCGAGGTGGAGCAGGAAGTCGGAGGCCACGTTCACCCCGTTCTGCTTCATGACGCACAGGGACCGAAGGCCCGCGAAGGAAGCCGCGGCGGCGACCTCCATGGCCACCTTCTCGTTGGTCGACCACTCCACGTAGAGGTTTCGGGCCTCTGCGACCTTTGCCAGATTCTCCAGGATTTCCGACGACGGCGTCCCGGGATAGCCCGCGGCCAGGTTCATCCCCGCCTCCAGGGCGCCCCGGGCGATGGCCTCGTTTCCCATCAACAGGGGACGGCTTCCGTCTCCCGCATTCAGCAGTGCCGTCATTTTCCCTCCTCCGACATCAACGCGGCCAGCACGCGATCCCGCGCGTCCAGGTAGATCAGATCCTCGGCGCGGCCGCTTTTCTCCGCCAGGTTTTTCAGGGCCGCCCTCTTTTTTTCCGCCGCCGCCGCCTTGAGCATGTCCAGGTTGCCCGCGGGGACGTCGCGAAACTCCAGGATCCCCCGCTCTTTCGCCAGGTCGAGGAGCGCCGCGCCGGCTTCGGACCGGACGACGACCTGGTTCCAGGTGCGGGTCTCCTCCCAGTCACCCCCCAGGCGGGCGGAGCCGACGGAGATGTCCGCATACTCCGCCGTCGTGTCGATGCAGTACTGGCAGGCCTCCCGCATGCAGTCCCGGATCTCCTCCATGGGGAACGTCCGCTTGCCGCCCTCGAGATAGACCTCGAGGACCCCTTCCCCCGGGGGGATGTCCATCCCCCGGATCGCATCGAGCCCCACGCTCCTCTCCAACAGGGCCGTCAGCTTCGACCAGGACAGGGCGAATCCGCAGAAGAGGCCGATCACGAGCCCCAGCCGGTCGATGGGGTTCCGGCCGCTGTCCAGCTTCGGCTTGAGGCGCATCCTGGCCAGGGCGAAGACCTGGCAGGGCGTGGCCACGACGCCGATCTTCCCGGCTCCCCCGTCCGCGGCCGCCCGGTTGAATTCGGCGACCGTCGGGGAGACGATGAACCTGCTCCCGCCCCGCTTCCAGACTTCCCCGGGTTCGCGAACGGCGGTGCCGGAGTGGAGGAAGCGCTCCCGGCCCTCGGCAACGATGGCGGTGTCGATCAGGCCCTCCGAGAGGGCCAGGGACAGGAGCGCCGAGACGGTCCCGCCATGCTGGGCCTGTTCGCGGAGCCGGGCGTCGGCGGCGCGGACGATGCGGAAGGCCCGGACGGGGCCGATTTCGGGGGTGAGTTCGGCTTCCCGGGAGAAGAGCCCGCGCGTCTCCTCCAGGTCCACCGGCGTCCGGGGGCAGAAGGCGTAGCACCGGCCCGCTTGGATGTCGCAGGGGTTCAGGACGATCGTCCGGTCATGGTAAAACGTCTGATAGGGGCAGAGATGGACGCAGGCCCCGCATCCCGTGCAGAGCCCCGCGTCCTGGACCTGCTCCCGGAGCTCCTTCTGACCCCTGATCTCGCGTGCCATCGTTTCGGTCCTCCCGGCTTTCGTGAGTGGTTTCCTGCTTTGATGGTCCTTTCGTTACCACAGTCGGCGGGGAGGGAACAGAGGAAACGGGTTTTTTCTTGCCCCCGGGGCCTTCTCTCTGGCACAAGGAAGGTCCCTTCCCGGTGCAAGTGAGCGTCGCCGGTGCCGGGCAGGATGACCCAGAGCGAAAGGAGCGATTCATGGCCGAGATCCTGGAAGGCTACCCCGTCACCCTGGAGGTCCCCGTCGCCTGGGGCGAAATGGACGCCATGGGCCATGTGAACAACATCGTCTACTTCCGCTATTTCGAGAGCGCCCGGATCGCCTACTTCGAGAAGATGGGGCTGATCGACTACATGAAGCAGACCGGCGTCGGCCCGATCCTGGCCACCGCGTCCTGCCGGTTCCGGATTCCCCTGAGCTACCCGGACCAGGTCCTGATCGGGGCGAAGGTCACCTCCGTCGAGGAGGACCGGTTCGTCATGCATTACCTGGTCGTGAGCAGGAGGCACGGAAAGCCGGCGGCGGAAGGGGAGGGTGTGATCGTGCCCTTCAACTACCGGGAAAGGAAGAAGGTGCTTGTCCCGGAGGAGCTCCGGCAGAGGATCCGGGAGTTGGAGAAGGAGGGACGGGGCGCCGAGCCGGCGCGGCGGCTGAACAGTTGAGCCGGGGAGACTCCTGACGACATGAAGATCAAAATCCTGGCGGGCCTGGTTGCGGCGGCGGTCCTTTTCTGGGGTGCCCTGCAGGTCCGGAATTCCGTCACCCTGACGGAGAACCGGGCCGTCATCAAGAAGCGGGGCTACACCATCGAGGCCGTCCTTGCGGCGCCGCAGGAGAAAAGAATCCTGCTGAAGGACCGGGGCAAGCTGATGGGGATGAATTTCGCCGACGAGCTGGTTGCCGTCATTCCCCTGGACCGGGCCGATGCGCTGAAGGGCCGGTTCGGCGCCGACATGTTCCGCTGCGACGGAGCGGGGTCCCGAGAGCTCATGTCCGCGACCCGTCCCCTCTGTTACCTGGCGGCGAACCCCCACGTGAAGGACCGGGCCGGCGAGGTCCTGCGCCTCCTCCCCGGGAAGATCCCCGTGGTCGACGTGACAATCCGGGACATGACCATCACATCCTTCCGGAATTTCGGGATTCCCTTCGATGTGGGGCAATCGAACTTCGGCGGGGCGGTCCTGCTGACGGACATCGTCCTCGTCGCCGACCATTACCGGTGAGGGCCGCCCGCTTGGATTTCCGGGTCTGCGGGGAAGTGGCGGGCATGCGGCGATGCGGGCCGTCCCGCCGGGGGCCGGGGCTCACTTCGGTCAGGTTCCGAGGATTTTCAGGAAGAGGGGGAGAAAAAAGAGGATCGACAACCCGATCACGCCCCAGCAGAGCGGGTTTGCAAACTGCTCCAGCCGATCGAACGCTCCTTCCCAGTCGGTCGTCCCGACACGATGCCGGAATCTTTTCCAGTCATCCCGCCTGACGCTGTATGTCTGGAGCCGGATCCACTCCTCGGCTTTCAGGCAATCCGGAACATAGGCCTGCATGCGGAACCTTCCTCTCCTTCCCGGAGCAATGGGCGCCCTTGCTGTGAAACGGCCGCCCTAGGGGTTGTATTTCCGGACCGCCGCTGTCACGACCCCGCCCAGGCGCAGTTCGTTCCGGGGGGAGATCGGCGGGTAATCCGGGTTGGCGGCCTCCAGGAAGACCTGCCCTCCCTGCCGCCGGAAGTACTTGATCGTCCAGTCCCCGTCCACTTCCGCCACGACGATGTCGCCGCTGCGGGGTTCCCGGCCCTTCTCGACGACGACCATGTCGCCCTCCATGATTCCCGCGCCGACCATGGAGTTGCCGCTCACCTCGAGGAGGAAGGAGGCTTCCGGGCGCTCGACCAGGTACTCGTCGAGGGACAGGATGTCGCAGAGGCCCTCCTCCTCCGGGGTGGGAAACCCCGCCTGGACGGAGCCGGCCATGGGGACGCCGAAGGTCGTGCGGGTGGGCTTCAGGAACCCCTTCCCGTCCTTTTCCAGGAACCCGCTCCCGATGAGCTTGTTCACCCAGAAATGGACCACGCTCTTGGAGCGGACGCCCAGGATCTCGATCATCTCGGCATAGGTGGGCATCCGCCGGTGCTG
>JBFYXW010000179.1:0-12845 GCA_041310335.1 Syntrophaceae bacterium | reverse complement strand
CGTAGCCGCCCGTGATGACCGGCGTCAGGGTCAGCCCCCGGACGCCGTTCCGGATGATCTCCCGGATCACCGGCATGGGGTTCATGGCCATCCCGGCACCGACGCCCAGGTGCATCCCGTCTTCCACCATGCGGGCCGCCCCGGCCGCCGTCATGAGTTTTTCTTTCATGCCTTGCTTCCTCTCCTTTGCCTGTAACGGCAACCCCGCCCGACCGACACGCATGTGCCGCGCGGGGTCGCCCGGCCGGTCTCTTGCCGGTCTACGCCGCCGGGTAGGGAATCTCCCCCAGGGCTATGCGACACAGGTCGGTGACGTAGATTTTCGCCAGGCCCTTGGCCGCCGCGGGCTTGCGGAGCACCCGGTCGCACATGGGGCATAGGGTCACGATCGCGTCGGCGCCGAAGGCGACGGCGTCGGCGATGTTCTTGCCTGAAATCTCCCGGGCGAGCTCCGGATAAACGCGGGCGAAGGCGCCGGTGCAGCAGAGGGCCTCCTCGCCGTCGTACCGGCGGGCAACGCGCTCGACGCCGATGAGGGCAAAGATTTCATCCAGGAACGCGTCCTTGGCCGGCGTGTAGCGGGAGGCGCAAGGCCGCTGGTAGGCGATCTTCTTTCCCAGGGGCTTGATCCGGCTCTGGTGATCCCGCAGATAATTTCGCATGTATTCGTACAGGTGCATGTAGCGGAACGGCGCCTTGATCCCGTAGTCCTGGATCTTGGCGTCCACCATGGCGTAGCAGTCGTCGTGGAGGAAGACGATGTCTTTCCCCAGGGCCGCCAGGTTGTCGATGAATGCACGGGCGTGCTTCTCCACGGGGCTTTCCTGGCCGATGTGGACGTAGCCGACGTAGCAGAAGTAGTCTCCCCCCTTCACGATGGAGAGGCCCTTGAACATCTCCCCGTCCAGCGCCCCGGGAGGGAGGCTGCCTTCCATGACGCAGATGGACAGGGCCGGCTTGTCGGCGTCGCCCGGGGTGACCGACGCGGGGAGGGTCCCCGCAAGGGCGAAGATCTGGGCCGTGTCCGGCGGCGCCGGGAAGGTCTTCCCCTTTTCCATGGCCCGCAGGATGAGGTCGAAGGGGTCGGCGCCGGTGGGGCAGTACTCCCGGCAGGCGCAGCAGGTCACGCAGCGGTGCAGGATTTCCGCATCCTGCCCGTCCATCAGGGCCTGGATGTTCGCCGCGGCCTTTTCCTGGTCGTAATTCACGTACAGGCACCGCACCAGGCAGTCGCCGCACAGATCGCATTTCGATGCATCCCACATGGTCCCTTTTCCTCCTTCGCTGATGAGTCGTTCCGCCGGTAAGCACCCGGATCCGGCGCCTGACCGCCCGCCGGCAGGCTTCTCGGGCCGTGGGGGCGCTCCCCCCGTCAGGCGCCCGCAGCCTCCAGCACAAGGCCGGCGATGTCCCGGACCCGGATTTTCTCTTCCAGATTTTCCGCCTTCACGGCATCGTCGAGCATTTTGAAGCAGAGCGGGCACGCCACGGCCAAGACCTCCGCGCCCGTTTCCGCCGCCTCGCGGACCCGCACCCGGGCGGCCTGGTCCTCTCCGTGGCCGAGCACGTCGGTGAAGAAATTCCCTCCCCCGCCGCCGCAGCACAGGGCGTCCTTGCGGTTCCGCGCCATCTCCACGAGGGCGAGTCCGGGGATGGCCCGGAGGACCGCCCGCGGGGCCTCGTATTCCCCCTGCCAGCGCCCGAGGTAGCAGGGATCGTGATAGGTGACCCGGATCTCCTTCTTGGCCAGCGGCATTTTCCGCAGGAGGGGCACCAAGACCTGCGTGTAGTGCCGGACAGTGAACGAACCGCCCCAGGCGGGGTAGTCAGCCTTCATGATGTTCAAGGCATGGGGGGAGAGGGTGACGATCTTCCGCACCCCGTGGCTCTTCAGCCGGTCTATAAACTCCTCCGCCAGGGCCATGGCCAGGGTCTCTTCCCCCGCGGCGCGGAGGTCGTTGCCGTCGGAGAGTTCGTCCTCCCCCAGGATCCCGAAGTCCACGCCGGCCCTCTTGAGCAGCCGGGCCGTGGCGCCGGCCATCCGGATCCCCAGCTCGTCGTAGGCCCCCTCGTCGCCGACGTAGAAGAGATAATCCTGCCCGGCGAAGCGGGGCAGATCCAGTCCCTGCGCCCAGGCTGCCCGTTCCGTGGCGGGCCGCTTGTAGGGGTTCCCGTAGGTCTGCATGGACTTGAAATAGTCCCGGATCGCCGGCGGGACGATCCCCTGCTCCACCAGCTCCCCCTTGGCGGCCGTGAAGATGTCGACCAGCTGATCCCGAATGCCCGGCATGGCGCAGGCCTGGACACAGTTTTTGCAGGTGACGCAGGTGAAGAGGATCCGGGCGAGGCGTTCGCTCGCCTTCAGTTCCCCCTGCTGCCAGGCACGGATCAGCCACATCCGGCCCCCGGCGGAGAAGCTCTCGAACCGGAACTGGAGGTAGGCCGGGCAGTTGAAATCGACGTAATTCGTGGGCAGTTTGCACCATCCGCACCGGAAGCAGCGGTGCAGGAGTTCTTCGTGCCTCATGGAGTCACCTCCCAGTTCCCCGGATTCATGATGCCCTGCGGATCAAGGACCTTCTTGATCCGCATCAGGAAGTCGCGCGTGGCCGGCTCCATCCGCTCCAGGATCATCCGCTGCCCCGCCACCTCCGTCTTCCAGGGAATGCCCCCCAGTTCCATCGCCGCGACGTTGGACTCATCCAGGGCAGCGCGGACCCGCCCGATCTCCCCGGCATCGGCCCGGTTGAAGGGATAGGCGTAGTAGAACATCACCGCGTGCCCCCGGCCCACGACCCGCGCCCCCATGGAATAGGTCACGTCGTTGCGGGCGGTGATCTCGAGCCCCGCCCGGTAAGCCCCGGGGATGCTCTCCACCGGCATGATGGAGCCCACGTACTCGAAGCCGCCGCCCTTCCGGATGTCGGCGAACTCGCTCAGGCTCTTCTGGGGGGCCGCCAGGAGGTTAACCTTCATGTGTGGCGGCAGGGGAAGGAACCCCGCCTCCTTGCTGTCGAGATAGGGCCGCAGGGACTCCCGGATGATCTCCATTTTCAGCTTCATCTCCCGGGGCGTGTGGGCCACCACGTGGATGTTCGTCATCTGGAACCCGTCGAAGTAGGCCGGTTTCGGGGTCACGAAGAACGTGATGTCCTCGGCCATCTCCGTGGCGATGACCCGGAACAGGATGTCCGGCACGGCGTCGATGTCCTCCGTCATGAACATCAGCACGTCTTTCAGGGGGTGATTGGGAAACAGTTTCAGGCCGATCCGGGTGATGACCCCCGTCGTCCCGTTCCAGCCCAGAAACAGGCCCACGAGGTCCGGCAGGGGCGCCCGGGAAAACCACTTGGGCACCGTGGAGCAGGACCCGAGCCGGCAGACCTCCCCGGTGGGCAGGACGACTTCCAACCCCGTCACCATCTCGGAGTGAAAGCCCCCCTCGCTCTGGGAGAGGTGGCCGGACCCGTGAATGGCGATGTTGCCCGCAATGGTCGCCGCCGGCGGGGCGTCGGGGACGGAGTGCTTCAGGGACGGATGGCGACGGGCCAGGTACGCCTGGAGGAGCCCCTGGGTCACCCCGCCTTCGATCACGCAGTAATGGCTCAGCTCGTTGACTTCCAGGACCCGGTTCATGCGCTTCATGTCCAGGACGATGCCGCCCCGTCGGGGGACCGACAGCCCCGACAGGACGAGCCCCCCGCCCAGGGGCACGACGGGCACGCCGTGGCGACCCGCCAGGAGCACGATCTCGCGAACCTGCTCCGTCGAAGTCGGCATGACGACGTAATCGGGGCGGCCCGGCGGCTGGAGCCCCTGGTCCCGCGAGTAGAGGTACAGTTCCTCCTCCGCCCGGGAGATGCAGGCTTCCCCGACGATCCCAACCAGTTCATCGTAAATGTCGTGCATGGTTCTCACCTCCACCCTCAATCGCCCACGGCCATGTGGCACAGGTCGGACATCATGGCGGGCATCAGACCTGCCCGGGCGGCCTTCTCGGCCAGCGTGAAGAAGCAGAAGGGGCAGTTGAACACGACGACGCTGGCGCCGGATGCCTTCATGTCCGCGATGTTCCGCTCCTGGTTCGACTCGGCGAGTTCGAAGCGCTGCTGGGCCTCCATGACGCCGCCGCAGCACAGGGCGTTTTCGCCGTCGAATTCCCTCCGGACCCGCTCCACACCGATCTTCCCGAAGATCTCGTCCACCAGCGGGTCCGTCTCGGGGCAGAGGCGGTTTGAGCAGGGGCGCTGGTAGGCCGCCTTGAGGCCCAGGGGTTTGATGGACCCCGCGTGCTCCTCCAGGCGGCGGTTCAGGAAATCAAAGAAATGGATCGGCCGGAAGGGGACGTCGATCCCGAAGGCCGGCGCCCAGGAGGTGTAGGTCCCGTAGCATTCGTCGTGGTAACAGATGAGCTCGTCCACCCTGCTCGGCCGGAGGTGGTGCTCCATGATGTTCTTCATCATCAGGGGGAGGCGCTCCCGGATTGTGGAATTGCGGGCGAAGTGAAGGAACATCAGGTTGCAGAAGATGTCGCTCCCGATGATGACGGAGGCGTCGCCCAGGAGCTTGCCCCGGATCGCCCCCTTCATCTGGGGAAAGAAGCAGAGGTTGACCACGGGCGCCCGGACGGCCTCCGTTTTGATGCGCCCCTTGGGGCCCATCATGACCACCTGGGACTTCTCGATGGGCTTCGGCACCGGGTGGATGCCGAGTTCCTCCTGGCGCTCCACGATGCGGTAGAAGGGGTGGTTGTGATAGGGGCAGTACTCCTCGCAGGCGTAGCAGGTCACGCAATCCCGGAGGATCGCCGTGTCCTCGCCCGCGATCAGCCGGTCCCGCTCCCCCCGGGCCTGCTCCGGGCTGTAGCGGACGTACTGGCACTTCATGAGGCAGTCGATGGTCTCGCAGGCGGCACAGATCTCCGGGTCCCACTGGAGGCCGGTCATAGGGTTACCCTCCTTTCTGGAAAACGTTGCCCGACGGTCAGGACGACAACCCGAACAGGCGGGCCGCATTGTCATAGAGCCACTTCCGCTTGACCGTTTCCTTGAGCGGCAGCTCCATGATCCCGTCGGCCAGTTGCTTGATCGTGCGCCCCATGAAGAGCCAGGTGGATGCGAAGAGGATCTTGTCCTGGAGGATGGAGTTCCCGAGCAGCATCAGGGTCTCCCATCCCGATCCGGGCATCCCGAGGTACCGGGGATCGACGGACGCGATATCGATATACACGTTTTCGTTGCGCCGGGCCACCGCCATCATTTCCGGCACCCAGGGCCACCCGCCGTGGCCGGCGATGATCTTGAGCTCCGGGAAGTCCTGGGCCACGATGTCGAAGTAGATGGGCCGCTCCACCTCCATGTTGTTGGTGGAGTAGTTGATCCCCGTGTGGAACCAGATGGGAATGTCCAGCTCGACGCACGTGGAGTAGAGGGGATACATCTTCGCGTGGTGCGGCGGGATTCCGAACATGAACGGTCGGACGCCGATCCCCCGCAGGCCCAGGTCATAGCTGCGCCGGATTTCCCGCACGGCGGCCATGCCCTTCAGGGGGTCGATCCCGGCCATGCCGATGAACCGGTCCGGGTATTGCCGGACCACGCCGGCGTAGTAGTCGTTGGGCAGCCCCGCGAGTCCGCTGGGCGTCTGTTCGTCCAGGTTGAAGATGACCGCCTTCTCCACCCCCATCGCGTCCAGCTGCCCGACGAAGTCCTCCAGCGTGGTGGCCATGAATTTCATCTTCGGGGCCAGGTACTCCCGGAACTCCCCCTCGCTCAGGCCGACCTTCATCCGGTAGAACTCCTCGGCGGTAATGCCCATGAGGGGGGCGACCCGCGGCCCGAAGACGTTCTTCAGGTAGGGGGCCATCTGGGGCGGCAGGGAGACGGGGAGGTCCAGGACGACCTCCTCCGTGGGAACGTAGCAAAGCGCGTCGATGATTTTGTACGGCTGGTCCATCGGTTTCCCCTCGGTCATACGGTCACCCTCCTTTTGCCAGAAGATTGAAGACCTGTTTCAGGGTCACTTCGAGCTGCAGTTTCCGTCCCATGGAGACATCGGGGGCGAAGCTGCGGAGGATGGCGATTTCCTCCTCCGTCGGCGCCGGCGTCGTTTCCAGTTCGTCAGCGACATTCAGGTCCCAGGGGACTTCGGCCCGGACTTCCTCGACCGTCACCCCCGGGTGGAGCCCCGCCAGGTACATTTCCTTCGTTTCGCCGTCGAACTTGAAGACGCCCCGGGTCGTGATGAGGACGCTGGGCCCCGATCCCTCAGGCATCCCCGCCTCGTAGCGGGAGCGGCCCCCTTCCAGGTAGCCCGGCGACGTGAAGTAGTCCAGCTTCTCCACGAAGGTCCCGCCGCTCATGGTGAGGATGGCCCGGCCGGCGTAGCCGATGAACTCCGGGGCTCCCCCGGCGCCGGTCATGCGGGTCGTGTAGTTCCCCGGTTCGCCCAGGTAGCTGCTGTTCATGTTGCCGTAGCGGTCGATCTGACCGACCCCGAGAAAGGTCACGTCCACGTAGCCCTGGTTCAGGACCGTGGTGAAGATGTCGATCATGTCGCAGGAGTAGGTGAAGCCCCGGGTACACGTGGGGTCGGCGATGTGCAGCGGAACCTTGAAGGGGTCGATCCCCAGGAGGCCCGCCTCGGTGAGGATGACCGCGCCCGGGGCGTGGGTCTTCCGCGCCAGGACCCCCGCGGCCATGGCGATTCCCTGGCCGATGACGACGAATTCCCGGTCTTTCAGTTCCTTGGCGGCCCGGGAGACGATCAGTTCCTGGATCGTGTATCTAGTTCCCATGGGAGAGCGCTCCTTTCGCATCCAGCATGGCGACGAATTCCTGCATGTTCATGCCCATGCTCCTCGAATACCCCTGCTCGTCCCAGTCCCGGGAGAAGGTCGAGCCGTAATCGGCGGGGACGCTTTTGAACGGCCTGGCCCGGAAAGCGTCGAGCGTGTCCTTGCCGAACCTCTTGATGTAGTGCTGGACGTACTCCTGGCGGTCCGCCACCTTGTAGATCCACTCGTCGAGCCAGAATTTCGCCGCGTCCGGGTTGGCGGCGGACCCGACGAACAGGACCCGGAACGGGAAATCGTAGTCGTAGTGCCCCAGCACTTCCGAGGGATGGGCGCCCCAGGGGCACTCGACGACGGCGCAGACCTTGTGGGCGGGTACGATGGTGAGGTGGGGGGAGGACATGATCACCTCCTCGTCGACGATCTCCTCGCAGGAGAGGATCACCTTCTTCGCCGCCAGGGCCGCCCACTTGCTGTTGATCATGGCCCCCCAGAGCTGCCCGTTTCCGGCCCGGTCGGCGCGCTGCACGTGAATGAGCGCAAAATCGGGGTTGAAGCCTTTGACGACCAGGGTGTCGTTCCCCGTGAAGGGGTCCGGGACCCGGGCGAAGCGCTGGTCCCCCAGGAACCCGTTTCGCTTTACCACGTCCGTCACCTTGATGCCCGGCAGGACGGGCAGGAAGGGGTACCCCATCGCCCCGGCCTTCATCATGGACAGGAGGGTGTGGTTGGTCATTTCCTCAACGACAACCTGCCCCTCCTTGAGGGCCCGATCCAGGGGGCTGATGATCCGGGGGCCTCCGGCCCGGAAATTGTAGGCCAGGACGAGGCGGTCGATCACACCGCTCAGGATCAGCTGATCGATCTCCTCGATGCCCCCCTGCTGGAAAGCCATCAGGTTCCTCTTGCCCTGCCGGATCAGTTCGTGGGTGAGTGCCAGCGGCATGCAGTAGAGGCAGTTGGCGAAGACAAAGGATTCCCCGTCGTTGACGAAGCGCCGGATTGCCTCGGCGGCCGTCACCCTCTTGTCCGCGTCCATGTATTTCTCCATGCGAACCTCCTTGTGGGAATGGAAGAGCCGGTGTGACCCGAGAGAGGGTCAGCAAGGGACATGCCATCCCCGACCGCACGAAAGAAGCATGGAACCGCCTGTGAAACCTAAAGGTATGCTATGAAGGGGCCGAAGGGAGTGTCAACGTTATGTGCAGTGATAGGTACGGAAGATGTACATAATATTTACATAAATATTACAGTTTCACGCGGTTTCCTCTTCCCCGGGACCGCCGGCGTCGTAGCGTTTGAGCTTCTTGTAAAGGGTGGTGCGGGACAGCCCGAGTTCCCTGGCGACACGGCTGACATTCCCGTGGTGCGTTTCCAGGAGCCCCATGATGTGGCTCCTCTCCGCCTCTCGAGATCTCCGCCGGAACAGGTTCCGTGCGGCCTTCGTGTCGATGGCGCCCCCTGCGGCCCCCGGGGCCGGGGCCCCCGGGGCCGGGGCCTCCGGGACGGGCGCATCCGCGGGACGGGTCGCTGTCTTGATTTCCTGCGGCAGGTGGTCGATCTCAAGGCACGTCCCGGGCTTGCCGCTGACCATGCGCTCGACGACATTCTGCAGCTCCCGGACATTCCCGGGCCAGTCGTAGCCCGCCAGGCATTTCCTCACTTCCTCGCTGACCTGTGTCTTCTTCCGGCCGGCGTGCCCCTCCGCCTGCTTCATGAAATGCCGGAACAACAGCGGAATGTCGCCCCGCCTCTCCCGGAGGGGCGGCACCTTGATGTTGATGACGTTGAGCCGATAGTACAGGTCGTTCCGGAAGCTGCCCATCTTCATTTCCCGGTACAGGTCCTTGTTGGTCGCGCAGATGATGCGGACGTCCACCGGGATGGCGTGGTGCCCGCCGATGCGGGTCAGCCTCTTCTCCTGGATGACCCGCAGGAGCGCGCCCTGCTGGTCGAGAGACATGTCACCGATCTCGTCGAGAAACAGGGTTCCCCCGGAGGCCAGTTCGAACTTGCCGGGGCTCCCGCTCTTCTTCGCCCCGGTGAAGGCCCCCTCCGCGTACCCGAAAAGCTCGCTGGCGATCAGTTCGCGGGGAATGGCGCCGCAGTTGACGGCAATGAAGGGCCCCTTGCTCCGGGGACCGTGGTTGTGGATGGCCTGGGCGAACAGCTCCTTGCCGGTGCCGCTCTCACCCTCGATCAGGACGTTGCTGCTGCTCAGGGCCGTGTTCTTGGCGTTCTCGATCAGCGTGAGCATGATCGGATCGCCGGTCTGGATGTCTTCAAAGCTGAAACTCGCCCGGTAGCCGCTGAACCGCTGGATCAGCCGGTGCACTTCCTTCATGGGCCGGAGGATGACGACGCCGCTCTGGACCGCTCCCCCCTCGTCGAGGATCGGCGTACCCGAGGCCAGCAGGATGAGGGAGCCTTCCGGCGCGGGGAAGATGATCTCCTCGTCGCTGAAGGAGACTCTCTCCCGGAGCATCCTGGCCAGGCCGCTGCCGGAATCGCTGAGAACCATGTCCCGGAGCCGCTGCTTGATGTTCGCAACGGCGCTGGCAGACATCCGGTCGAAAAAGGAATTCAGCAATTCGACATGGCCGGAGGAGTTCACCGTGACCACGCCGTCGGAGATGTTTTTCAGGATGTTGCCCAGGTTCTGGTTGAGAAGCATCAGCTCCTTGTTCGTGCTGTTCAACTCCTCCGTCCTCTGCCGGACCCGCGCCTCCAGTTCGCTGCGGGAGGCCTGGAGCTCTTCCGTCAGCCGCTTGTTTTCCGTGACGTCGACGAAGCCCATGATGACGGTGTTTTCCCCCCGGAGCGGCGTGACCATCCAGAAAACGTTGATCCACATGATCTCGCCGTTCTTCTTCCGGATCCGGAACTCGCGGGTGGGGGGCACCTCCTCCCCCCGCAGACGGGCCAGTCCCCGGGGCATGATCCACACCTGGTCCTCCGGGTGAACCATCTCCCAGAACATCATGTTCCGGACTTCCTCCAGCGAATACCCCGTAACCTTTTCCGCCACGGGGTTCACGTAAATGAATCCGTGGATGTCGTACACGCACACCATGATCTGCAGGTCCTCGACCATCTTCTTGAAGTCGATGTCCCGCAGCCAGTCTCTCTGCCTTCTGGACGACACGGAATGTCCCCTGCCCATGCATTCGCTCCGATCTTGCGGTCATTCGCTCTCCGGTCCGTCGATGGCGACGCTCCGGCGGTGACGCTGCTCTCCGCGGCGGAAGGCCCGAAGGCTTGTTGAGACGGGGCGGCCGCCATCCTGCACCCACGATGACCACCGTTTCCGCGTCTTCCGGACCGTCTCCCGTCCTTCAAGGCAAGTCCGCCGTGGAGAGGGATTATACACAAGCAGGCAGGGAAATCATCCGGTTAAATGAAGCGGCTGCCGTGCTGAACCTGTCCCGGGACAGAGACAAACCGCTTGCGCTCATCGGAATTTTTTTGGATAGAAATCGGGCAGATCGTTATCTGACCATGAGGAACCGGGGAGGACCATGGCTGAAGATCCCTTCGATGCGGCTTTCCAGAGGAAACTCCGGCAGGAGATGGAGCGGTGGCGGGCCGACGGCCTGCTCTCGAAGGAGCAAGGGGAACGGATCCTGGAGCGCTACCGGCAGATCGACGAGATCGAGCGGAAAGCCGGCTCCGGCAGGATGATCAACACGATCTCCATCCTCGGATCGATCCTGGTGGGCGTGGGGGTGCTGCTCTTCATCGCCGCCAACTGGTCGGAGATCCCCCGTTTCGCCAAGCTTGGCATCATCTTCACCTCCCTGCTCGCCAGCCACGGCCTCGGGTATTATCTCCGCTACGAGAGGAAACGGTATCCCCGGGTCGGCGCCTCCCTGATCCTCCTCGGCTCGATCCTCTTCGGCGCGGGGATCTTCCTGGTCGCCCAGATCTACAACATCACCGTCCACTATCCCAACGGCCCGCTCCTGTGGGGCCTGGGCATCCTGCCCCTGGCGTACCTGTTGCGCTTCCGGAGCGTCCTGTTGCTCTCGCTCCTGGCGCTGTGCGTCTGGCTCGGCATGGAGGCAAGTTTCCGTATCTCGGACCCCGCCCTGTTCGTCCCGATCGTCGTCCTGTACCTGCTGGCGGGCCTGACGGTCTGGACCGTCGGCCTTGCCCACGAGGGGTCGGCCCCCTTCCGGGAGCTGTCCCTTCCCTATGTCCTGGTCGGTCTCCTCGCGGCCTTTGCCGGCGCGTTTCTCCTCACCTTCGACACCCGGCAGGCCGGCCTGGGGACGCCGGAACTGGCTCCGTTCTACCTGGGGATCCTGGTCCTGTTCGCCGCGGCGGCGGCGGTCTCCGCCCTCCGGGGCAACCGGGAGGACGGCTGGAGATTGGAACTGGCGGCTCTCTCCACCCTGACGGGCGGGCTCTGCCTCCTGGCGTGGCTCTTCCCGGGAGGGCCGGCGGCCCCGACCTTCCTGTCGCAGCGCCTGCTCTTCAACCTCCTCTTCGCCGCCGCCATCCTCGGCCTGATCTGCCTCGGCTACATCCGACGCCGTCCCCTCTACATCAACGTCGGGCTCCTCTTTTTCGTCCTGGACGTGGTGGCCCGCTACGTCGATTTCTTCTGGGAGCTGCTGCCGCGTTCGCTTTTCTTCATCGGCGGGGGTTGCATCCTGCTGGCCGGGGGCATCTACCTGGAGCGGAAGCGCCGCGCCGTCCTCGAATCGTTCCGGCTGAGGGAGGACGTCCCGTGAGGCTGAAATTCACCCTGGTGATCCTGCTGCAGGTCCTGCTCCTGGTGTTCATCATCGGCTACCGGGAACACTGGGTGGCGACGGGGGAGCGCGTCCTCCTGCAGTCGGCCCCCGTCGACCCGAGAGACCTGTTCCGCGGCGACTACGTGACCCTTTCCTACGACATGACGACCATCGATCTCGACCGTGTGGGCATCCGCGACGACGTCCGGCGCAACGACCCGATCTACGCGGTCCTGGAGAAGGGAGAGGACGGGACGTACCGGATGGCGTCCGCGACCGCCGCTGTCCCGCAAGGAAAGCGGTTCGTCCGGGGCCGGGTGACGCACGTGAACGGGAAGGCCACCCGCTTCGAGGTGGCGCTCCGGACGGAGGGAGCGGATGTCCGGACCTTCGAGCCGCGCTGGTTTTCCATCCGGGAGGGAGAGCGGGCGACGTTCTGCCTGGACGGGGGCGGCCGGGTGCTGACGACCTTCCGGGAAAAGGAGGGCACCCGGTGCCGCTCGGGGGAACCGGTGACCGGAACGGTGGTCGCGGTAAAAAAGGTCCCCTTCCGGCAGGCCACCGTCGAATACGGAATCGAGCACTTCTTCCTGGAGGAGGGCAAGGGGCGGGCCATCGAACGGGCCCGCAACGCCCGGAACCTCCGCGTGGAGGTGGCCCTGCGGCAGGACGGCCGGGGCCTTGTCACAGGCCTGTTCCTGGACGGCCGGCGGGTTCCCTAGCTGTCGGGATTACGCCCCTGCCTCCGGGGTTCCGGCGCCGCGGTCTCTATCCAGTGCCTTCCGCACGGCCAGTCCGATCCGCTCCAGGATATAGGGTTTCCTCACATAGTCACCGGCGCCGAGTTCCTGGGCCTTCTTCACGCGGTCCGTTTCGGAAAATCCGCTGACGACAATGGCCTTCTGCCCCGGGTGGATCTCCAGGATCTTCCGATACGTCTCCAACCCATCCATGCCGGGCTCCATGATCATGTCCAGCAGGATCAGGTCGGCCTGGCGGGTCCGCAGATAGGACACCGCCTCTTCACCGCCTGCGACGGACTCGACCCGATATCCGAGCCCGCCCAGGATGGTCGCGGCAAGTTCTCTCTGTTCCTGAACGTCGTCAACCACCAGGATGCTTTCGCCCAGCCCCGCATAAAATGCCGGGGACTTTGGTATCTCCGCTTCCGTGAGGTCTTGCCGGGTCACGGGGAAGTACAGGGAGAACACGCTTCCCATTCCCTACTCGCTCTGAAAGTCAACATAACCGCCGTTATCCTGAACTGTCCCCCAGACGACGGAAAGACCCAGCCCGGTACCGCTTCTCCCCAT
>JBFYXW010000178.1:0-8462 GCA_041310335.1 Syntrophaceae bacterium | reverse complement strand
CGTCATGGTCGATCGGGACGTCTTCAGCTCCGGTACCGTGAACCAGACCATGTACAAATAGGAAAAGGTGTCAGATCACCAGTGTCCGGAACAATTGGTCCTGTTCATTTGTAACTATTTGGAATGATATGAACTACAGACGAATATTGCGTGTCCTATACTTGAATTTCGCATCGATCAATCAATCTGACACCTTTTTCGATGACCCCGGGAGGCAGGAGTGAAGCGAACCATCGTCAGCTCATGGATGTGTCTCTTCATTCTGTTGTCCTGTGGCTGCGCCGGCCTGTCGAAGGATATCGAACTGAGTTCCCTCCTGCAGAAGAAGCGCCATCACGAAGTGATCCGCATCCTCCAGAAAGACGTGGACAGGAAAGCGGACGTGTCCTCCTTCCAACTGTATTTCCTGAGCGGCGCCTACTACGAGGTCCGTGATTACGAGCGCATGCTCAAGGCGGTGGACCTGCTGGAGCGGAAGATCGCGGGCGGGGACGTCCGGATCTACGGCGCCGATCTTTCCCCCTATCCCGGGATCCTCCGCGGCTATGCCTACCTCGATCAGGGGGAATACGACAAAGCGGTCAAGGCGGTCTCGGAGGCACAGGCCGTCCTCAACCGGATCGGCGAGCGGGCAAACGGTTTCTACCACTCACAGTCCATTGAAATCAATGCGGTACTCGGCATCGCGCACGCCAACCTGAACCACGACGCGGAGGTGGATCGCTCCCTGGCGGTCCTGCGCCGCCGGGAACTGGGGCAGGGCATCCTGGGACCGGAGCAGCACATCGCCATCGCCCGGGTCCACATGGCGAGAAAGGAGTACCGGGAAGCCCTGGAGGCGATCCGGGACCCGGCGGCCAAGGTCAGCGGTCCGGCCACCGCCTTCTACGACCAGACCTTCCAGGAACTCCCCAAGTTTTTCATTCTGACCAAGTGCCTGTATGAAACGGGCCAGGTTAAAGAGGCCCGGGAGGGGTACGACCAGCTCCTGAAACACCCCCAGATCACGCAGGTGGGTGGGCTGTACTGGCCGGTCCTCCTGGACCGCGCGAAAATCGCCCGCGCCCAGCGGCAGGACTGGGAGGCCGAGAAGCTCCTCCGGGAGGCCGTCGAGGTCATCGAGAAGCAGCGGTCGTCCATCCGGTCGGAAGCAGGGAGGATCGGTTACGTCGGCGACAAGCAGGCCGTTTACCAGGAATTGATCGGCCTGCTGGTTGCGGGGAATCGCCCGGCGGAAGCCTTTGAATTCGTGGAGCGCGCCAAGGGCCGGGCCCTGGTCGATCTCCTGGCTTCCCAGAACATCGCTCCCCGGAGCGGCGACAGGGCGCGGGTCCAGAGCGCGTACCGGGAATTGGCCCGCACCGAATGGGAACTGGGGATCGTGGGCGATGCCGGGAGCGGAGGGGACGATAAGCGGACCCGGGGAGTGGCCGTCGCCCTGAAAAAGGACCTGGTCTCCCAGGCCCCGGAATTCGTCTCCCTCGTTTCCGTTACGGGGACGCCGGTGAACGAGATCAGGGGTTTCCTGGCGGAGGACGAGGCGCTGGTGGAATACTACGAAGCCGGAAAGGAGTGGTTCGTCTTTGTTCTGAAACGGGACGGCATTGCCGTGCAAAGGCTGGGTGCCCTCGATCTCGACGGGGAAGTCCGGGCATTTCGGGCGACCCTGACAGACCCGGCATCCGGCGATTGGCTGCCCCGTTCCCGGGGCCTTTACGAGCGGATCGTCGCCCCCGTGTCGGGCCTGCTCCAGGTGAAACAGCTCACTGTCGTGCCCCACGGGGCGCTGCACTACATCCCCTTCGCCGCCCTGTACTCGGGCCGGGAATACCTTGTCGACCGGGCGAGCATCCGCATCCTCCAGACGGCCGGCGTCCTGAAGTTTCTCAAGAGCAGGCCCAGGAGAGACCGTCCCACTGTCCTCATCCTGGGAAACCCCGACCTGGGAGATTCGAAGTACGACCTGAAGTTTGCCCAGGAAGAAGCGCAGGCCATCGCCCGGATCCTGCCCGGGGCGACGCTGCTCCTCCGGGGCGAGGCGAAGGCGTCTTTCGTCAGCCGGAGCGCGGGGCGATTCGACCGGATCCACTTCGCCGCCCACGGACTCTTCGATCCGGAGAACCCGCTGAACTCGGCCCTGCTGCTGGCCGGTGATGGCTCCCATGACGGTCGGCTCCGGGCGGGAGACCTCTACGGCCTCAACCTCGATGCGGACCTGGTGACGCTCAGCGCCTGCGAGACGGCCCTGGGAAAGATCACGAAAGGCGACGACGTCGTCGGCTTCACCCGCGGCTTTCTCTATGCCGGGGCGAGTTCGATCGTCTCCACCCTCTGGAAGGTGGACGATCGGGCGACCCGGGACCTGATGCTGGATTTCTATTCGGGGCTGTTGACGATGGAAAAGGGCGAAGCCTTGCGGGCGGCACAGCGGAACGCCAAAAAGAAATACCCCCACCCCTATTACTGGGCCTCATTCCAGTTGACGGGCAACTCAAAATAACACGAAAATACTACGTTGGTCCTCCTTTCCGGGAATAGCTGATTTTTTGGTAAGTCTCAGCTTATCAGCCAAGTAAGTGGCCAGCATGGTATTTTTCGGTTTTTATGCTTGCATTCCGCTGTGGGTTGTGATTGCACTTCTCCCCGCCTGAAGGAGTGTCGTCGTCCGCAGCACATCCCTCCCCTGTTGTTTTCCAGCAGAATCTGGCCGGACGAAACCCAAGTTGTTCAGATGGCAAAGCCGATTTGCGCTTTCGGTTCGCACAGGGGCGTGCGGGCCCGGGTCTGAGTAAAATCCGCCTCCCTGGAGGGGCAAGCAACACGTGGAGGATTGGTCGTGAGCAGCCAAGATGGAACCGGGGAGCAGCGCGCTGTTTCGTCCCCTCTCCTTGAACACCTGCTGGAACAACTGGACGAGGGGATCTTCGTGACGGACCGGGACGATCGGATCTTCTTCGTCAACGAGCCCATGGCGAAAATAGTCGGCGTTCCGAAGGAGCAGATCCTGGGCGTGACGGTCCTGGAGGGTTTTCCCGAGGAAGCGCTGCGGCACTTCCGCCCCTATTACCTGGCCGCCAGGGGCACCACCCAACCCGTTTCCTTCGATGCGGTCCCGGTTGTCAACCCGGGGGGCCGGATCTCATACCAGTCCGGAAAACTGGTGCCCCTCGTCAAGGACAGTCGCTTCGACGGCATGATCTGTACGATCCATGACGTCACCGGCCGCCGGAATACAGAGGAAGCCCTGCGGGAAAGCGAGAACCGATACCGGCTCATCACCGAGCGCATGACGGACGTCGTCTGGATGTCGGACATGGACCTCAGGACCGTCTATGTATCCCCCTCCGTGGAGGCGGTGCTCGGGTTCACCCCGGCGGAGCGCATGCGCCAGCGCGTCGAGGAGCAGTTGACACCCGAGTCCCTGGCCTTCGGGCTCGAAGCCCTGGCGGGCGAGCTTGCCCTGGAAGAGCAGGGGCTCGCGGATCCCCACCGGAAAGCAACCCTCGTGCTCGAGTACTACCGCAAGGACGGCTCGACCGTCTGGATGGAAACGGTCATGAGCGGCATCCGCAACGAACGGGGGGAACTGACCGGGCTGCACGGTGTGTCGCGGGATGTCACCCGTCGCAAGCTTGCCGAGGATGCCCTCCGAAAGAGTGAGGAGCATTTCCGGCAGATCACCGAGAATGCGTCCGACATCGTTTTCATCGTGGACGACCGGGGGACCATCACCTACGTGACGCCGTCGGTGGACCGCATGACTGGGTACCGGCCGGACGAGTTGACCGGGACGAGCGTCTTCGACCTGTTTGTACCCGACGAGCTTCCGAGGGCTCTCGAGGAATTCGGCCTTGCCCTGGAGACCCGGGACGTGGCAATCCCCAACGCGTTCCGCATCCGGCACCGGGACGGATCCGAGCGCGTGATGGAGGGCGTGGGCAAAAACCTGATGCACCATCCCGCCATCGCGGGCTTCGTGACCATGGTCCGCGACGTCACCGACCAGAGGCGCGCGGAGGAGGCCCTGCGGCAGAGCGAGGAGCGATTCCGGCTCATCATGGACAACATCCGGGACACCGTCTGGCTCATGGACATGAACCTGCAGACCACGTGGATCTCCCCTTCGGTCCAGCAGAAGCGCGGCTTCACCCTGGAGGAGCTGCGGGTGCTGCCGCTGGAACGGCACCTGGTACCCGGATCGCTCCAAACGGCCCTTGAACTGATCGGGCAAAACCTGTTGCCGGAAAGGCTGGCGGATCCCCGTGAGGAGATCACGGTGGCCGCGGAGATGGAATTCTACCGCAAGGACGGTTCCACCTTCTGGGCCGACACGGTGATCACGCTTCTCCGGGACGGGGAGGGTGTCCCCACGGGTTTCCTGGGCCTTTCCCGCGACACAACCGAACGCCGCCGGATGGAGGAGGCGCTGAGAAAAAGCGAGGAGAACTATCGCCTCCTCTTCGAGACCGCCGGGGAGGGAGTCATGATCGTTCAGGCAGACAGGGTCCGGCTGGCCAACCCTGCCGTCGTACGGATCCTGGGATACCCCGTGGAGGTGATCACGACCCAGCCTTTTGTGCGGTTCATTCACCCGGCGGACGCCGCCATGGTATACAACCGCCACGTGCAGAGGATGCGCGGGGAGGACGTGGAGACAGGATATTCCTTCCGGAGCGTGACTTCGGAAGGCACGGAGAAGTGGCTCGAGATCCACTCCCAGCGCATAACCTGGGAGGGGGCCCCGGCTTCCCTGAGCTTTGTCATGGACATCACGGAGCGCAAGCGCCTGGAAGAGCGCCTGGCCCGGGTCGAGAAGATGGAGGCCCTGGGGACGCTGGCGGGGGGGGTGGCCCACGACCTGAACAATATCCTGGGGGTGCTGGTCGGGTATGCCGAGCTCCTGGCGGAGAAGCTCCCCGAGGGCGGGCAGACGAGGCGCTACGCCGACAACATCCTGAAATCCGGGATCAAGGGGGCTGCCATCATCCAGGACCTCCTGACACTAGCCCGGCGCGGGGTGGCCGTCGAGGAGGTGGTCGACCTGAACCGGATCGTTCAGGACTACCTCAAGACGCCGGAGTTCGAGAACCTGTTCTTCCAGTACCGGGGGGTCCTCGTCCGGCACGAACTGGACGCCGGCCTGCTGTTCATCAAGGGCTCGCCGGTCCACCTGGGCAAGACGGTCATGAACCTCGTGTCGAACGCCGTGGAGGCCATTTCCGGCAATGGGGTCGTGACGATCCGGACGGAGAACCGCTACCTGGACCAGCCGATCCGCGGTTACGAGGACGTCCTGGAGGGGGATTACGTCGTCCTGACCATCTCCGACACCGGACAGGGCATTGCCGACCGGGATATCGGGAAGATCTTCGAACCCTTCTACACGGGCAAGGTCATGGGGCGGAGCGGTACCGGCCTGGGGCTGGCGGTCGTCTGGGGGACCGTGAAGGACCACCGGGGATACATCGACGTGCAGAGCGAGGAGGGTGTGGGGACCACCTTTAAGCTGTACTTCCCGGTTACCCGGGAGGAGCCGGCGGCCGCCGCGCCTACCCCGGCGATCGACGCCTACGCGGGGCGAGGCGAGGCCATCCTGGTGGTGGACGACGTGCGGGAGCAGCGGGAACTGGCCGTGAACATGCTGGGGAGGCTCGGGTACCGGGCGGAGGCCGTCTCCAGCGGGGAAGAGGCCGTCACGCACCTGCGGTGCAAGGAGGCGGACCTGGTCGTCCTGGACATGATCATGCCCCCGGGGATCGACGGTCTGGAGACGTACCGGCGGATCCTGGAATTCCGGCCCGGCCAGAGGGCGGTCATCGTGAGCGGCTTCTCGGAGACGGAGCGGGTCCGGGAGGCCCTGGAACTCGGCGCCGGGGCCTTCGTCCGGAAGCCTTACATCATGGAGAAAATCGGCCTCGCCGTCCGGGGGGAACTGGACCGCCGGCCATAGGCGGGGACGCCTTTCCCGCAGCCTAGTTTCGTCTTGATATTCGGTACATTCAACCTGACAAGAAATCAGCGCCTGCCTGCGATCCTTCCGTCAGCCGGTAAAATCATCCCGCCCACTGTAAAAAAAGTGGAAACCTGATCTCCGTCGATCTACCATGAATCCTCAAGAACGGGTTTGATCCCCCACGGGGAGGAAGAACCCGCGAGGCCCGGCCCGTTTCGTTGCCGGGTTCGTGAGGATCGTCGGGGTTGCGGTCCGTCCTTTTTCGCAAAAGCCTCGGCACCGTTTGCAACGAATGAACCTCCCGGGGCTTTGACCGGACCGGTGCCGGCTTCCCGGGCGGCAAAGGAAGGCAGGAATGAAAAGGAAGTACGCAACCTACCACGATGCGATCCTCGGTCAGGCAAAGGACTTTCACTTTGTCACGGACACCAGGATTGGTGGAGACGGGTCCGTCGAGGTCACCGGGTGGGGGGTCGGCGAAAAAGAGTTCCCGTCGGCCCCGGAGGCGGAGGGGGGCTTGCTGGACGACCCCGTCATCCGGAGCGCCCTCATCACGGACGACGAATAAAGGGAAACGGCTTCCGATGCGGGTTCTCCTGATTTCCGCGAACACCGAACAGATCAACATCCTTCCCCTGCCGCTGGGCCTGAATTGCGTGGCCGTGGCCGCCCGTGAGGCGGGTCACGAGGTGCGGCTCCTGGACCTGATGGTCGAGGGAGGCGACCACTCCTCCATCCGGGAAGCCATCGCCGGCTTCGATCCGGAGGTCATCGGCATCTCCGTCCGGAACATCGACGACCAGGACATGGAGAAACCGCGGTTTCTCCTGGAGCCGGTGAAGGGAATCGTAGCGGAGTGCCGCCGCCCCAGCGACGCCCCGATCGTCCTGGGAGGGGCCGGCTACAGCCTGTTCCCGGAGGCCGCGCTGGAGTACCTGGAAGCGGACATGGGCATCCAGGGGGAAGGGGAGAGGGCCTTTCCGCTGCTCCTGGCCCGGCTGGAGCGAAAGGCAGACCCGGCGGGGGTTCCGGGCCTGTATGTCCGGGGCCGCGGCCTCCAGGGGCCCCGGACGTTCGTTGAAAACCTGGACGATCTCCCGCTCCCCGATGCCGGGATCTCCTCCCTATCCGCCCCGGACCGGCGGGAATGCTGGATGCCGATGCAGTCCCGGCGAGGCTGCCCGATGGACTGCAGTTACTGCTCCACGGCGACGATCGAGGGCCGCGCCATCCGGATGCGAAGCCCCGAGTCATTCGTCCGGGGGATCGCCCGCCACGTCGAGGCGGGGTTTGGGCGATTCTATTTCGTCGACAACACGTTCAACCTTCCCCAGGCCCACGCCCGGGAGATCTGCCTGCGGCTGATCGAAAGCGGGCTGCCCGCCACGTGGCGGTGTATCCTCTATCCCGGCGAGGTCGACCCGGAACTGGTCCGGCTCATGAGGAGGGCGGGCTGCGCGGAGGTCAGCCTGGGGTTTGAAAGCGGCTGCGAGCGCATCCTGCGCTGCCTGAACAAGAAGTTCGGCCCCGCCGACATCCGCCGGGCCGCCGGCATGCTCCGGGACGAAGGAATCGCCATGATGGGATTCCTTCTGCTAGGCGGGCCGGGTGAAACCCGGGAATCTGTCGAGGAGAGCCTCTGCTTCGTCGATTCGCTGAATCTCGACGCCCTGAAGGTGACGGTGGGAATCCGCATCTATCCCCATACGGCCCTGGCCCGCACCGCCGTTGCCGAGGGGCTGCTCGCACCGGATGACAACCTGCTCCTGCCCCGGTTTTACATGGTTCCGGGCCTCAGGGACTGGCTGCCGGAAACCATCCGGCGCCGGGAGAATGATTGACCCCGTCATTTCCACTATTGTCCTTTCTCAATCCCGGTTATGCTGGGTGCAACAGGGCGACAGCGCCCCCTTGATCCAGGAGGTGATCCCATGAAGCAAGCGATGAAAGCGGCAACGGTCTTCTTCCTTGTCTGCGCGGCATGCCTGTCCTCCTCGCCGGTGGGGGCCGAATCGCTGACGGTCTCCCTGGACCAGGGCCGGTACAAGCCTCAATTCGATCCGGCCGCCTACGGGCGTTACCGGGGAGTGCAGATTTACATGCCCAGTTTCACCAGCCGGGCCGACAACACGGGGATGAATTACTATTACGGGGCGAAGGAAAGCGTGGTGTACACTGCATACCCCACCCTCGAATCGTACTCCTGGTACTGCTTCGAGAAGGCCCTGAAGGCGTCGGGCCTGAAGGTCTACGATTACGAGGCGGTCAAGGGGATGGGGGAAATGCGGGTCGTCATCCAGTACCTGAGCGCCGAGGAGTTCGTCTTCGCCGTGGAACTCTACCGGGCCGGCCTCATCAGGATGAGTCATCAGGAGTTTCGGGTGGTCATGCCCCCCGTTCCAGACGGGAAGGATGGAAAGGCGCTGGAGGCCAATGCCTACCTCCTGATGGACCGGGCGGTCACGAGGCTGCTGGACGATCCGTCCTTCGAACGGACGCTCCGCGCCGT
>JBFYXW010000176.1:0-11471 GCA_041310335.1 Syntrophaceae bacterium | reverse complement strand
GGTAGTTCTCCCCCGTGACGGATGCTTCGGAGTCGGTTTGCCCGTATATCCGAAGCGGTCTTGGCCGAATACCCTTCGCTGAGCCAGCCGACCTTTTCCCAGATCTTCTTCCCGTCCCGCTTGTACGTGATGTCGAAGCAGACGTCTGCCTTGCCGTTGTGGAATCTCTTCTCGGCCTTACGCTCGTACACCCCAGTGTACCGTGTCGGTGCCCGTTTCATGCTACCCTATAGCTACCCCTTTTGGTCATTCTGGCTGATCTTTGGTGATTTGTCAAGCGGAAGGAGAATGAACCAACTAATTGATATTTATTGAATTAAAATGAAATGTGGTCATTTGTTATAACCATGGTTAAACGTACTCTGACTCCGTGAATCAAGGTTCGAATCCTTGTCCCCCAGCCATGAAAAATCAAGGGGTTGCAGACGACGTTCTGTGGCCCCTTTCTTTTCTTAACCGATTTGCTTCCTTCGGAATCCCCTCCCGTAACGGGCGCGATGCCGTCGGTTACTGAAAAATCCCCAAATACAGTTTGACGAAGCATGTCCTGTTCCGTCATTATCAAAGGCGCATCGTTCAGGTTACCGCGTGCTCACTATATAAGCCGTGCCGGAGTCTACCAAGGTTCTTCACCCGGGATCAGAGGAGCGAACCGTGGCACGAATCCTCATCGTCGACGACACCCCGGAAAATGTCTACCTGCTCGACGTCGTCCTGAAAGGGAGCGGTTTCGAGACCAAGACCGCCGCCAACGGGATGGAGGCGCTGGAACAGGCAAGAAGCACCCCCCCGGATCTGATCATCTCAGACATCTTCATGCCCGTCATGGACGGGTTCTCGTTCCTCAGGGAGTGCAAGCAGGACGACACCCTCCGGGAGGTCCCCTTTGTCTTCTACACGGCAACCTACACCGCGGAGAAAGACCAGGCCTTCGCCCGTGATCTCGGGGCTGACCTGATCCTCATCAAACCCGTTGATCCCGTCGACCTGGTTGCGTCCATCCGGGGGCTCCTCGAAAGGCGGGGCAAGGCACCTCCGCCGGCAAGACCGGCAGCCCCCCTGCCGGAGCCGGAGTTCCTCAAAGGCTACAGCGAAACCGTCGTCCGCAAGTTGGAGGAAAAGGTGCGGGAGCTGGACGATGCCAACCGGGCGCTCTCCACCAGCGAGCACAAGTATCACCGCCTCTTCGAGGATTCCATTCTCGGGATCTTCCAGTCCACGCCGAAGGGCCGCTACACGATGGTCAATCCCGCCATGGCACGCATGCTCGGCTACGACTCGCCGCAGGATATGATCGACGCGGTCGCCGACATCGGGCAGCAGCTCTACCGGGATCGCCGGGACCGGGAAAGGGCCGGCAGGGTGCTCGCGGAGACGGGGGTGCTCCTGGGATTCATCGCCCCGTTTCGACACCAGGACGGGAGGACGATCTGGCTGTCCGTGAACAGTCGCGCCGCCCGCAGAGAGGACGGAACGGTCGAATACTACGAAGGAACGGCGGAAGACATCACGGAGTGGAAAGAGACGCAAAAACAACTGGACTCTTCCAGGGATATGGAAGCCTCGATCCTCAACGCCATCCCCCTGGCGGTCATCGGGCTGAAAAACCGGCGGATCACCTTTGCCAATGACGACACGACCCGCGTCTTCGGCTGGCGGCCCGAGGAGCTCATCGGCCGCTCAAACCTGGTTCTGTACCGCAGCGAAGAAGAATTCCGACGCATCGGGGACATGGTGTACCAGCCCCTGGGAACGGAAAAGACCTCCACCGTGGAATTGGAGGCCCTCTGCCGCCACAAGGACGGGAAGGAAATGCTCTGCCGACTGAAGGCGGCCCGGATCGGAGAACGCCTGTCAGACAACCAAATCGTCGCCACCTACGAAGACGTCACGGAGCTGGTGGAGACCAAGGAAAGACTCGGGCAGACCTACGAGCGGCTGCAGCGGACGCTGTCGGACATGATCCGGACCATCTCCTCGCTGCTCGAGGCCAAGGATCCCTATACCGCGGGGCATCAGGAACGGGTAAGCCGGCTCGTGACGGCCATTGCCAGGGAGATGAACCTGCCGGAAGATGACCTCCAGGCCCTTGGGACGGCTGCCCTGCTCCACGACCTGGGCAAGATGCACATCCCCTCGGACATCCTCTCCAAGCCCGGGAGACTGAGCGAGATGGAATACCGGCTGGTCCAGATCCATCCCCAGGAAGGGTATGAGATCATCCGGAACATCGATTTCGCCTTTCCGATTGCGGAGATGATTTTCCAGCATCACGAGCGCCTCGACGGATCGGGATATCCGCGGGGGCTGTCGGGCGACGAGATCCTCCGCGAGGCCCGCATCATCGCCGTGGCCGACGTGGTGGAGGCCATGTCCTCCCACCGCCCCTACCGGCCCGCCCTGGGAATCGAAGCGGCCCTCGAGGAGATCACGGAGCACCGGGGAATCCTGTACGACGACGCCGTTGTGGATGCCTGCCGGCGGCTCTTCCGGGAAAAGGCGTTCCGATTCGAATAGCCGCCCGGTCAGGAAAGGTCTTTCTTGTCCCCGGCGGCCTGTCCATATCTGACGGAAAGGATTATCCATGGCCAAATGCCTGATCGTCGATGACCTTGAGCCCAACCTCTACCTCCTGGAAACCATCCTGAAAGGGAACGGATACGAGGTGGAATCCGCCGGCAACGGAGCGGAGGCCCTTGAGAAAGCCCGGACAAGTCCTCCCGACGTGGTCATCTCGGACATCCTCATGCCCGTCATGGACGGTTACGACCTCTGCCGGGAATGGAAGGCGGACGAGACGCTGAAGCACATCCCCCTCGTCTTCTACACCGCCACCTACACGGATGCGAAGGACGAGGCCTTCGCCCTGAGCCTGGGGGCGGACCGGTTCGTCCTCAAGCCCCAGGAGCCGGATGTCCTGATCCGCCTCGTCCGGGAAGTGCTGGCTGAGTCCTATTCGGCCAGGCAGGTGGCGGCGAGGCCCCTCGGCGAGGAGATGGAAATCTTCCGGCAGCACAACGAGATCCTCTTCCGGAAGCTCGAAAAGAAGATGGCCGACCTGGGAAAGGCCAACCGGGAATTGCAGATCCTGGAGGAGAAGTACCGGCTGAGTTTTGAGAATGCAACGGACGTCATCTACACGCTCGACACCGATCTCAACGTGATGAGTGTTTCTCCATGCGTGGAGAGGATCCTGGGCTACAAGCCGGAGGCTTTTATCGGCCGGCCCGTTTCCGACCTTGGAGCCATTCTTGCGCCGGAATCTCTCGAACAGGCCATCGCCGATACAATCTTTATCCTGCAGGGAAACACCATTCTGGCGACGACGTATCGGTTTATCGCCAGGGATGGAACCATCAAGCATGGGGAAGTCAGCGGTTCCCCCATCCGGCACGAAGGCAACATTATTGGTCTCATTTCCATTGCCCGGGACATCACCGAGCGCCGGCGCATGGAGGAGGAACTCCAGGCGGCCTATGCCAAGAGGGAGGAGCTGGAATTCATCGTCAACCACAGCCCGGCGGTAGTCTGGCTCTGGAAGGCCGCACCGGGATGGCCGGTGGAATACGTCTCCTGCAATATCGACCTCTACGGTTACGATCCCGATGACTTCACGAGCGGCAGGATATCTTTTCCCTCCATCGTCCATCCCGAGGACCTCCCGAGGGTGGGCGCGGAAGTCGAGCAATATGCCCGGGAAGGCAGGACCGACTTCACCCAGGAATACCGGATTCTCGCAAAGTCCGGGGACATCCGCTGGATCGACGACAGGACGTGGGTGCGGCGGGGGCCCGACGGGTCGGTCACCCACTACCAGGGAATCGCCCTCGACATCACCGACCGCAAGCGGGCCGAGGAGGCCCTGCGGGAGAGCGAAAGCCGCTTCCGCGAACTCTTCAACCGGATGTGCAGCTGCGCGGCCGTCTATGAAGCCATGGACAACGGGCAGGACTTCGTGATCCGGGACTTCAACCGGGCGGCGGAACGGCTGGAGAAGGTCCGGAGGGAGGAGGTGCTGGGCCGGCGGGTGACGGAGGTCTTCCCGGGGGTTCGGGATTTCGGTCTCTTCGCGGTCTTCCAGCGGGTCTGGGAAACGGGCAAACCCGAGGATCACGACATTTCCTTCTACCAGGACGACCGGATCACGGGCTGGCGGGAGAACCACGTCTTCAAACTGCCATCCGGGGAGGTCGTGGCGCTCTACGAGGACGTGACGGCCCGCAAGCAGATGAAGGAGGCCCTCGAGAAGAGCGAGGCCAAGTACCGCACCATCCTGGAAGACATGGATGATGCCTATTTCGAACTGGACCTGAAGGGAAATCTCGTCTTTTTCAACGACGACATGGTCCGGAAGACCGGTTATAGCCGCGAAGAGCTCATGGGCATGAACTTCAGGCAGTTCATCAGCCCCGAAACGTCCGGGTCGGTATTCGCGGTTTTTGCGGAAATGTTCAAAACGAGACAGCCCGCCCGGCTTTTTGACTACGAAGTGGTCATGAAGGACGGGCAGGTGAGAAACTACGAGTCCTGGGCCGGCCTGCGTATGGACAAGGACGGTCACCCCACTGGATTCCGGGGTATGGCCCGCGACATAACCGCTCGCAAGGAGTCGGAAAAGAGCCTTCAGGAGACCCTCGAGAACCTCCGGAAGGCCCTGGGCATCACCATCCAGGTCATGGTGGCGGCTGTGGAGACCCGGGATCCCTACACGGCGGGCCACCAGATACGGGTCGCCGACCTTGCCCGGGCCATCGCCGGGGAGATGGGGCTGCCTCCGGACAGGATCGAGGGCCTCCGCATGGCCGCCGTCATCCACGACATCGGGAAACTCTACGTTCCTGCCGAGATCCTGAGCAAACCCAAGCGGTTGAGAGACATCGAGTACGCCCTGATCAAAGAGCACGCTCAAAAAGGATACGAGATCCTGAAGGACGTGGAATCCCCGTGGCCCATCGCCGAGATGGTCCGCCAGCACCACGAGCGGATGGACGGCTCGGGTTATCCCCAGGGCATGAAAGGGGACGAAATCCTCCTGGAAGCCCGCATCATGGCGGTGGCCGACGTCGTCGAATCCATGGCCTCCCATCGTCCCTACCGGCCGACCCTGGGCATCGATGCCGCCCTTGGGGAGATCGAGGGGAATCGTGGAATCCTTTATGACGCGGACGTCGTCGATGCCTGCCGGCGGCTGTTTCGGGAAAAAAGCTATCGCCTGGGAGAGGGTTGAGGACTCGAGGGTCTCCTCGGGCCTGCCGCGAGCCGGGGCTTCCGGTCCTGTTTGGGGACAGCCATGAAACTGAAATACAAGGTCCTGATCCTGTTCGGCGCCGCTTCACTGGTCATCACGGCCTCGCTGGGAGCCATCCTCTACAACCAACTCCGGGAGGACCGCTTGTTGGCGGTCCAGATCGACACGCTTGAACTACTCCGCCATGTCGAGTTTTCCCTGAGCCTCTTCTTCGACGAGATGGAGAGCGACGTCCGCGCCCTGGCGGACAATGAACTCGTCCGTTCGAAAAACGACAGGGATTTCACACACTTCACGACCGCCGACGAGAACACCTTCACCTATCGCATCGGGCCCCTCGAGAGCCGGATCATCGGCATCTTCCATTCCTACCGAAACACGCACCCCTACGCGAGTTCCGTCTACATGGGACGAGAAAACGGCGGTTTCGTCCGCTCCCACAAACGCGCCCGTCCCACCCGGTATGATCCCCGGGAGAGGACCTGGTACACCCTGGCGAAGAGCCATCCCGACCAGGTCATGATCACCGACCCCTATCCCTCCATGACCACAAAGGACGTCAACGTGGGGATCGTGAAGGCGCTCGTGGACGGCACCGGTCGATTCTACGGCGTTGTCGGCGTGGACATCACCCTGGAGAAGCTTACGGAATACATCCGCAACTTCAAGATCGGGTCCGAATCCAGGATTTTCGTCGTGGACCGGAACGGCGTCGTCCTGGCCGCCCAGGCGAGAGACCTCCTTTTCAGGAGGATCGGGGAGCAATCCACGGAACTTGAGGCCATGCTGCTGAAGTTCGATTACGGGCACCAAGATGTCCTGATCGCCGGGCAGCAGCATCACGTTTACTTCCGGCAAGCACCAAAGTTGGGCTGGAAGATCGCGGTCCTGATTCCGTCCGCCTCCATCGAGCAGGAAATCCGGGGTCCCGTTCTCCAGACCGTTACGGGCCTCGTTTGCGGACTGCTTTTTCTCAGCGCCGTCAGCCTCCTGGGCCTGAGCGCCTTCGTCATCCGTCCCCTGGATGCCCTGAGCAAAGAGACGGCGCTGATCGCCGAGACGTCCGACCTGAGCCGCCAGGTACCCGTCCAGACCGTCGACGAAATCGGAATGCTCGCGACCTCGTTCAATCAGATGATCCGCTCCCTGGACGCCACGCAGAGCTCGCTCCGGGAGACGCAGCAGGACCTTCTCCGGCACCAGGAACACCTGGAAGACCTGGTCAAGGAGCGGACCCTTGAGCTGGCCCGGGCCCGGGACCAGGCCCAGGAGGCGGACCGCCTGAAATCGGCCTTTCTCGCCTCCATGTCCCACGAACTCCGGACACCCCTGAACTCCATCATCGGCTTCACGGGCATCCTCCTCCAGGGGCTGGCCGGTCCCGTCAACGAGGAGCAGTCCAAGCAGCTGGGAATGGTGAAGAACAGTTCCCACCACCTCCTCCAGCTGATCAACGAAGTCCTGGACATCTCGAAGATCGAGGCGGGGCAGCTGACCCTGGACCCGTCCTGGTTCGAGATGGGCCACGCCATCGACCAGGCGGTGAAGCTGGTCCGCCCCCTGGCCGACAAGAAGGGCCTGCCGATCCGGGTGGACGTCGATCCCGCCGTGGGCCGGGTGTTCCACGACCGGCGGCGAATGGAGCAGGTCCTGATCAACCTCGTCAACAACGCGGTGAAGTTCACGGAGCAGGGCGAGGTTGCCGTCCGGTGCGAAGTGCAACAGGGAGAGACGATCGTCCGTGTCCGGGACACCGGCATCGGCATCAAGCCGGAGGACATGGGGCTCCTCTTCGAGACCTTCCGCCAGATCGAGACGGGCCTGACCCGGCGCTACGAGGGGACCGGCCTCGGTCTCTCCATCAGCCGGCGGCTGGTCGAACTGATGGGAGGACGAATCTGGGCCGAGAGTGACGGACCCGGCAGGGGAAGCGTCTTCGCATTCACGCTCCCCCGGAAAGAGAGAGAAGATGAAGGCGAAGGTCCTGATCATCGAGGACAATGAGCAGAACATGTATCTCCTGACGTTCCTCCTGAACCGCCACGGGATCGAAGTGCTTCAGGCCCGGGACGGCCGGGAGGGCATCGACACGGCCGTGGCGCAAAACCCCGACCTGATCCTCCTGGACATCCAGCTGCCGGGAATGGACGGGTATTCCGTGGCCCGGGAGCTCAAGAGCATCAAGGCGATGGAGGGCGTTCCCATCGTGGCCGTCACGTCCTACGCCATGGTGGGGGACCGGGAAAAGACCGTCGCCGCCGGCTGCACGGGATACATCGAAAAGCCCATCAACCCGGAGACGTTCGTGAGCCAGATCGAGGATTTCCTACCGGGGGGACCGCAGGGACGGGAGAAGGATCCTTGAAGACTCCGGGCAAGCTCCACCCCGCCATGCTGGCGCCCTTCCTCGCCGTCCTGCTCGGTGCCGGGCTGTTCCTCGTCGAGCCGCTGCCCCTGCAGGTGCTGCGCAACGCCGTCTTCGACCAGTACCAGCGCTGGCATCCACGTCCCTACCGGTCGGTCCCCGTCCGTATCGTTGACCTGGACGAGGAGAGCCTCAAGCGGCTGGGCCAGTGGCCCTGGCCCCGGACACGGGTGGCAGAGATGATCGGCCTGCTCCAGGATGCGGGCGCGGCAGCCGTCGGCCTGGACATTGTGTTCGCCGAGGCGGACCGGACATCCCCGAAATCCATGTCCGCGACCTGGAACCTGCCGGCGGACCTCAAGCGCCGCCTGGAGCGCATCCCCGACCACGACGAGGTCCTGGCGCGGACCCTGCGCCGGGGGGGGGTCGTCCTCGGCTATGCCGCCAAGCGGGATGGTCCGGAGCGGCCGCTGCCGGCCCGGCCCTTCCGGGTCGTCTTTTCCGGTGAGCCCCCCCTTTCCTTCCTCCATCCTTTTTCAACTTCGGTGACATCGATTCCGCTGCTGGAAAACGCAGCGGCGGGAAATGGCGCGATGACGTTCATACCCGACTCGGATGGCGTCGTTCGCCGCGTGCCGCTGGCGGTCCGGATGCGGGACCAGGTGATGCCCTCCCTGATCGCCGAGTCGCTCCGGGTCGCGCAGGGACAGCGCAACTACACCGTGAAAACCGCGGCGCAGAAGGGAACGGGGGTGCAGGAAATCCGGATCGGTGGAATCGTCGTGCCGACGACGCCCCGGGGGGAAATCTGGGTACATTACACGAGGCCCTTCCCGGATCGTTACCTCCCGGCCTGGAAAGTGCTGGCCGGCGAGGTTCCCCGGGAACAGGTGGAGGGCCACATCCTGCTCGTCGGAACTTCGGCACAGGGCTTGATGGATCTCCGGTTCAGCCCCATGGGGACCATCATCCCCGGCGTGGAGGCCCACGCCCAGGCGTTGGAGCAGATTTTCACGGAGACGTATTTGGAGCGCCCGTCCTGGGCGGGGGCCATCGAGGCCCTGGTGATTGTGATCGGGGGCCTGGCCCTCGGAATCATCGCCCTGTTTACGCCGGCGCTCATCTCCGCCGGAGCAACGGCCCTATTCCTCTGCCTGTCCACCGGGGGCGCGTGGCTCGCCTTCACCCGGCACGGCCTGCTGATCGATTCCATCACCCCCGGTCTGGCCCTCCTGATCACCTTTCTCATCGGCAGCATCGTCCACCACCGGACCAGCGAGCGGCGCCAGCGCTGGGTGCGGGAGGCCTTCTCGCGCTACGTGTCGCCCAACCGGGTCGACTATCTCGTCGACCACCCCGACCAGTTGGAACTGGGGGGGCAGCGCCGGGAATGCAGCTTCGTCTTCACGGACCTGGCCGGTTTCACCAGCCTCATGGAGAAGATGGATCCGGCCGGGGCGGTCTCGCTCCTCAACGCCTACCTGGACCGGATGATCACGATCGCCTTTCAGAGCGGCGGGACCCTCGACCGGATCGTCGGAGACGCCGTGGCGATCATGTTCTCGGCACCGGTCGTGCAGCCGGACCACCGAGCACGGGCGCTGCGATGCGCCCTGGAGATGCACGCCTTCGCAACGCAGTACGCGAACGATCTCAGCGCCAAGGGCATCCCCTTCGGGCAGACCCGGATCGGCGTTCACTCCGGAGAGGTCATCGTCGGAAACTTCGGCGGCAGGACCATGTTCGACTACCGTGCCCTGGGCGACGCGGTCAACACGGCCTCCCGTCTCGAAGGCGCAAACAAGCACCTGGGCACCCTGATCTGCATCTCCGAGGCGACCCTTTCCGGCTGCCCCAACGCCCTGATCCGGCCCGTGGGATCCCTGGTGCTGAAGGGGAAGACCCTCCCGCTGATGGTGTATGAGCCACTCACGGCAGCAGGACCGGATGGCCGGGGACCGGAGCGCGATTCCGCCTACGAAGAGGCATTCGAGTCGCTGCGGCGGCGGGACGCGGGAGCCCGGGAAGCATTCGAACAATTGGCGGTCGAACGGCCGCAGGACCCGCTGATCCGGCTCCATTTGCAGCGGTTGCGGGCGGGTGAGGAAGGCGAAACGATCGTCCTGGAAGAAAAATAAGGGTGCGCGGGGTCGCGGGGGACGAGGCGCACAATAGATGCCGATCGGCAGAGGGAGGAAGAACCATGATCCGATTCATCTTGATGCTCATCCTGCTGCTCCCGGCCTGCGCATGGGCCGCGGACGGGAACGAGATCGGCTTCGTCAAGACGGTCTCGGGCGACGCCACGGTGATCGACGCGGGAAAGCCCGTCCAGGCACGGGTCGGCACGCCGATCAAAATGGGGAACACATTGAAGACCGGCCCCCGGGGAACCCTGGGCGTTACGTTCAAGGACAACACCGTCATGTCCTTCGGGCCGGACACCGAACTGGCCGTGGACGAGTACCTCTACGAACCGGGTAAGGACAACCTGAAGTTCGGCACGCGCATGTCCAGAGGTTCCCTGCAGGTCGTCTCGGGTGTGATCGCCAAGCTCAAGCCAAACGCCGCAACCATGAAGACGCCGACGGGAACGATCGGGATCCGCGGTACCCGCTTCCTCGTCAAGATCGAGCCGCAGGAAGGGAGGGAGAAGCCATGATGCACGGCCTGAAAGCAGCGCTTGTCGTTCTCACCGTCCTGCTCGTCGCAATGGGCTGCGCCACGACCCCGCCGGCAGCCCCGGCGCCGAAGTCATACGTCGTCCTGATGGACAACGCGGATGGCACGGTGGGACAGGTGTCGGTGAGCGGTGCGAAGGGGGAAGTCCTGCTGAAAGAGGCCCGTTCCGGCGTCGATCTGGCGGAGGGCTCGGGCAAGCCCTACGGTGTGGATGAAGGCAAAATCAACCGGGACTTCGGCGCGGCCATCGCCGCGCGGCCTCCTCTACCGGTCAGCTTCATGCTTTACTACCGGGCCGGCGGGACCATGCTGACGGCGGAGTCGCAGGCCCTGATACCGGAGATCATGGCGGCGGCCAAGGGACGCCCCGCACCCGATGTGTCGGTGATCGGCCACACCGACACCATGGGGAGCAGCGAGGCCAACGAGAAACTCGGGCTGCAGCGGGCGCAGTCGGTGGCGGAAATCATCCGGAAGGCGGGTCTGCAGGTTCAGGACCTGACGATCGCCTCCCACGGCGAGAGAAACCCGCTCGTGGCCACTCCGAACAACACGCCGGAGCCGAAAAACCGCCGCGTCGAGATCACTGTCCGCTGACCCCGGGTCCCCGCTGCCGGCGCAGCAAAACCCGGACACAGGGGGCCTTGCACGGCGGATTTTATCGAAAGGAGTTCCCATGGCTCTCTTCTCCGGCTGGAAACTACGATTCCACAACTGGGCCGTCATCGCCCTGCTCTCATTTGTCTTTGCGCTCACCGCCGCGGTCCTGGTCGTCGTCATTGCCAAGTTCAACGACATGGCGGAAGACAGTGCGAGGCAGCGCTTCTCTCTCATCGCGCAGACCGGCGTGGAGCGGCTGCGAGCGCTCATCGGGGGCACCGGCCGCCAGGTCGCGGTGCAGGCCGAAGCCAGGAGTGAGTGTTTCGCCCAAGGGAGACGCCTGAACGATCGGGATATGGTGGTGACCTTCCTGTCCCTTCTGAAGAGCGAGGAAAGCCTGTACTCCGTCTATTTCGGGCTCGCAAACGACGATTTCTTTCAGGTGATCCATGCCCGGGGCAACACGAACCTGCTGGCCTCCCTGAAGGCGCCCGGGAACACGCGCTTCGCCCTCCGGAAGATCACCCGGGCGGCGGGGGGAAAGCGTGTTGAGTCCTGGCAATTCTGGTCCGCCGA
>JBFYXW010000173.1:0-4044 GCA_041310335.1 Syntrophaceae bacterium | reverse complement strand
GCGGGAATTTCTCCTCCCGGTCCCGCTTCTGCACCTGATGATCCGGTTCGGGGACAACGTCCTGGCGGACTTCTTCGAGCATTACCTCCAGCAGGTCCTGAGAAACTACCTGTCCTACCGGACCGTCGCGGACGACCAGTTCAAGAAGTGGCTGGACCTGGGGACCGAGTGGTCCCAGGCAGCCGGGAAGACGGCATCCCCCCTCGCCCCCTTCCAGACCTTCCTGGACCTGTTTTCCGAGTCCGTCGGAAAGGCCGGGCCCGAGAAAAAGAAGAAGGAGCCGGCGCCGTGAACGAGGAGTGGACGAAAAAGGTCGATGCCGTCCTCGATCGCGTCCGGGATCCCGAGAGCGGGCTGTCCGTCTCGGAACTCGGGGTCGTCAAAAAGGTCCGGCTGAGCGAGCGGGAAAGCACGCTCTACGTCTTCCTGGACACCTACGGCCACCTGCCCAAGTGCGTCACCTGCGCCGCCATCGCCCAGACGGTCCTGGCGAAAATCGTCCGGGACCTGGAGGACGCCTTCGGGGAGGCGTTTCCGGGCCTGCGGGTCGAGGTCATCCCGGCCGGCGTGGAGTGCGGGCCTTCCCTGGAATAACCGGCCGAAGGTCAGGGCGGCGCGAAGGCGTGCCCGGTCCTCCCGCTTCAGAAAAACCGACCGAAGGCCAGGGCGGCGTATGCCGGGTCATGGTCGGCCCGAAGGTTCCGCACCATGACCACGTGGGACTTCTCCTCCCTGACGATCTTCTCGAAGAGTTTTTTCTGTTCCCGGTCCCGCGAAATCCTCGCCAGTTCCGTGTACAGGAGGATGGCGTTCTTCTCCGCCGCCATGGCCACCGCGGCGGCGGAGGCGGGGCTGTCCACCCGCTCCAGTCGCTTGTTCACCGTCTCTCCCCTGGGAAACAGCCCCTCCTGGACGATGGACTCCAGGTAATCGTCAATGTCCGGATCCTTCAGGACCTGGTCGACGTCGAGGGCGTCCGCTTTCATCTTGAGTTCCGTGAAGAGTTTCAGGTGGGCCGCCTCCTCTTTTGCCAGGTTCATGAAGAGGCTCTTCAGGTCCGCGTCGCCGAACTTCTTGGCCGCCTTCGTGTAGAACTCGATCCCCTCCTTCTCGGCGCGGATGGCATAATCGAAGACGTTGAGCGGCTGCCGCTTGGCCATGGTTCTCCCTCCTTCTGGAAAGCGGGTCTATGGTTCGGGCGGCGGGCGCCGCCCCTGCCTTGCCGTGGGAAGAGTCGGAGCGTTGTGGGTTCCTGGGAACCGGGGGTTCCGGAACGGGAGAAGTCGCTTCAGGTCTCTGAAAGGTGCCTGACAGAGGAGCGCATGTCAAGAAAAAACTCCATCAGGATGGGGACTTGTCGGGGTGAATGGGGGATGTGGGGGCCCGGGTCGAACCGTTGCTACCGGACCTTCTTTTTCCCCGCGGTAGCGTCCTCCTCCGGCTTCAGGACGGAGGGGATCCACCGGTACACGGGCTCGAAGGAGCCGGCCACCCGGTCTTTCCGGGGGATGAGAAAGAGAAAGCATTTCTGCTGTTCCGGGACGAGGGCGACGTGGCGGAGGAGGCCCGGGTCGCCGTGCTTTTCCACGAATTGACGCAGGCGGCTTCGCATGTCCTCGCTGCCGTAGTAGAGCAGGAACTGCATCGACCCCCAGGCGATTTCCTCTTTCTGGAGTTTGGCCTCATTGGAGATCTTCGGGCCCCGGAAGCGGGCGTAGCCCGTCTCGATCAGGTGCCCCTCCGCAATGGGGTTGCGGCGCAGGTGAATCGTCACGAAGAGCCGGTCGTATTTTCGCAGAACCTTGGAGATCGGCATCCAGAGCCAGGAATGGCGGGGCAGGAACGTGATGGTGGCGTCGATCCGCTCGAAGGGGGACCGCTTCGGCGGCGTGAGCTGGGCGTGGTAGCCGATGATCCCGCCGATGTTGGTGAAGGTCTGGTCGACGGGCTTCACCACCTCCACGAGATCCTGGAAAGATGCCCGGAACAGCCGCTCGTTGTAGCGCTTGCCCCAGAAATAGCCGAAACTGAGGAGCGCCGAGAAGGCGATGAAAAGGTAGAACAGGGGCTGCCCGGCCAGGTAGTCGTGTTCAAACATCGGCGCCGTCCGTGAATGCCAGGTGCTCCGTCAGGTCCTCCGGCAGGGAGAACAGGCCGGCCGTGTCTTCCTCCGGCAGGGATTGGCGCAGCGCCACCCGCTGCAGCGGGACACCGGGGGCGACCTTTCCCCGGAGAACCCGGGCCGTGCGGTCCGCCGTGGCGCCGTTGTCGGCGGCGACCTTGTTCTGGATCAGGAGCCGCAGGGGCAACTTCAGCTCTCCCAATCCCTCGACGAGCCGCTCCGATTCCCGGAGGGAAAGGAGGTCGGGGTTGAAGACGAGGACAACGCCGCACCGCGGGCCCTGGAGAATGCCGTTGAGGGCCACGTAATCGGCGTGGAGGGACTTGAGCCGCTTCAGGATGTCGTCGTCGTCTTCCCGGTATTGGAGGACGATTTCCTTGTGTTTCCCCTCGGCGTCGGCGGTGCCGCGGATCTTCTGGATCGTGTGGCGCTTCTTGAGGATCTGCCGCCGGATGGCCGTGAGGCGCTCGATCCAGGTGAGGGTCACCTGGGGGAGGGCCAGGAAGCGGAGCGTCAGGCCCGTCGGCGGCGTGTCGAAGAGGATGTAGTCGAACCGGCTGTCCTCCCGGATCGTCTTCTCGATGCTGGTGAGGAGTGCGTATTCCTCGATGCCCGGCGAATACTGGAGGACCGAGAAGTAGGAGTCGAGGTTGAGGACCTGGAGGTAGTGGTAGGTCTCCGACAGGACCGTGACCTCCCGCTTCAGGTAGGCTCGGGCCAGCTTCTTCAGGTCCACTTCCTCGAGGTACAGGTTGTCGCGGAACCGCTTCCGCTTTCCCCGGAGGTCCACGCCGAAGAGGTCCCCCAGGTTGTGGGCCGGGTCCAGGGAGACGATCAGGACCCGGTGGCGCTGGGAGAGCTGCCAGGCCGCCGCCGCCGCCATGGTCGACTTCCCGACGCCCCCCTTGCCGGTGTAGAAGAGAATCCTCATCCGTCGACCCCCAGGATCCCCATCATCTCCGCCAGCATGTCCGGGGCGTCCTCCGCCCGCTGGTGAAGCACCCGCAGCTCCTTTTCCATGAAGGGCAGCAGTTCCACCGCCAGGAAGGTGGGCGGCGCTGGGATGCCGACGAAGGACCCCAACAGGAGCAGGCCGAAGATGTTCTCCAGTTCCCGCTCCTCGATGCAGGTCAACGCCGCCAGGCGCTCCCGCTGGGCGGTCCCCAGGCCGTTGGCGATGTCGCGGCAGTAGCGGAGAAAGGAAGAGCGCACGAATGCTCCGTCGGGAAAGGGAACCGGCGCGGGTCCGGGACCCGCGCCGGTTCGTTGTTCAAAGGATGGTTGTCAACGGGTTCCTATTTCTTCCCCGACTTGGCGAAGTCGACGATGAAGAGGAAGTTCAACAGCAGCATGATCCCCATGATGATCTGGACCGTCCAGCCCGGGCCGGGATCCTTGGCGATGGCCCCGGGCATGACCACGTACATGAACCAGATGATGGCCGCCGTGACGGTGAACCAGAGGAACCAGGCGGGCACTGTGGCCATGATGGCGAACTGGGACTTCAGCTTCTTGGAGACATAGGCCGCGCCGGTCATCAGGGCGATGGAGGCGATGAGCTGGTTGGCGGCGCTGAAAGACGGCCAGAGGATTGTGAACTGCTTGCTCCAGGCCAGGTAGATGCCGAGGGCCGCCGGGATCAGGGAGGCGGTCCAGCGGAAGGTCAGGGCGTTGTAGAGGCCCGTCGCCGTGTTCTTCAGGGGCTGCAGCATCTCGACGAGGCAGTACCGGGCCAGCCGGTTTGTCGTGTCGAGGGTCGTCAGCGCGAAGGCGGAGATCCACAGCCCCGCGATGACCTTGACGATCTTCACGGGGATGAAGGCCAGGAAGGTGGCCGCCACCATGTCGGAGAAGCACTGGACGATCATGTTGGGCGGCGAGAGCTGCAGGACCGTGGTCGTCTTCGTGTAGAGCTCTCCCCA
>JBFYXW010000172.1:0-2746 GCA_041310335.1 Syntrophaceae bacterium | reverse complement strand
GGACCTGCTCCGGAAATATGGGGACGGAAAGGAAATATAGGGACACTTCCCCTATTTCTCGCGAGAAATAGGGGAAGTGTCCCTATATTTCCTTTCCGTCCCCATATTTCCGGAGCAGGTCCGACAGGGCCGAGGGGAGATCGGGAAACCGGAAGCGGAAGCCTTCCTTCAGGAGGCGCCCCGGCATGACCTTCTGACCCTGGAGGATCACCTCGCCGAACTCCCCCATGACCAGGCGCATCAGGAAGCCCGGGACGGCCGGCAGGAAAGCGGCAACGCCCAGGGCGGCCGCCAGGGCCCGGGTGAACTCGGCGTTCCGCACCGGGCCGGGGGCGGTGCAGTTGAAGGGTCCCTCGAGGTCCGTCCGCTCCATCAGGTAGAGAAAGATCGCCGCCAGGTCCTCCTGGTGGATCCAGGAAAACCACTGTCTGCCGCTCCCCACGGGGCTCCCGGCGTAGAACCGGAAGAGGCGCGCCAGGGGGGCCAGGGCGCCGCCGCCCTTTCCCAGGACAACCCCGAAGCGGCAGATCGCCACGCGCACGCCCGCCTCCCGGGCCCGCAGGGCTTCGGCCTCCCAGTCCACCGCCAGGCGGGCCAGGAAATCGTCCCCGGGGCCGTTGTCCTCGACGAGTTCCCCCTCGTCGTGGAACCCGAAATAGCCCACGGCGGAGGTGCTGAAGAGGTGGGCCGGGAGACCCCGCCGGCCCCGCAGGGCGTCCACCAGGTTCCGGGTGGTGAGGATCCGGCTCTCCCGGAGGATCCGCTTGCGAGCCTCCGTCCAGCGGCTGAAGATGGTGGCCCCGGCGAGATTGATGAACGCTTCGTGCTCCGCCGCCCGCTCCTGCCAGGGTCCGGGACGGGTGGGGTCGCCCTCCAGGTGGCGGGCCCCGGTCGGAAGCGGGGGCCGTCCCTCCCCGGGGCGGGTGAGGATGGTGACTTCGTGGCCCCGGCCCGCGAGGGCCCACGTCAGGTGCGTCCCCACGAACCCCGTTCCCCCCGTCATGAAGACCTTCATAGCCCCTCCCTTCGTGCCCGTCCCTCGCCGTTTCTCGATGCCCCCGATGCCGGCTTCAGTCCGCGTCCTGCTCCGTCGCCTCCGCTTCCGCCGCGGCCGGAGACTTCAGGACCCGGACGGCCCGGTCCACGGTGCCGACCTCGGGCAGGTCCTCCCCCGTCGCGGCACCGAACTCCTTGAACCTTCGGGCGCTCACCAGGACTCGGCTTTCCAGGGAACCGACGGCGTCGTTGTAGGCCCTCACGGCCCGCTCCAGCCCCGACCGGAGGCCGTCGAAATGACCGGCCAGCGTGAGCAGCCGCTCGTAGAGCAGCCTCCCCAGGTCGCTGATGGCCTGGGCGTTCTCGGCGATCCGCTCCTGCCGCCACCCGTACGCGACGGCCCGGAGGAGGGCAATGAGCGTGGTCGGCGTCGCCAGGATCACCCCCTGGTCGACCCCGAATTCGATCAAGGCCGGATCCTGCTCGAGGGCGGCGCTGAAGAACGTCTCCCCGGGAAGGAACAGGACGACGAACTCCGGGGACGGGGAGACGTGGGCGGCATAGGTCTTGGCGGAGAGCTTGGTCAGGTGGACGCGAATCTGCTGGGCGTGGGCCTTCAGCCGCTCGACCCGGACCGCCTCGTCCTTCGCCTCCAGCGCCTCCAGGTACGCCTGGAGCGGGGCCTTCGAATCGACGACGATGCTCCGGTTGCTGGGGAGTCGGACGATCAGGTCGGGACGGGCCGAGCCGTTTTCCGTCGTGAAGGTCGTCTGCTGCTCGAAATCGCAGTGCTCCACCATGCCCGCCAGTTCGACCACCCGCTGGAGCTGGATCTCCCCCCAGCGCCCCCGGACGGCGGGCGCCCGGAGGGCCTTCACGAGGTTCGCCGTTTCCGCCGTCAGCTGGGACTGGGCGGAAGACATGGAGCGGATCTGCTCCTGGAGGCCCGAATAGGCGAAGGTTCGCTCCTTCTCGATTTCCCGGATCTTGACGTCCACCTTCTCCAGGGACTCCCGGATGGGGGTCACCAGGGCCTCGACGGCCTGCCGCCGGGCCTCGAGGTCGCCCCGGGCCGTCTCCTGGTACTTCTCCAGGGAGGATTTCGCCAACTCGAGGAATGACTGGTTGTTGCTCTTGAGGGCTTCCGCGGAGAGGGCCTGGAAGGCGTCGCCGAGTTTCCGGCGGGCCTCGTCGAGGAGGGCGATCTTCTCGGCGGCGCCCTTGCGCTCTTCCTCGACACGGGCCTCGATCTCGGCGACCCGCGATTTCAGGTCCCCCATCTCCCGCCGGAGGCGTTCCGCCTGGGCCTCCCGTTCCCGGAGGGCCTCCTCCAGGGGGGGGATGCGGGCGCTTCTCTCCTCGGCGGCGGCCCGGGCGCTCGACTCGGCCTTGTATTCCTCCCGGACCCGCGCCAGGGACTCCTCCGCCCGGGCGACGGATTCCTTCAGGTCCCCGATCTGTCGGTCCTTCGCCGCCAGGCGCTCCACCAGGGCGGCCTGCTCGGCCTGAAGCGCCGCCGTCTTCTCGAATCCGTCACCCGCCCTCTTCTGGACCAGCCAGGCGGCCACCGCTCCCGCCAGGAGCCCCGCCGCCACGATTCCCGCTACCGGAATCCAATCCATGCGTTCACCCGATCGTCTTTGCTGACCCGACACCTGCGGGAAAATGCCCCGCCCAGCGTTTTCCATGTACAGAAATGGACAAGTTCAATCGATCCCTTTTCCCGTCCCGGCAACCTGCTTCGTTTCTG
>JBFYXW010000171.1:0-21448 GCA_041310335.1 Syntrophaceae bacterium | reverse complement strand
CCGCCGGAAGGGCCGCTCCGGGCGGCGGGTTTCCACGGACGATCCGGGATGTCGGTCGGGAACCGGGTCCGACGTCTCAACCATTCGAAAGAACAGGTATTTTGGTAGGCCGGGGAACCCGTGGCCCGTTCCTTTGCCGTCGAATTAAACCTTGACAAGGGGTGGTGATTGTGGTTTATCACACGACCTATTTCTATTTCCGGGAAATGAGACGATGAAAAAAACGCTAAAGAATACAACGAATAAGAAGCGGAAAAGGACCCACGGCTTCCGGACCCGGATGTCCACCCGGGCGGGGCGGCAGGTCCTGAGCAGGAGAAGAGCCAAGGGCAGGAAACGCCTGACGGTGTAACGCCGGTGTGCGGACGAGAAGAGGGGTGGCGGAACCCGGCGGGTGTGATCATCCGCAGCGCATGACCAGACAGACCTTTCGCAGAAATGAGCGGATCCGCAGGAAAAAAGAGTACGACACCATTTACCGCCGTGGGATTCGCCGTCACTCGCCTCACTTTACCGTCATAACCATCCGTTGCACCTCCGACACGAGCAGGCTGGGGCTGACCGTCAGCAGGAAAGTCGGCAACGCGGTCAGGCGGAATCGCATCAAACGGCTCTTGAGAGAATTTTTCAGGCTGAATCGATCCAGGTTTCCCGTTCCCTTGGACATGGTCATCATCCCCAAGCGGAACCTGCCGCCGCTGACGCTCGCCGATGTGGCAAGGGAGCTGGAAGACCTGCTGATTTCGAGAACAGATGGCTGACCGTCCAATCAGGGACTTCCTGGCGAAGGTGCTCGTCCTGGCCATTCGCTTCTACCAGATCGCCATCTCTCCCTTTCTGGCCCCCTCCTGCCGTTTTTATCCGAGTTGTTCCGAATACGCCCTTACGGCCATCGGGCGGCACGGGCCCTTTCGCGGAGCCTGGCTCGGCCTCAAGAGGCTGGCCCGCTGCCATCCCTTTCACCCCGGCGGATACGACCCCGTCCGGTAGCATCTTTTCTTCGAGAGGCCATTCATGGACAAAAGAACCATCCTTGCCATTGTCTTATCCGTGCTGGTGGTGCTGATTTACCAGGTCTTCTTCATGAAACCGCCCGCCAAGACGACGCCCCAGGCGCCGGCGACGACGACCCAGGAAGCGCCCGCGGCGGACATGGCGGTGACCGCAGCTCCGCCGTCCGGCCCCGGCCCCGCCCCATCCCGGAACGCCCAAGTGCAGGCCGCGACAAACCGGCAGCCGCCGGTGGTTCCGGAAAAAAGCATCAAGGTCGAGACCCCCCTTTACACGGCGGTTTTCTCGACCCGGGGGGCGACGCTCAAGTCCTTGAAACTGAAGGGGTATCGTCAAGCGATCCAGAAGGATGCGGAACTCATCGAACTGGTTGATACGAAGGCGGGGATGCCGCTGCCCCTGACGATGACGTTTCCCGAGTCGGATCTCAACGTACCGGCGGAGAGCATGTTCGAGGCCAACGCCGCATCCCTGGACCTGACATCCGTTTCGGAAAGCCGCTCCCTGACCTTCCGCGTCCAGTATCCGGGAGAGATCCGCGTCGAAAAGACCTTCACCTTCCATCCGGCGAAATACGTCATCGACATGGAGGTGAAGACGACCAACCTGTCGGAGGTGCCGCTGAACCAGAACGGCTCCCTCAACTGGACCCAGTACGTGGATCCCAAGGCGGAAACGGACAGCTACACCCATGTCGGCCCCGTCACCCGGGTGGGCAAGGACTTGGAATTGCAGGAGATCAAGAAGCTGGAGGCGACACGCTCCCTGGGACCCAACATCGCCTGGACGGGCTTTGAGAGCAAGTATTTCATCGCCGCCCTGATTCCCCAGAACCCGTCCCTGTCCTCCGTGGCCCTCGCCAGGGACGGCCGGGACATGGTGACCGTGAGCCTCCGGGGTCCCAAGAACCTCATCCCCCCCGGCCAGTCGGGATATTTTCTCTATTCCCTGTTCATGGGCCCCAAGGACCATGAACTGCTGAAGGCCCTGGGTGTCGGGCTCGAAGATTCCGTGGATTTCGGCTCCTGGCTGAAATGGCTGGCCATGCCGATGTTGTGGGCCCTGAAATTCATCTACACGTACATGCCGAATTACGGTGTGGCCATCATCGTGCTCACGCTGCTCATCAAGATCATTTTCTGGCCGCTCGGGAACATCAGTTACCGGTCCATGAAGGGAATGCAGAAACTGCAGCCCCAGATGAAGGAGATCCAGGAAAAGTTCAAGAACGACCGGCAGCGCCTCAGCCAGGAGACCATGGCCCTCTACAAGGCCCACAACATCAACCCCATGAGCGGCTGCCTCCCGATGCTCATCCAGATCCCGGTGTTCTTCGGGCTCTACAAGGCCCTGATGTACGCCATCGAACTGCGCCACTCCCCGCTCATCTGGTGGATCCAGGACCTCTCGGAAAAGGATCCCTATTACATCACCCCGATCATCATGGGGGCCACCATGTGGCTCCAGCAGAAGATGACGCCCGCCACGGGCGACGCCATGCAGCAGAAGATCATGCTGTGGATGCCGGTGATCTTCACGTTCCTGTTCCTGAACTTCCCCTCCGGCCTCGTCATTTACTGGCTCTTCAACAACATCTTCAGCATCGGCCAGCAGTACTACATCAACAGGCAAGTCGCGTGACGTGAGGTATGGGTATGGAAGCGTTCGAAATTGAAGCCAAAACCATCGACGAGGCAATCGAGAAGGCGTGCCGGGAATTCGGCGTTCCCCGGGAGAAACTGAACATCGAGATCATCTCCGAGGGCACCTCGGGATTTCTGGGCTTCGGGCAGAAGAAGGCGAAAATCCGGGCGGGGCTCCTGTCCATCGACCGGGCCCTGGAGGCAGACTTCTTCGGGGAAGAGACGGAGACGGTCCGCAGGGAAAAACCAAGGGAAATTCCCAAAGAAAAGCCGATCCCGCGGGAACCGGAAGAGATCCCGCTCCCGGTTCGGCCGGCCATTGCCCGGGCGGAGGAAGCGCCGCCCGCACCGGCGACAGCCTTGCAGGATCCGGAATTCGCCCGGAAGGCCCGGGAACTCCTCCTGGGGATTCTGGTCCGGATGGACCTGGAATACCCGGTGGCCGTCGAGGAAACGGAAGATGCCATCCGCCTCAACATCCAGGGCGAGTGCAGCGGCCTCCTGATCGGCAAGCACGGCCAGAACCTGGACGCCATCCAGTACATCGTCAACAAGGCCCTCCACAAGGGAAGCAACGGGGGCAAGCCCGTCGTCATCGACATCGAGGCCTACCGGAAACGGCGGGAAGAATCCCTCGTCACCCTGGCGGCCAAACTGGGCGACAAGGTCAAGAAGACCCGGAAGGCCGTCACCGTCAGCAACATGAACGCCCACGACCGGCGGATCATCCACCTGGCCCTGCAGAACGATTCGGCCCTGGTGACGAAAAGCCGGGGCGAGGGGGAATACCGCAAGATCGTCATCATGCCCTCCCGGAAGGGCCGACCCCTCCGGAGCGAAGGCTGACCCGACCCGGGGGATCGCCGTGACCGACTCGGACACCATCGTCGCCATCGCGACCCCTCCGGGAGCGGGCGCCATCGGCATCGTCCGGATCAGCGGACCCGGGGCCCTGCCGATCGCCAGGGGCCTCTTCCGTCCCTTCCGGGACCGCGGCGAGTGGGACAGCCACCGCCTCCTCCACGGCCGGATCCTCTCCGCCCGGGGCGGCGTCCTCGATGAGGTGCTGCTCTGCTGGATGCGGGGACCCCGCTCCTTCACGGGGGAGGACATGGTGGAAATCCACTGCCACGGGGGGCCCGTCATTCTGCGGACCGTCCTGGACGAGGCGGTTTGCGCCGGGGCCCGTCCCGCTTCTCCCGGGGAGTTCACGAAGCGGGCGTTCCTGAACGGGCGCATCGACCTGGTCCAGGCGGAGGCGGTTGCGGACATGATCGCCGCCAGAACGGAGCGGGCCCTGCAGGTGGCCGCCTCCCAGCTGCAGGGGGGGCTTTCCCGGCGGATCCGCTCCATTCAGGACCGGTTGGCGGAGGTCCTCGTTCACCTGGAGGTCCAGATCGACTTCAGCGACGAGGACCTGGTTCCGGACCCCCCGGACTTGCTGGCGGACCGCGTCTGCGCCCTGCGGGATGAAGTCGGGGACCTGCTGGCCACCTGGAGCGAGGGCCGCCTGTACCGCAGCGGCGCCTCCGTGGTGATCGCGGGGCGCTCCAACGTGGGGAAATCGAGTCTCCTCAACCGGCTCCTGGGGGAAGAGCGGGCCATCGTGGCCGCCGCGCCGGGAACGACCCGGGACTTCATCGAGGAATGGATCTCCCTGGAGGGGATCCCGGTGAAACTGGCCGACACGGCGGGCGTCCGCGCCACCGACGACCCGGCCGAGCAGGAGGGCATCCGCCGGGTGTGGGAGAGAATCTCCGCCGCCGACCGGGTGATCGTCCTGTTCGACGGGAGCGAGGGGCTGACGGAGGAGGACCGGCGCATCGCCCGGGAGGTGGGGAACCGGAAGGGCTTCCCCGTGATCAACAAGACAGACCTGCCCGCGGCGATCGATCTCGAGGAGGTTCGGGCTCTCTTCGGCGGGCCGGACCCGCTCCGGGTATCGGCGAAGCGGGGCGACGGGTTTGCGGAGCTGAAGCGATCCCTGCACCGGCTGCTCCTGCACGACGGGGGCTCCGGTGAAACCGAGGGGCTCCTGACGAATGCCCGCCACAAGGCCGCCCTCGAGGGGGCCCAGTATTTCCTCTCCCAGGCCGCCTCGGGTCTGAAGTCCGGCTGTTCCCCGGAGATCGCCGCGTACGACGTCCGGGATGCCCTGGACCGGCTGGGCGACCTGGTGGGGCAGACGACGGCGGAGCAGGTGCTGGACCGGATCTTCTCCGCGTTCTGCATCGGAAAGTAAGGGCGTTTCCGGAATGTTGGCCCATGGCGGATCGGGACGGATCCGGGCCGGGTGCGGAAACCGCCTTCGCGGGACGGCGGGAGGGCGAAGCGTCCCGCCGTGCATGCATTCAGGGAGGTCGAGCCATGCCGGAGGACCGGACGCGGGACCAGGCGGGGGAATACGCCCACCTGGAGTTAAACCGGGAGTTCGAGTTCATCAGCGGGTCCTATTCGCTCACGGAGGAGGGGTGCCTCCCGTACCGGGGCCGTGACGTCCTGTACGTGGTGGGCGTGGCCATCGTGGACCGGACATGCTGCGGCGCCGGGGGGTGTCGATTCCTGAACGTCCCGGGCTATCTTCTTCGGTGGATGTGCGGGACCGACGGGGAGGGCAAGCCGGTGAGCCGGGTCGAGCCGGTCCTGGATCCGGACGACCGGCTCGCGATCCGGACGCTCCTGGAAAGCCGTTTCCCCCATTCGCAGATCAATTTCCTTCCCTGAACGGCGCCCGTCCGGGCTTTCCCGGACAGACGCCTTGAAAACCACGACGGGGGTGTGTTAGGGTCCATGACCATGATCGACAAAGAACGGGATGATCTCCTCCGGGAACGGGCTAGAATCCTGCGCATCCGGATCCTGTGCATGCTCCACGAGGCCAGGTCGGGACACACGGGCGGTTCCCTCTCCGCGGCGGACATCATCACCGCCCTGTACTTCCACGTCCTCCGGTACCGCCCGGACGACCCGGCTTGGGAAGGCCGCGACCGCTTCGTCCTCTCCAAGGGCCATGCCGCCCCGGCCCTCTACACCGCCCTGGCCCTGTCTGGCTACTTCGAAGAAGGGCTTCTCCACACCCTCCGCAAGGTGCACAGCTGCCTCCAGGGGCATCCCAACGCCCGCTGCACCCCCGGCGTGGACGCCACCTCCGGGTCCCTGGGGCAGGGGCTCTCCGTGGCCAACGGCATTGCCCTGGGGCTCAGGCTTGACGGGAACGAGGCCTGCGTGTACGCCCTTCTGGGGGACGGGGAGGTGCAGGAGGGGCAGGTCTGGGAGGCCGCCATGACGGCGGCGCACCGGCGGCTCGGGAAGGTGCTGGCGATCGTGGACAACAACGGACTGCAGATCGACGGATTCGTGAAGGACGTGAAGGGGATTGAGCCCCTGGCCGACAAATGGCGGGCCTTCGGCTGGGAGGTCCAGGTCGTGGACGGCCACGATTTCAGCTCCCTGATCCCGGCTCTCGAAACGGCAAAGGGGAAATCCCTCGTGGACGCTCCGACCGCCGTGATCGCCCGGACCGTGAAGGGCAAGGGGGTGTCGTTCTTCGAGAACCAGGCGAAATACCACGGCGTGCCGCCCTCCGACGACGAACTGGCGCGGGCGCTTCAGGAACTGGGGGCCCCATGACGGAAACCCTTGGAATACGGGAAGCATACGGCGAAGCCTTGGTCGAGCTGGGGCACGAAAACCGGGACATCGTTGTTCTCGACGCGGACCTGTCGGCCTCCACCATGACCAAGCTCTTCGCCCGGGAGTTCCCGGAGCGGTTCTTCGACATGGGGGTGGCCGAGCAGGACATGATGGGTACTGCCGCGGGGCTCGCCCTGGCGGGGAAGACCGCCTTCGCCAGCACCTTCGCCGTCTTCGCCACAGGCCGCGCCTGGGAGCAGATCCGCCAGGCCATCGCGTACCCGCAGCTCAATGTCAAAGTCGTGGCGAGCCACGGCGGCGTCTCCGTCGGGGAGGATGGGGCAAGCCACCAGATGACGGAAGACTTGGCTCTCATGCGGGCCGTGCCGAACATGCGCGTGATCGTTCCCGCCGACGCCCACGAAACCAGGGCGATCCTGCGGGTCGTCGCGGAGACCCCGGGGCCCTTCTACGTGCGGACCTCCCGGATGAAGTTTCCCGTGATCTACGGGCCCGACAAGACCTTCCGCCTCGGACGGGGGGACGTGCTCCGCGCCGGCTCGGATGTTTCGCTCATCGCCTGCGGATACATGGTTCATGTGGCTCTGCGGGCGGCGGAGGCGCTTCGGACAAAGGGTGTTTCCGCCCGGGTGGTGAACATGCCGACCCTCAAGCCGATCGACGAGGAACTGATTCTGGCCTGCGCCCGGGAAACGAAGGGCATCGTCACCGCGGAGGAGCATTCCATCATCGGCGGGCTCGGCAGCGCCGTCTGCGAGGTCCTGGCGGAGAGCCGGCCCGCCCCGGTTCGCCGCATCGGGGTCCGGGATCAGTTCTGCTCCTCCGGCACCGCGGCGGATCTCTTCACGGAATACGGCCTGACGGCGGAAGACATCGTCCGGGCAGCGGATGAGCTGCTCCAGGCCTCGTCCTGACCTCCGTCTTTCCGGGCCTCGTCGCAGGTTGCGGGGCCGCCGCCGTGAAAATCCCCTTGATTCCCCGCAGCGGTTGTGGGAAATTTCTCTCCAACTTCGGGGGTTCCTCATGACCGCTATCCCTTCATCCCATCCCGGCCGAAAAGACGCCTTCCGCAGGATGCTCCGGCTTGCCCCGGTGCTCTTCCTCTGCGTGGCCCTGGTGGGCTGCGCCACCAAGGTCCGGGTCAACATGCTGCAACCCGCCGCGTTTCACGAAGCCTCCCTGACCAAATCGGTGGCGGTGGTTCCCTTCAGCGGCCCCGACGGCGAGAATTTCGCCGCCGAGATCGAGGGGGTCCTGGGCAGTATCAACATCGACGACCGGCCCTATTTCTCCCTGGTGGACCGCCGGTCCCTGGACCGGGTCATCAGCGAGCAGAAGTTTTCCCAGAGCGGCCTGGTGGATCCCGGAACCGCCGCCCGCCTCGGCCGGATGGTGGGGGCCCAGGGGATTTACACCGGAACGGTGACGGCCGCGGAGGTGAAGGACCATCGCTACACGGAGCAGCGCCGGGAGTGCGTGAAATACGAGGAAGCGAAAAAAGACGCCAAGTGGTACGAGGGGCGCAAATGCCTCCAGTACCGTGCATTCACCGTCCGTTGCCTGAAGCGGGACGCAAATTTTGCCGTCACGCCCCGGCTCATCGACGTGTCCACGGGACGTGTCCTTTATTCCCGGAATCTGGGCGATGCCGCCAGCTCCTCGGGCTGCGACGACGGATCGCCGCCCAAGAGCCGGGAGGAACTCCTGGAAAAGACGAAAAACACCGTCAAGGCCCAGTTCCGCAAAGACGTGGCGCCCTTTTACGTGACCGCGGAGATCGGCCTGATGGACATGACCGACGGGATCGCCGCTCCGGAACCGAAGGAGTCGCTGAAGCGGGGCATCGAGTACGCCAGCCGGGGCAGGCTGGACGCGGCTTGCGAAATCTGGGGTGCGGCGCGGATCCAGGCCCCCGCCTCGCCGGCGCTGCTGTACAACCTGGGGGTCTGCGCGGAGAGCCGCGGCGACGCCGAGGCCGCCCTGTCCCTGTACCGCCAGGCCGACCGGCTCCTGGGGAAGCCCGACGACGACATCACGGCGGCCCTGAACCGGGTGTCCGGCGTGATCAAGAACCGGAAAAAACTGGAGCAGCAGCTCAACCCCCAGGGGTGAGGCGGCCCGTTCGGGAGAGAAGGAGGAACCCATGCAGAGAGTCCTTTGGTTGATGGTGGTCGGTCTGTGGCTCGCCCTCGGCGCGGCCGGCGCGGACGCTACCGCCGAGCCCCGGCAGAAGTGCGTCGACGCCGAGGGGGAGGCGGTCGTCGTCAACGACGACGTGCCCTCGGCCCGGCTGGAGGCCATCGCCCGGGCCAAGTGGGCCGCCATCGAGCAGACCGTGGGGGTGGACGTCAAGGCCTCGAGCTTCGTGTCCAACTTCACCCTCGTGGAAGACGTCATGAAGACGAAGGTCGGCGGGTCCGTCAAGAGCTTTAAGGTCCTCGGGCAAGAGCGCCGCGGGGAGACCCTGGCGGTGAAGATCAACGCCTGCATCGAGCCTGCCAGGGCCCAGGAGGCCATCTCCTCCGAGCTGGCCCTGAACAACGGCATCGCCCTGTTCATCCCGGCCCGGAAGCCCTCCGCCTCCGGGGGGGACGAATTCGAGGAGACCAACATCCTCTCGGAGAAGCTCATCGGCAAGCTGACGGACCAGAACTTCAAGGTCATCGACGCGGCCCCCTCCGTCCCCTCCGAGGCCGTGGCCATCGAGCGGATGGCGAAGAGCGGCAGCACCATGGCCGTCCGGAGCATGCTGTACAAGTACCTCTCCAACCTCGTCATCGTCGGCAAGATCGACTACACCATCTCCACGAAGAAGGGGGAGGACATCGGCTACGGTCTCTCCATGCCCTTCAACAACGTGACGGTCCGCCTCACCTACCGGATGCTGGCGAAGAACAGCCGGACGGGGAGCATGGAGATCCTGACGGCCGACGCCGTCTCCGGCCGGGGCCTGGCGAACAACGTCGAGGACGCCGCCGCCCGGGGGATGGAGGACCTGGTGGAGAAGCTCTCCCCCCGGATCCTCGACAAGGCCCACCAGTACCTTCAGGGGAACGTCAAGAAGGTCCGGGTGAAGGTGAACGGCATCCAGGACATGGACACGAACATGGAGGTCAAGGGAGCCATCCAGAACACGGTGTGGGTCACCGACGTCCGGGAGAACGAGCTGGGCGAGTTCACCGTGAGTTATCCCGAGAATTCTCTCTACCTGGCCAACAGCCTTCGCCAGAAGGGTGCCTTCACTCTCGTGAACTTCACCCCCTATTCGCTGACCTTCAACTACAATCCGTGAGGACGGGTGAGGTGAACGCAAAGGCAGGGAAGATCCTGTTGCTTGCCGCCCTCCTGGCGGGCTGCGTCGCCGGCGGAGCGGCGGTGCAGATCGACTCGGCGGCCTTCCTGGTGGACCGGGGGCCCAAGGAGGCCGTTCCGAACGCCTGCCGGTCCCTCTACGAGGCGTCGGAGACCCGGGTGGCCGTCGCCCCCTTCTCCAACAACACTCCCTTTGACTTTGCCCGGGAAGTGCAGGCTCACGTGACGGGGGCATCGGAGCGGCAGGCGCGAGGTGCCGCCGCGGCCGGGAGGGCCCCGGGGGGCGTCGGCGTCGTCTGGGGGGCAGAGGAGCGGCGGCGGTTCCAGAGCGACACCCGCATGACCCGGCAGGAGATGAACGCGAAGCTGGGCGAATCCATGGAAGACGCTGTTCTGGACCGGATCCGGGGCATCCCGGGGATCCGGGTCTACGCCCGGAAGGAACTGGGCAAGGTCCTCGACGAGATGAAGCTCCAGCAGTCGGGCATGGTGGACGAGGCCACGGCGGTCAAGCTGGGGAAGCTGGCGGGGGCGAAGCTGATCATCACCGGTTCCTTCAACAACATCGCCCTGTCCTACCGGAGCACCCAGTCCATCCAGCGGGGGAGCAGGGACCTGGGGAAGCGGGCGGCGGACGACCGCCGGGGAAGCGACGCCCTGCTGGCGGCCCTGGCGGGGCACGCCGTGGCGGCGGCGGCGGAGGCCGTCGAGGGTTGGAGCGTGGAGGCGGAGATTCTCGTCCGGGTCATCGACGTGGAGACGGGGGAGGTGACCTTCTCCAGGAGCTTCCGGGGCAAGGAGAGCCTGGGCAAGATCCCCTACCCGGGCTTCGCCGAGGTCGTCGGGGGGGTCAAGAAGGCGGGGAGCAGGGAACTGGGGGACCTGCGGCCAGCCCTTTCCCGGCAATTCTCCGCCCGGGGCTACATCGTCCAGACGAAGACGAGCCCCGACGGGAGGCGCCGCATCGCCCGCGTCAACCTGGGCCGCAAATCGGGTCTGACGGAGGGCGCGGAGTTGTCCGTCTACCTCTTCTCGGAACTGGAAGACCCCGTCACCGGAAAAAAGACCTGCGACCAGTCGCGGATCCCCGTGGTCCTCCGAATGACCGACCAGGTCCAGCCGGACTACGCCTGGGTCTCCATCGAGGGCGACCCCGAGTGCGTGAAGCGGGTCCGGGCGGGCCAGATCGTGGAGACACGCCCGCACTGAGAAACGTCCCCGTCACGCCGGCCGCACGAAATGGGGCAGGTCCTCCGGCAGCGGCAGGATCAGTTCAAAAAAGCCGGCGTACTGGCCGTCCCGGTACCAGGGGGCCTGGAAGATCAATCTCCGGGCCCCTTTCTTTTCCACGGTGTAGACGTTCTGCTCCCGTTTCTCCAGGATCGTCCGGAGCTTTGTCCGCGCCGGCTCGGGGTGGCAGTCCAGGACGTTCGTCCCAACCCGGGCGAGCCCGCCTTGGGCCGCGAAGGAGACACCGGCCCGGTCGTTCATGTAGAGGATCGTCCCCGCGGTGTCGCAGACCGTGATGGACAAGGGCAACTCGCGGAGCCACGGCTCCAGATTCTGCAGGAATGGCTCTTCCACGCGCCGCCCCCTACAGCTCCGACGTGCAGTTCGGGCAGCGGGCCGCCTTCAGGGGAATCTCCGTGAAGCAGCGGGGGCATTCCTTCTTGTCGGGCGCCGCCGACTCTTCCTGCTTTTTCAGACGGTTCATGCCCCGGATGAGGAGGAAGACCGAGAAGGCGACGATGAGGAAGCTGAGGATCGTGTTGACGAACAGGCCGTAGTTGATCGTCACCGCCCCGGCCTTCTTCGCCTCCGCCAGGGCCGCGTAGGGCCCCGCCGCCGCGCCGTCCCTGAGGACCACGAACAGGTTCGCGAAGTCCACGTTCCCCAGGAGCATCCCGATGGGTGGCATGATGACGTCGTCCACCAGGGACTTCACGATGGCACCGAAGGCGGCCCCGATGATGATGCCCACCGCCATGTCCACCACGTTGCCGCGCATTGCGAACTCTTTGAATTCTTTCAGCATGGCCTCCTCCTTGCTTTGTTTGTCTGGGGACAGGCCCGTCGCCGGGGTGCCGTCCTCCCCGCGATCTCGGCTGCCGGCGGCGGCCTTGTTGCAATTATCCGGGAAACCCGTTAGAAGTCAACCACCGGCATTTTCCTGCCGGACCAACCCACCGGTGGTGAGGCCTTGTCCGACGTCGTCCTTCGTACCGTCAACCTGACCAAGCGCTACGGCAACCGCCTGGCCGTGAACGGCCTGGGCATCGAGGTCCGCCGGGGGGATGTCTTCGGTTTCCTGGGCCCCAACGGGGCCGGCAAGAGCACGGCCATCCGCATGATCCTCCGCCTCGTATTCCCCACCGCAGGAGACGTGGAGATCTTCGGCCTTTCCCTGCGGAAGGAAGGGCACCGGATTCTCGAGAGGGTCGGCGCCATCGTCGAGAAGCCCGCCTTCTACGGCCACCTGTCGGCGTACCGGAACCTGGAGATCCTGGGGGGGCTCCAGCAGCGGGTGCCGCGACGGCGGATCCTGGAGGGACTGGAGCGGGTGGGCCTCCTGGACCGGGCGGACGACCAGGTGAAAACCTTCTCCCACGGCATGAACCAGCGCCTCGGGCTCGCCCTGGCCCTCCTGTCGGACCCGGAGCTGATCGTCCTCGACGAGCCCACGACGGGCCTCGATCCCCAGGGCGTGAAGGAGGTCCGGGATCTGGTCCGGGAGCTCGCGCGGGAGCGGGGCATGACGGTCTTCCTGTCCTCTCACCTCCTCCACGAGGTGGAGATGACGGCGACCCGCATGGCCGTCATCCACCAGGGCATCCTCCGGGTCGAGGGGACTGTCCGGGAGCTCCTGGGGGGCGGCGAGGCCGTCGTGACGGTCCGGACGGACCGGCCCGGCGAGGCCGCCCGCTGGATCGAGGCCCGGGGAGGCTACGGGGTGCCGGAGCGCCGGGACGGCGGGTTCACCCTGAAGATGGACCTCCGGCGGGTGGGGGACTTGAATCGCGAGCTGGTCCAGGCGGGATTCCGGGTGGAGGCCCTGGTCCCGGAGCGCTCCCTGGAGACCTACTTCCTGGACCTGGTGGGGGAGTGACCCATGGGACGGCTGGTCTGGTTCGAGGCGGTCAAGACGTTCACGAGGCTTAGGACCTACATCGGGTTCCTGGCCTTCGGGATCCTCGTCCCCCTCGTCGTGGCGGGGCTCCGGATGGGGGGGCAGCGGGCCTTCGAGCGCAACCTCCTGGCGGCCCTGGAGCAGGACTTCATCGTCGGCGGAAACGTCCTCAACGGCTGGTTCTTCGGGTTCTTCTTCCTGGGGGCCCTGTGGGTCCACGTGCCCATCGTCCTGGCGCTCGTGGCGGGGGACCAGATCGCCGGGGAGGGGGACGCCGGGACCTTCCGCTTCCTCCTGACCCGGGCGGTGTCGCGAAACCGGATCATCGCGGCGAAGTTCCTGGTGACGATGATCTACACGGCCCTGATGGTCCTCTTCATCGGCATGCTCACCCTGGGGCTCTCCCTGGCCGTCTTCGGCGGGGGGGACCTCCTGATCGTCAAGCGCGGCCTGGTGGTCCTCCCGGAGGCGGCCCTGCCGGCCCTGTTCCTCCTGGCCTGGGGGCTCGCGATCCTGAGCATGTTCGTCGTCTCCTCCCTGTCCTTTCTCTTCTCGGCCTTCACGGACAACTCCATCGGCCCCATCGTGGCCACCATGGCGGTGATCATCATCAGCCTGATCGTCATCACGCTGCCCTTCGACCTGTTCCAGGCCATCCGGCCCTGGCTCTTCGTGAACTACCTCGACACCTGGCAGAAGGTCTTTGACGACCCGGTCCCCTGGGGGGAGATCGGGCGGCGCGTCTGGATCCTCCTGGGCTTCACGGTCCTCTTCTTTTCCATGACCCTGGCCTGGTTCAACCGCAAGGACATCCTGTCATGAGAGACCCGAGACCGCTTCTTTCCCTGGTCATTCCGATCTTCCTCTGGATGGCGGTCCTCGGGTCGGTAAGGCCGGCACCTTTGGCCGCGGCGGCCGGGCCGGATCCGGTGAAGACCTTCTCCGAGGTTCTTCGTCCTTATCAGAACATTCAGGACTATACGGTGCGGATCCGGGCCAAGGTCCGGATTCCCGAATTCCGGATTCCCGACTTCGCCGCCACGGTGTACTTCAAGCGGCCTGACCGCTTTCACCTGGAGACAAAGAACTTCGCCCCCCTGCCCAGGGGAGCCGCCCTCTTCGACCCGGCCCGCTTCGGGCCGGAGCGGAACCGGATCACCTGGCTGTCCGCGGAGAAGGTGGACGGTGTTCCGGCAGAGGTGTTCCGCGTGGAGCCCCTGGAGGAAAAGGGGAAGATCCGGTCCTACCGGGTCTGGGTCGGGGGGAGCCCGAAGCGGATCCTGCAGGTGGAGAGCGTTTCCGTCCAGGGGGGGAAAGCCCGCGCCCGGATCCACTCCGCCCCGGTCCGGCAGGGGGGGGAGGAAATCTGGCTGCCGGAGCGGGTGGACGTTCAACTCACCTTTCCGGAGCGGGGGGTCCGCTCGCCGGACAACCTCCTTTACGGATCCGACAGCCCGGTCTCCCGGGGAATGGCTCGCCTGGAGGACCTGCCCGCCGAGGGAACCGTCCAGATCACCTACGCCGGCTGGGTCTGGAACAGGGGCCTCGACGACACGGTTTTCCGGAAGCGGTAAACGTTTCAGGAGAGCGGGAGGGGGTCGGAACGGCCGTGGGGATCGCCATCTCCCGGCCGGCGGCCCGCGACACAACAACAGGCATTGTCAAGGAGGATTCCATGAAGAAGGCATGGCTGGCGGCGGCGATCTTGGTTCTCTGGGTGGGGGCGGCCCTCGCGGGGGATCAGATGATCATCACGTTCCAGGACGGGAGGACCCAGAGCATCGACACGGCCACGATCCTCCGGATCGAGTTCCAGTCGGCCGGGACGCCCGCCGCCGCGACCTCCGCCCCGACGGGTTGCTGGACGGGGCGCTTCCGGGGGAACGACATCAGCGGCTACGCCATGGACATCAACCTGCGGGAGACCGACGGCCGGGTGGAGGGGGGCTATGCCTACTATCATCGGGGGCACCAGAAGCAGGTGCAGGCGATCATCACCGACGCGGTGATCACGGGCCGCGTTCTCCGGGGGACCTGGAGGCAGGTGGCGGGGATCCCCGCAGAGGGGCGTTTCGAGTGGACCTGGCTCCCGGGTGACGAGTGCCGGGCCTTCGAGGGGGCCTTCGACGGGACCCGGTACTGGCGGCGGATGACGCGGCAGTAAACGGGCGGGGGGCTCCTCAGCCTGCCTCCATCCCCTCGAGAAAGGCCAGAACGTTCAGACCCAGCACGCTGTGGTTGTAGCCCCCCTCGAGGATCCCGAAACAGCCGCCGCCGTGCTCCCGGGCGGCCCGGCGGACCATCTTGCCCATCTTCCGGTAGTCCTCCGTGGCCAGGAGCCCGCCCCAGTCCTCCAGGTGGTTGTCGAACCCGGCGGAGACGCCGATGATGTCCACCTTTTGGGCGAAGAGGTTCTGCTCCACTTCCCGGAGATACTTGGTCCGCTCTGCAGCGGAGGGGTTATGGATCGTCACGTAGCCTCGGCCACCCAGGATGTTCACCGTCCCGTCGCCGAAGTGGAGGTCGAAGTCCAGGACGTGGGCCGTCTCGATGAGGCCCTCCCGCTTGAGTCGCTCCAGGGCGATGGCCATGTTGTTGAAGTAGCAGAAGCCCCAGGCGCTTCCGGCGGAGGCGTGGTGCCCCGGGGGGCGGATGAGGGCGAAGCAGGGTTCCGTCAGGCCCGTCAGGGCGGCTTGGACAGCCCCCCCGGCGGCGAGGGCGGCGATGTCGTAGAGGCGCTCCCGCCGGACCTCCTCGATGTGGGAGGGGGTGTGGACGGCGGCGATGTCCTCCGGCGCCGCGGGGGTCGCCTCCACCAGTTCCGCCTTCTGCCGGATCGCCTTCAGGATGGCCTCCACGCGGCCCGTGGCCGCTGCCGGGTCCGCCACGTAGGAGTGGTGGAAATCTTTGTGAAAGATGACCTTCATGCCATTTCCTCCCCGGGGGTCCGGTGCCGGACGGATCTCCCGCACCGCGCTGTCGCCGCCCGACCTCTACGCTTCAGGCCGGCCTGGCGGGGTTGAAAGGTTCTTGGACTCCTCCCACAGGCGGTCCATTTCTTCCAGGGTCGCCTCGGCCAGGGGCCTTCCCCGGCGTTCCAGTTCCTCCTCGACATGGCGGAAACGGCGGACGAACTTGAACACCGTCGCCCCCAGGGCCTCCTCGGCGTCCACGGAGACGTGGCGGGCCAGGTTCACCACCGAGAACAGGAGGTCGCCGAGTTCCTCGCTCTTCCCGGCAAGGGAGCCCTCGGCGATAGCCTGCTCCAGTTCCCGGGTCTCCTCTCGGACCTTCTCCAGCGGGCCGCTGGCGTCGCTCCAGTCGAAGCCGACCCGGGCGGCCCGCCGGCCTGCCTCCTGGGCCCTCTTCAGGGCCGGCATGGAGCGGGGGATCCCGTCGAGGAGGCCTCCCGCCTCCCCGCTGGCCGCCTTTTCGCCCTTCTTGATCTCCTCCCAGTTGGCCTTCACCTCGGCGGCGTCCCGGACGGCCACGTCCCCGAAAACGTGGGGATGGCGCCGGATCATCTTCTGCCGGACCTCCTCCGCCACGTCGCGGAAGTCGAAGGATCCCTCCTCCTCCGCCAGGACGACAAGGAAGAGGACCTGAAACAGCAGGTCCCCCAACTCTTCCCGGAGGGCCTCCGGCCGATCCGTCGCCAGGGCGTCCAGGACCTCGTAAGCCTCGTTGATGAGATAGCGGCCCAGGTCCTTCTTTCCCTGGGCCCGGTCCCAGGGGCATCCCCCGGGGGAGCGGAGGGTCCGGATCAGGGAGAGAAGCTCCTCGATGTCCTCCCGATCCGGGGTTGGAGGCAGGCTCTTGCCGTCTGTTTTCCTGTGGGCCATGGATTTCTCCCGCGTCCGGGCCGACCGTTGTGTGCACGATCCCCCGGACCCCGGAGAACCCTAGCATATCCGTCCCCCTGCTGACAACGGATCGTTTGCCGCCGGGGATTCCGGGGAGCGTGCCGGCGGGGTCTCCTGCCGGCGGGCCTCCACAGCGGGCTCTTGCAGCACGCGTCCCTGCCTCCGGCAGTTTCCCTTGACAGGCCTGGGCCCCCTCTGTTAACCACGAAATCATCGGGACGACGGCTGGGTGGCCCACTCTCTCTGCTCGTCCCCTTCCGGAACGGGAACCTGATCCATAACCCTGCGTGCCAGCGGCCTTTCCCGGAGACTCTTCGATGGATATGAAGCGGGACTACTACGAGGATATCCGGCTCTTCGGGAGCGGCGTGATCCTCTTCTGGTCCCTCGTCCTGCTGGCCTTCCTCTACACCCTGCCCCTGTACCTGCCGAGCTACCGCTTCTACCTCTTGAACCTGATCCTGGTCCACGTGATCCTCGCCGTGGGCCTCAACGTCCTGGTGGGGTACACGGGCCAGATCTCCCTGGGGCACGCGGGCTTCTTCGCCATCGGTGCCTACGCGACAACCCTGCTCATGACCAGGCTCGAGGTTCCCTTCTTTCCGGCTCTCCTGGCGGCGGCCTTCATCGCCGCCGCCTTCGGCTTCCTGGTGGGTCTGCCGGCCCTGCGCCTGGAGGGGCCCTACCTGTCCATTGCCACCCTCGGCTTCGGCCTCACGATCACGCACATCATCGGGCACATGCAGATCTTCGGCGGGAGGACGGGCATCCAGGCGCCGCCCCTGGACCTGGGGATTCCGCAACTCGGGTGGAGCTTCATCCTCGAGACGGATCAGGGGAAATATTACCTGATCCTGACGATCACGGTCCTCATGGTGCTCGGCGCCATCAATCTCATGAAGACCCGGGTGGGACGCTCCTTTGTGGCCATCCGGGACAGCGACATCGCCGCCGAGGTCATGGGGGTCAACCTGATGGTCTACAAGACCCTGTCGTTCGCCGTGAGCGCCTTCTACGCCGGCATCGCCGGGGGGCTCTTCGGTTTCATCCTGGGGTTTTTCAACCCCGAGCCGTTCAACCTGATCCTGTCGATCGTTTTCCTCGTGATGGTCGTCGTGGGCGGCCTTGGGTCGACATTCGGTTCCATCGCCGGGGCGGTGCTCATCACGTGGCTGCAGTTCGATCTCCTGAAGAACATCGCGGAGACCCCGCTGGTGGGGCCCCTCCTCCTCGACATCTCGAACCGCTGGTTCACCGTCGTCGGCCTGGAAAATTTCAACAGCATCATCCTCGGGCTCGTCATGATCTCCATTGTGCTCTTCGAGCCCCTGGGAATGTTCGGGGTGTGGATCCGCGTCAAGAAATACTGGAGAACATGGCCGTTCTGAGGGATTTATGATCGGACAGCTCATCGTCGAGGGACTTGCCATCGGGGCCTGTTACGGACTGTTCGCCATCGCCGTGGTGATCATCTACAAGACATCGGAGGTGATCAACTTCGGCCAGGGCGAGATGGCCATGTTCTCAACCTTTGTAGCGTACCACATCCTGACCTACTATGCGGTCCCGTTCTGGCTGGCCTTTCTGTTGACCCTGGGATTCGCGGCGCTCCTGGGAGTGGCCGTCGAGTACCTTTTTCTTCGGCCGGCGAAGAACCCCAGCATCCTGGGGCTCATCGTCATCACCCTCGGGGCGGAGATGCTGCTCATGGGTCTGGCGAGCTGGAAGTGGGGAGCGGAGCAGAAAGCCTTCTCTCTGCCGTGGTCCTATGCATCAATTTACGAGCCCTTTCCCGGCATCATCGTGAGTGACTGGGCCATTGCCGTCTTCCTGACGGCGGGGGTGATCGTGGCCCTGCTGTACGTATTTTTCCGGTACACGAGGCTCGGCATCGCCATGCGGGCCACCCAGCAGAACCAGAACGCCGCCAAGATCATGGGCATCCGCACCGAGCGGGTCTTCGCCTTCGCCTGGGGGCTTAGTTCCCTCATCGGAACGGTGGCGGCCATGTTCTTCGCCGCCCGGGCCACCCTGGACCCGTCCTTCATGATGGAACCCTTCCTCCGGGCCTTCGCCGCGGCGGTCCTGGGGGGGCTGACGAGCATCCCCGGCGTCCTGATCGGCGGCGAGATCCTGGGACTCATCGAGAACCTGTTCGGGTACATGTGGCCCCAGTGGAAGCCCATCGTCGCCTTCGTCATCATCGTCCTGGTGCTGTGCGTCCGCCCCAGCGGGCTGTTCTCGCGGCATTTCACGAAGAAGGTGTAGCGTGGAGGCGGTTTTCGCGGCGATGAAGCGGAAATGCAGGCGGCACGCCGGCCCGGTGCTGTTCGTGGCCCTTCTGGTCCTGGTCATTCTTCCCGCGACGGCCGCCGCCGGGCCGGAAGGCCCCTCCGGCAGGGAAGAAAAGGCCGTGGAGCAGGCCGCCCGGGCATACCTGGAGGCAGAGGTGCGGCGGGACTTTGCGGCCGTCTGGTCGCTCCTGGCGCCGTCCTCGGTCTACTGCCAAACCCACGATTTCGAGGCGTACCGGGAGGATGCCCGACTGTCGCCGGTCCGTGTCGAGCGCTTCGAGATCCTCCGGGTGGCCGGCATCCGGCCGAACCACGACCCGGAGCGATTCCCGAAGGCGGAGCGGTTCGCCGACGTCGAGGTAGATCTGGTGCTGTATTTCACCGATACGGGAACCCGGACGGAAGTGAACCATCGCTTCACGTTCATCCGCGAGGGGGGGAGGTGGTACAAGGGATAGGCTGACCGGACGGCTCTGCGTGCCGTCCTTTTGCTGCGGAGTAGAGGCGTCCCGAGGGGGCGTGTTTTTCGAACTCCTCATGAGAGAAAAGGAGGGTGTCATGGGTTCGAAGCGATTCTGGATGGTTCTGGCGATGGCGGCCTGTGCGCTGCTGGTCTTGTCTCCTCCCGGTCTTGCGGCGAAGCCGGGCTTCGACGACAAGGAGATCCGCGTCGCCCAGTGGGGCCCCCAGACGGGTCCGGCGGCCCCTTGGGGGAATGTGGCCCGGGGAAGCCGGCTCCTGTTCAACATGGTCAACGAGGAAGGGGGAATCCACGGCCGGAAGATCAAGTATTTCATCCGCGACGACCAATACAACCCGGCCCAGACGGTGGCCGTGGTGAAGGACCTGGTGGAGCGGGAAGGAATCTTCGCCTTCGTGGGGGGGACCTCCGGGGCGAGCGGCCTGGCGGTGAAGGATTATCTTGCGGCGAACAAGGTGATCTGGGTTGGGCCGGCAACGGCGATCAAGGAGTACGTGATGCCTCTTCAACCATACATCTTCGCCATGTTTCCCCTGTATGACGACGAGGCGAGCGTTCTGATCAAGCACCTGGTGGAGAAGATGAAGTTGAAGAAGATCGGCGTTCTCTACCAGAACGATCCTTACGGGAAAAGCGGCCTGGAAGGGGTGAAGCGGCGCCTGTCCCACATGAAGATGGCGCCCGTGGCGGAAGTGCCTGTCGAGGCCGGGGAAAAGGACCTGGCCTCCCAGGTCATGAAGCTCAAGAACGCCGGAGCCGAGGCGGTTTACCTCCAGGTGAACCCGACCTCGGCGGTCATCGCCCTCAAGACGGCCGCGACGGTGGGTTTCAAACCCCAGTGGGTGGCCTCCTCGACCCTGTCTGACTTCGCCCTGATGCACAAGATCTCCGGGGGCCTGTGGGAGGGGGTCATCACGGGCTCCTTCACGGAGCCCATCGACTCGAACCTGCCCCTCATGGCCAAGTACCGGGAAACGGCCAAGAGGCTCGATCCGAACGAACGCTGGGCCCTTTTCTACCTGGGAGGGATCGTCTTTGCCGAGCCCCTCGTGGACGCCCTGAAGCGGACCGGCAGGAATCTGAGCACCGCGGCGGCCCTCAAGACCCTCAACGCGACAAAGAACTTCAAGGGGGTCGGGCCGACGATCAACTGGACGGCAGGCCAGCACCAGGGGACCGATTCCATCCAGATCTGGCAGTGTGGTCCCAAGGGCAGCGTGAAAGTCCTGCAGGGATGGACGGCCAACGAACTGGCCACGTGGAAAAAGAAATAAATCCGTCTCCGGGGGGGGCGCAAGCCTTCCCCGGTTTCCAGGACCGTGAGCCGAGGGGCCTTGAAGAGCCCCGCCGTGCCGTTACGCGCTGAGGATCCCATGGATTTTTTCCGGGTGGAAAACCTGTCCATCTCCTTCGGGGGCCTGAAGGCCGTTCACGAGGTGAGCTTCGGGGTCGAGAAGAACCGGATCTTCTCGATCATCGGTCCCAACGGTTCGGGGAAAACCACCATCTTCAACCTCATCAGCGGCATCTACCGGCCCGACGGGGGAGGGGTCTTCCTGGAGGGCGCGGGCCTCACGGGGCTTTCCCCCGACCGGATCGCCCGCCGGGGGATCGCCCGGACGTTCCAGAACATCGAGCTTTTCTCCAATGCGAGCGTGATGGACAACCTGCTTTTGGGCCGGCACATCCACATGAAGACGGGGGTCTTCTCCGGGGCCTTCCTGTGGGGCCGGCGCTCCCGGGTGGCCCGGGAGGAGATGCGCAACCGGGAGGTGGTCGAGCGGATCATCGACTTCCTGGACCTGCAGTCGGTCCGCGACCTGCCTGTGGCAAGCCTTCCCTACGGGAAGCGGAAACTCGTGGAACTCGGCCGGGCCCTGGCCCTGGAGCCGAAGCTGCTCCTCCTGGACGAGCCCTCGGCGGGGATGAACACGGAGGAGAAGGAAGACCTGAACCTCGGGATCCGTGACATCCGGGAGGACTACGACGTGACGATCCTCCTCATCGAGCACGACATGAACCGGCTCATGGGGATCTCCGACCGGATCATGGCGATGAACCAG
>JBFYXW010000169.1:0-13656 GCA_041310335.1 Syntrophaceae bacterium | reverse complement strand
CCCTGAGCGATCCCAACATCGCCTACATCCTGCTCCTGATCGGCCTGGCGGGGCTCTACTTCGAATTCGCCCACCCGGGGGTCATCCTCCCGGGGGTCATGGGGGGGATCTCGCTGATCCTCGCCTTCTTCGCCCTCCAGACCCTGCCGGTGAACTACGCGGGGGTGGCCTTGATCCTCCTGGGGATCGTCTTCTTCATTGCCGAGATCAAGGTGATCAGCCACGGGATCCTCACCATCGGGGGAGTCATCTCCCTGGTCCTGGGCTCGCTGCTCCTGTTCGACTCCCCCGAACCGGCCCTCCGGGTGTCCTGGAGCGTTCTCATCCCGGCGGTGGTCGTCATTTCCTTGTTCTTCATCGGCATCATCAGCCTGGCGGTGAAGGCCCAGCTCCGGCAGAAGCGGACGGGGAGCGAGGGCATGGTGGGCACGGAAGGATACGCGGTGACGGATGTCCACGGGGAAGGCAAGGTCTTCGTGAAGGGGGAATACTGGAACGCCTTCAGCGAACAGCCCGTCGGGAAAGACCGGAAAGTCCGGATCGTGAAAGTGCAGGGACTCCGGGTCAAGGTAGAGGGGATCTGACAAAGCGGGGCGCCGGCTTCGGCGGCGCGAATCCGGGACAGGGATAAACCAGGATTTCCGGGCGCCGGGAAGCCGGCTCCCAAGGCTCTTAAAAAAGGAGGATCGATCCATGTCGCTGACCATCATTTCAACCGTCGTCATTCTGGTCATCATGTTCCTCGCGTCGGCCCTGCGGGTCCTCAACGAGTACGAGCGGGCCGTCATCTTCCGCCTGGGGCGGATCATCGACACGAAGGGGCCGGGCCTCATCATCCTGATCCCCGTCGTCGACCGGATGGTGAAGGTGGACATGCGGACCATCACCATGGACGTTCCGCCCCAGGACGTCATCACCCGGGACAACGTCTCCATCAAGGTGAACGCGGTGGTCTATTTCCGCGTCGTCGACGCCATGTCCGCGGTGACGGAAGTGGAGAACTTCCTCTACGCCACCTCCCAGCTCGCCCAGACGACCCTCCGGAGCATTTGCGGCCAGGCGGAGCTGGACGAGATCCTCTCGGAGCGGGAAAAGGTCAACCTCCACCTCCAGGAGATCCTGGACCGGAGCACCGACCCCTGGGGGATCAAGGTCTCCCTGGTGGAGGTCAAGCACATCGACCTGCCGGAAGAGATGAAGCGCGCCATGGCCAAGCAGGCCGAGGCCGAGCGGGAGCGGCGGGCCAAAGTCATCAACGCCGAGGGCGAGTTCCAGGCGGCCCAGAAGCTCATCGAGGCGGCGGCCCTCATGGAGACCCAGCCCATGTCGCTGCAGCTCCGCTACCTGCAGACCCTTAACCAGATCGCCTCGGAGAACAACTCCACCACGGTGTTCCCCATTCCGATCGATCTGTTCAAGCCGTTTTTGAAGTGAATGCGGATGTGAGCCCATCGTGACGGTGTCCCCGGTCCTCCCGCCCCGTTCCGGGGCCCTTCGGGAGGGAGGGAAGGCCGAGGTTAGACATGGGTGGGCAAAGGAGGCGCAGAACCCGTGGAAGTACGCGAAAAAACTCACATTCTTACAGGGGGCATCATCCTTGTCGCCCTGGGTGTCCTCATCTTCCTCCACAACACGGGTCTGTGGGGCTTCGGCCACAGCTGGCCGGTCCTGCTCCTGGCCATCGCCGTGGCGACCCTGATCCAGCGGTCGAAGGACCTGGGCGGCTGGATCCTGCTGTCCGTCGGGATCGTCTTTCTCCTGACGGGGACGCTGAACGTCGACCTGCAGGTCCTGGGGCAGTATGTCCTGCCGCTCCTCCTGATCGCGCTCGGCGTCAGCATGCTGTGGAAGAAAAAGAAAGGCGACGGCCCGAAGCCATGAAGCAGGCCACCGGGAACGGCAAGACCCTGGTCATCTGCGATTTCGACGGCACCGTTTCCCGGACGGACGTAGGCAACGGGCTCTTCAACCGCTTCACCGGCCGCGGCTGGCAGGAGATCGACGACGCCTACTGCAAGGGCGAGATCGGTTCCCGGGAGGCCTACGGTCGGGCGGCGGCCATCCTGGAGGGCGACCGGGAGCGGATGATCGAATTCGTACTCGGCGAGGCGGACCTGGACGCGCAATTCCCCGCCTTCCGGCGGTTCTGCCGCGAGGGTGGCCTGGATTTGATCATCGTCTCCGACGGGCTGGATTTCTACATCGATGCGGTGCTTCGGAGGAACCGGCTGGAGGATATTCCCGTCCACGCCAACCGGGCGGTCTTCCGCCCCGGCGGGCCCCCGGACATCGAATTTCCATGGGCGAGCGAGGACTGCGGGCGCTGCGGCACCTGCAAGCGGGGCATTCTCCGGGCCAACCGGAACCGGTACGGCCGGATCGTCTACGTCGGCAACGGCCATTCGGACGTCTGCCCCTCCGCGGAGGCGGACCTCGTCTTCGCGAAGGACGTCCTGCTGGCGACCTGCGAGGAGCGCCGCCGCTCCTGCGTGCCCTTTGAAGATTTCAGCGACGTCCTCGCGTTCCTGAACCACAACCCGTCCCGGCCCACCGGGACCCGTCAACCGCGTCTCCGCGGCGTTTCCGCCGCTCGGCGAAGGGAAGAAAATCATACACGGAGGTAATCATTGCATGGCTTCGAAAACGAAGGGGATCCGCCTCGACCAGAAGGAAATCTGGCGGAAGAAACTGGACAAGCGACTGGCCGAACTGGCCGCCGGTGGAGTTGAAGGGGCCGCGGCGGCCCGGGACGCCGTGGTGCGGTCCCTGAAGGCGAAGGTGAAGGAGGCCGACGCGCGGCTGGCGGCCATCGACGCCAAGGACAAAAAGACCGCCGACAAGAAGGAGACGAAGGCCCGGAAGATCGCGGAGGCGGCGATGGGGCCGAAGGAAGAGGCGCCGCCCGCGGCGGAGGAGAAACCCGCAAAGGGAAAGAAGAAGGCGGACAAGGCGGCGGAGCAGAAAGCGCCGGCCGCCAAGGAAAAGAAACCCAAGGCCAAGAAGGAATGACGCAAACCTGGTCGGCCGGACGCCTCCTGGAGGTGTCCGGCTCTTACTGGCAGACCTGCGCTCTTCACGCGGGGGTGAAACTGGGTGTCTTCACGACCCTCGGGAGCGGGCTTTTGACCGCGGAGGAGGTGGCGGGGAAAACCGCCATCAGCCTCCGGGGCGCGGCGCTCCTGCTCAATGCCCTCACCGCCATGGGACTTCTGGAGCGGGAAGGCGACCGGTACGGAAACACCGGGGAGGCCCGCGCCTGGCTCGACGCGGAATCGGACGAGTACCTGGGGTACATGATCCTCCACCACCATCACCTGATGGAATCGTGGGCGAGGCTCCCGGTGGCGGTCCGGGGCGGCCGGCCGATCCGGAAGCGGTCGGTTTTCCAGAACCGGGAGGTCCGGGAGAGTTTCCTCATGGGGATGTTCAACCTGGCCAACCGCCTGGCGCCGCAGACCGTCCGGGAGGTGGATCTGGCCGGAAGGAGGCACCTCCTCGACCTGGGCGGCGGTCCGGGGACCTACGCCATCCATTTCTGCCGGCGGTACGACGGGCTCCGGGCCACTGTCTTCGACCTCCAGACCACCCGACCCTTCGCGAGGCGGACGATCCGCCGCTTCGGCATGGCGGACCGCGTCGCCTTCCGGGCGGGCAATTACCACGAGGACGACTTGGGGGACGGGTACGACGTGGCCTGGCTTTCCCAGATCCTCCACGGCGAGGGGCCGGAGGACTGCCGGGCACTTGTCGCCCGGGCAGCGGCGGCCCTGGAGCCGGGAGGCATCCTCCTGGTCCACGAGTTTCTCCTCAACGACGCCAAGGACGGCCCCCTCCACCCGGCCCTGTTTTCCCTCAACATGCTCCTGGGAACCGCCGAGGGCCGCTCCTACTCGGAGGCGGAAGTCCGGGACATGATGGCCGCCGCGGGCCTCCGGGACATCCGCCGCCTGCCCTTCCGGGCCCCCAACGACTCGGGCATTGTCGCCGGGGTGAAGAAATCGTGATCTTCAAGGCCCTCGAGTTTGCCGCCCGAGCCCATTCCGGACACTACCGGAAGGGCACGAAGGTCCCCTACCTGCTTCATCCCCTCCAGGTCGCCCGGATTCTCATCGAGCAGGGCTGCCGGGAAACGGTCGTGGTCGCCGGCCTCCTTCACGACACCCTCGAGGACACCGCCGCAACCATGGACCAGCTCCGGGAATGCTTTGGCGAGGAGGCGGCAGACCTGGTCGCCTCCGTCTCGGAGCCAAACAAGTCCGACCACACCTGGGAAAACCGGAAGGCACACACGCTTCGCCACCTGGAGACGGCGGCGCCGGACACGCTGATCCTCTCGCTGGCGGACAAGTTGGACAACATCCGGGCCATCCGGGAAGACGGGGAGCGTCTCGGCGAGGTCCTCTGGAAGCGGTTCAACCGGCCGCGGGAGAAGCAGAAATGGTATTACGAGCGCCTGGCCCGTACCTTTCGGCAGCGGATTCCCGACGGCCTTCCCGGGGCGCTGGTGGACTCCTTCGAACGGGAGGTCGCGGCCGTCTTCGGAGGGCCCCCCGCCTGATTCCACAATGGGGGCACCCATCGAATGACCCCGCCGAAGACGCAGGATTACCTCCGCAAGCCTGAATCCAGCCCCGTCTTTCCCGTCGCCAGCCGCTTCACGAAGCGGGTCGTGTACGTTCCGTCGAGGAACTGCGGGTGCTCCAGGGCAGCCCGATGGAAGGGAATCGTCGTCCGGATGCCCTCGACGACGGTCTCCCCGATGGCACGCCTCATGCGGGCTACCGCCTCGTCGCGGTTCCTGCCCCAGACGAGGACCTTGAACAGCATCGGGTCATAGTGGAGGGAAACCTCCGACCCTTCGACGAGCCCCTCATCGACCCGGACCCCGAGGCCGTGGGGGAGGTGCAGGCGCGTCACCCGTCCCGGGCAGGGGAGGAAGTTGTTCGCCGGGTCCTCCGCCGTGATCCTGCATTCGATCGCGTGGGCCTGGACGCGGACGTCTTCCTGGGCGTAGTGCAGGGGCTCCCCGGCGGCGATGCGGATCTGCTCCCTGACGATGTCGATGCCCGTGGCCAGTTCCGTGATGCCGTGCTCCACCTGGAGGCGGCAGTTCACCTCGTTGAAGAAGAATTCCCGCGAATCCAGGCAATAGAGGAATTCCACGGTCATCAGGCTGTCGCACCGGATCGCCATGGCGATTTCCGCGGCGGCGATGCCCATCTTCATCCGGAGCAGGTAAGGCAACTCCGGGCAGGGCGTTTCCTCGATGAGCTTCTGGAACCTCCGCTGGATCGAGCAGTCCCGGTCCCCGATGGTGATGACGTTCCCCGTCCGGTCGGCCAGGACCTGGAACTCGATGTGCTTCACCCCCGTGAGGAATTTCTCGATGTAGAACGTGGAGATGCCGAAGGCCCGCTCTCCCCGGACGCAGGCGTGGCGGATGGCCTTCTGCAGTTCCTCCCGGTCCCGGGCGAACCGCATGCCGATCCCGCCGCCGCCCCCGGAGGGCTTGACGATGACGGGCCAGCCGATTCCCTCCGCGATCTCGACGGCCTTTTCCAGGTCGCAGCCGTCGGAGCAGCGGATCGCCTCCTCCGATCCCGGCACGACGGGGACGCCGATCATCTTCATGAGGCGGCGCGCCTTGTTCTTGGGTTTGGCGTTGCACATGGAGGCGCTCGAAGGGCCGATGAACGTCAGACCCCGCCCCTCGCACAGTTCGACGAACTGCGGATTTTCCGCCAGGAAGCCGTACCCCGGGTGGATCGCATCCGCCCGGGTCCGCTCCGCGAGGGAGACGATCTCGCTCATCTGCAGATAGCCCTGTCCCGAGTCCCCCGCTCCGATCCGGCAGGCCTCGTCGGCCAGCCGGACATGAAGCGCATCCGCGTCTTCGTCGGTATAGACCGCCACCGTCCGGATCCCCATCTCCCGGCAGGTTCGCATGACCCTCGCGGCGATCTCGCCCCGGTTGGCAACCAGGATCTTCTGAAACAAGGCTCACTCCTTTCGAAGCCGTGAAGAGGGCTTCTGGTTTTCAGAAATGTCGGCAGAGGGTAAGCAGAATGCATGCCCCTTCACCGAAGAGCATGATACGGCCTTCCAAGGTGTTGCAATATAGGTGTTTCCCCTTAAACAGGGGGAGGTGATTCCCGAATTTTGGATAGGATTCCGTGAACACCGGTTCGCAGGGAGCGAAACGGTTTACACACGGCCTGACCGATCGGACGAGGCGCGAAGGCGCTGCCACGGTTCACGGCACTTCGCGCCGCGGAGTCCATCGGAACTGCCGCCGGTCTTGCGCTTCCGGAAACGGGTCAGAATGAAAAGGGAATTCTCCGGTAGGTCCGCTGCTTTGTGTCCACCAGGGCGCATTCCCCTTCGGTGACGGTGCCGGCGACGATGATGAAGCGCTCCTCCGGAGCGAGCGGGAGGTCCGTCTCTATCGGCACAAGTTCCCGGGTGACGGTTCCCCTGCACAGGCGGAAGAGGACGGGACTGTGAGAATGGCCGCAGAAGAGGGCGGAGAAGGAAGTCCGGGCCAAGACCGCCGCCGCCCGGTCCGTGCCCCCGTCGTCGATGGGATCGTAGACGGAGCGGACCGTTCCGTCCGGCAGGGAATGGGCAAAGAGCAGGTCGCCCAGGACCACCCGGAAGGGCAGGCTCTTCAGGAAGACCCGCGCCTCTCCCTCCGGCGGACTCAAGGACGGGCTCTCATCCAGGAGGCGCTCCACGGCGAGGTCGTTGTTGCCCTTGACGACGGTGACGTCATGGTGCCGCACCAGCGTAAGCAGGGCCTTCGGGAGCCTCCCCTCCATGGATTCGCAGAGGTCCCCCAGATGGATCAGGCGGCCGGCGCCCCGTTCCCGGAGCGTCGCCACGGCCCGTTGCGTTGCCCCCTCGTTCCCGTGGCTGTCCGATAAAATCCCGATCTTCATGTTCGTATGCGTGGGGTCCATTGTGTGCGGTCACTGACGTATGCGGATGACCTGGCCCCATCGCCCGTGACCCCATAACCCGCGGGCGGGAAGGCGTCAAGGGGCAACCGCCCCGCCACCGGCGCACCGAACGTCGGGCTTGCATCAACCGCCGAGATGGACTATGATTTTTCCGCAAGTAAGGACCATCCCGGCCGTGGCCGAAGCAGAGCCCGGCAGCGTTCCGGAAACGTTCGATCGGGTCACCGTCGTTGGTTCACAAGAGGTTCTTGCGGAGACGCAGGGCGGTATCCCGGGCACCCAGCCGTTCAACCGGTTTCACTTCGTCAACGAATCCAGCGTCGATTTTGCGTGATCCTCCGGATCCGGGAGTTCCACGATCCGGGTTTCATCGGACGTCCGTTTGTCGTCAGGCCCGGGAAAGCCTGTGCGGAGCGCGGAAGCGAGATTTCCTTCCCGAAAAGGTCCGTCTGTGGAGGCCGGCGGCCGAGCGCCGGCGGAGAACAGGTTTTCAGGCGGAGCGAACCGTGCCCCCGGCAGCCGGAAAATTCCGGTTTGCCCTGCAGGGCCACTGGTTTTCGAGGAAAGGAGGTGAGCGGCATGTACAGGAATGTCCTCGTGCCGTTGGATGGCTCCAACCTTGCCGAATGCGCCCTGGACGAGCTGAAAAAGATGGCGCAGGAGGGATGGGGATGCGTCGGAGCCGTGACGCTTCTCTACGCCGTGGAGATCCCGGCGCACTGGGTGGCGGAAGGGGCGAACGTCCTGGATATCGTCCAGTTCGAGTATGGCCGGGCTCAGGAGTACCTGGCCCGGATCGAAGAAGGGCTGGCGCCGGAGAACGTCACGGTGAAAACCGTCATCCTCGAGGGGCGGGCCGCGGAGATGATCGTGAAATACGCCCGGGACAACGAAATGGACCTGATCGTCATCGCGTCCCATGGCTATTCGGGGGTGAAAAAACTGGTTTTCGGCAGCGTCGCCCTGCGGGTCCTTCACGATTCCACCGTGCCGGTCCTGCTCGTCAGGCCGAAGCCTCCGGAGAAGTAGGGGGTGACCCTGAAAAAGCCTTGTGCAGTCGCCCGGAAAAATGAAATGATCGCGCCACCCGAGGATGCCCGTTTCCCGGCAGGGTGGGCATCCTCCATGATTGTCCGGGGGTTGGCGCAGTGATCCAGGGGGAAGATCGGTCCCGCCATGACCGCGACGTCGTGTTCCAGGTCAGCGGGCTCACCAAGGTGTACCAGATGGGCGAGTTCGAGGTCCACGCCCTGCGCGGCGTGGACATGGAACTCTACGCAGGGGAGCTGGTGGTCCTCCTGGGGCCGTCGGGGAGCGGGAAGTCGACGCTCCTGAATATCCTGGGGGGGCTGGACACGGCCTCGGGAGGGCAGGTCTCCTACCTGGGGATCAGCCTGACGGAGGCCGGCGATCGGGAGCTGACGGAGTACCGCCGGGTCCACGTGGGTTTCGTCTTCCAGTTCTACAACCTCATTCCCAGCCTCACGGCCCTGGAGAACGTCGCGGTCGTGACGGAGATCGCCGAGCGGCCCATGAAGCCCGAGGACGCCCTCGCCCTCGTGGGCCTCTCGGAGCGCCTCGACCACTTCCCCGCCCAGCTCTCCGGCGGGGAGCAGCAGCGGGTCGCCATCGCCCGGGCCATCTCCAAGAACCCCAAGGTCCTCCTGTGCGACGAGCCCACGGGGGCCCTCGACTCCGCTACGGGGATCGTCGTCCTCGAGGCCCTGGACCAGGTCAACCGGGAGCTCGGGACGGCCACGGTCATCATCACCCACAACGTGGACATCGCCGGCATGGCGGACCGCGTCATCAACCTCAGCGACGGGAGGATCTCCCAGGTGACGGTGAACGCCGTGAAGAAGGCGCCCCGGGACCTTCACTGGTGAGCCCGTGAAGGCGCTGAACCGGAAAGTCCTGCGGGACCTGCGCCTCATGCGGGGGCAGGTTGTCGCCATCGCCATCGTCATCACCAGCGGCATGGCGGCCTTCGTCATGTTCATCGGGGCCATGGAGTCCCTGACCCTGACCCGGGACCGCTTCTACCGGGAGTACGCCTTCGCCGACGTCTTCGCCTCCCTGAAGCGGGCCCCCGAGAGCCTCCGGGAACGGATTGCCGCCATCCCCGGCGTCTCCGTCGTGGAGACCCGTGTCGTGGCCCCCGTCAAGCTCGACATCGCGGGCTTCTCCGAGCCCGTGACGGCCCAGATGATCTCCATCCCCGAACACGGCAGTCCGCTGCTCAACCGGCTCTACATCCGGAGCGGGCGGCTGGCCGACCCCGCCCGGGACGACGAGACCGTCGTGAGCGAGACCTTCGCTTTGGCCCACGGCTTCCGGCCCGGCGACCGGATCGGCGCGATCATCAACGGCCGCCGGAAGGACCTGGTCATCACCGGCGTCGCCCTCTCGCCGGAGTTCGTCCTCATCATGCGGGCCGAGGCCCTGAGCCCCGACTTCAAGCGCTTCGGCATCCTCTGGATGGGCCGCAAGGCCCTGGGCAAGTCCTTCAACATGGACGGGGCCTTCAACGACGTCGTCCTGGCCGTGCAGCCCGGGGCCGACACGGGGCGGATCCTGACGGAGCTGGACGCGATCCTGGCGCGGTACGGCGGTCTGGGCTCCTACGCCCGGAAGGACCAGATCTCCAACCGCATGCTCTCCGAGGAGTTCCGCATGCTCCGGCGGAGCGCCGAGATCTACCCCAGCATCTTCATCCTCGTCGCCGCCTTCCTCCTCAACGTCGTCATCAGCCGGACCGTCAGCACCCAGCGCGAGCAGATCGCGGCCCTGAAGGCCTTCGGCTACGAGAACCGGGACATCGCCCTCCACTACTCCAAGCTGGTCATCCTGATCGTGCTGCTGGGCCTGGCGGGCGGCGCTGTCCTGGGGATCTGGCTGGAGCAGCGGATGGGCCAGCTGTACATGGAGGTCTACCGGTTCCCCGCTCTCGCCCTCCGGATCAACCCGCTGACGCTCCTGGCGGCGGTGGCCATCAGCGTCCTGTCGGCCCTCGCCGGGACGCTGCACGCCGTCTGGCGGGCGGCCCGGGAGACGCCGGCGGAGGCCATGCGGCCCGAGCCCCCGGCCCGGTATCGGGTTTCCCTCGTCGAGCGGCTCGGCGTGGGGCGGTGGCTCTCCCAGCCATCCCGGATCATCCTCCGGAACGTGGAGCGGAAGCCCGTCCGGACGTTCCTGTCGATCCTGGGCATCGCCGTGGCCTGCGCGACCATGCTGACGAGCGGCTTCTTCTCGGACGCCGTCAACTACCTTGTGACCGTCCAGTTCCGCCTCGCCCAGAAGGAGGACATGAAGGTCGCCTTCGTGGAGGCCACATCGCACCGCGTCGTCTTCGACCTGGCGGGCCTCCCGGGGGTTTACCAGGTCGAGGGTTTCCGCCAGGTCCCCGTGCGCTTCCGCTTCGGTCCCCGGAGCTACAAGACCGTCATTGACGGGGTCGAACCGGAGGGCCGCCTCCACCGGCTCCTGGACGACCGGGCGAGGCCCGTGGAGGTGCCCCGGTCCGGCATCCTGCTGGGCGACTACCTGGGGGAACTCCTCGGCGTGAAGCCCGGCGACACGATCACCGTGGAAGTCCTCGAGGGGAACCGGGCGGTCCACCAGGTCCCCGTCGCGGCCATGTCCAAGCAGTTCATCGGGACGACCGGGACGATGGAACGGACGGCCCTCAACCGGCTCCTCCGCGAGGGAGACGCCGTTTCCGGCGCCTACCTCACGGCCGACACGAACTCCTGGGAGGAGCTTTACAGCCAGTTCATCAAAATGCCCCGGGTCTCGGGGATCACGCTCCGGACGAACGAGATCCGCAACTTCTACGACGTCCAGGCCAAGGGCATGCTGTTCTTCACCTTTGTGGCGACCCTGATGGCCTGCTCCATCGCCGTGGGCGTTGTCTACAACAGCGCGCGGATCGCCCTGTCGGAGCGGAGCCGGGAGCTCTTGAGCCTGCGGGTGCTGGGTTACACCCGGGGGGAGGTGTCCTACATCCTCCTGGGGGAACTGGGGCTCCTGGTCCTGACGGCCATCCCGCTGGGCTTCGCCATCGGCTACGGCCTCTGCCACTTCATCGCCTCGGCGCTGGCGAACGACCTCTTCCGGATCCCCATGGTGCTGACGGACTCCACCTACTCGATGGCGGCGGCGGTCGTCCTCTCCTCCGCGGTCGCGTCGGCGCTGATCGTGCGCCGCAAGCTTGATCGGCTGGACCTTGTTGAGGTATTGAAGACGCGGGAGTAGCCGCGGCTCCCGAGAGGGTCCCCCCTCGGTGGGCGCCGCGGCGGAAACTGCGGACACGCATCGGAGAACGCTTATGACACCCGTCCTGCGCAGGAGAATCTTCGTCATCACCGTCATCACCGCGGCCGTCGCCCTGACGGTTTACGGGTTCCTCCCCGGAGCCGTGGAGGTGGAGCTGGCCAAGGCGGCCAGGGGGACGCTCCAGGTGGCCATCGAGGAGGAGGGGCGGACCCGCCTCAAGGAGCGGTACACCGTTTCCGCCCCGGTCCCCGGGTTCCTGCAGCGGATCGAACGGAGTGTGGGCGACGCGATCCAAAAGGGCCAGGTCGTGGCGGTCCTGGAGCCCCTGCGCTCCCCCGCCCTGGACCCCCGCAGCCACGGGGAGGCGAGGGCGGCCGTCTCGGCGGCGGAGGCGGCGCTCCGCGCCGCGGAGGAGCGGGAGCGGGCCGCCCGGGCGGACGCCGACTACGCCGAGCGGCGCCGCGAGCGGATGAAGGCGCTCTTTCAGAAGGGCTCCATTGCCCGGGACACCCTGGACCAGGCCGAGGCGGACGCCCAGCGGGCGGGGGCGAACCGGTCCTCCGCCGCGGCCGCCGTGGGCGTCGCCCGCTCCGACCTGGAGCGGGCCCGGAGCGCGGCGCGGGATTACGCCTCGGGCAGCAGGGTCGGGGGCCGGGGCGGCGTCTCCGTCACGTCACCCGTGGCGGGCCGGGTCTTCCGGGTCTGGCGGGAGAGCGAGGGGGCCGTGCAGCAGGGGGAGCCCCTGATCGACGTGGGCAACCAGGCGGACCTGGAGGTCCGCGTGGAGGTCCTCTCCTCCGACGCCGTCAAGATCAGCAAGGGGATGCCCGTCCGGTTCGGGCGCTGGGGGGGCGACCAGCCCCTCGCCGGCAAGGTCCGGATCGTCGAGCCCGCGGGGTTCACCAAGATCTCGAGCCTCGGCGTGGAGGAGCAACGGGTCGTCGTCCTTGTGGACATCACCTCGCCGACGGAGGAATGGAATACCCTGGGCGACGGCTACCGCCTGGACACGATGTTCATCGTCTGGGAGGGGAAGGACGTCCTCCAGGTGCCCGCCAGCGCGCTCTTCCGCTCGGGGCAGGACTGGGCCGTCTTCGTCGCCGATGGCGGCCGGGCCGTGAGGCGAACCGTCCAGGTGGGCCGGCGGAGCGCCCTGGCCGCGGAGATCCTCTCGGGTATCGCGGAAGGCGAGCAGGTTATCGCCCGCCCCGACGACACCGTCCGGGAAGGGGGAAGGGTGAAGCAGGCGGGGAGGTGAGGGGGGGATCCAATTCACCTGCGGGTCCTTGTCATTCCCTGGATGCCGGATCTCGCCATTTGCACCTGGAACCCTGGTGAATGCAAACATAGGAATCATGTAGCTCGCATGCAAGGATATTGCACAAATGACATTTCGGCATGAATAGAAGAGACACACAAAGGAGGTCCGCATGGAATCAAACGATGCAACCAAAGGACGAACGGGAATACTTCGGGGCAAGCGAATTCTGGTCACGCAGGCGGGTGAGTTCATGGGGCCGGTGATCTGCGAAATTCTCGCAGAACATGGCGCGGACGTAGTTGCCAACGAGGCTCTTCTGTCAGAGCCGGGCACGGCCGAGGGCCTCGTTTCCGCCTCGGGAGCGGTGGACGTCCTGGTCGCGAATCTTGCCATTCCGGCACCGAGCACGCCCGCCGCGGAGGTGACCGATGCCGAGTGGCGGCAGACCTTCGCCGTGATGGTCGACCCGCTGCCCAGGCTGGTTCGGGCAGTCGTTCCCGGAATGATGGCTCGAGGCCACGGCAAGATCCTGGTGGTCGGAAGCGCCTCCGCGCTTCGCGGCATCCGCAGGGCCTCTACCTACAGCGCGGCACGGGGTGCGCAACTCGCATACGTTCAGGCGGTCGGCGTCGAACTTGCCCAGCACAACATCCAGGTCAACGCCATCGCGCAGAACTTCGTGGATAACCCGACCTACTTCCCGGAAGAGGTGCAGCGAAATCCGCGCTTCCAGGAACGGTTGAAACGCGAGGTGCCACTGGGCCGCCTTGTCTCCGCGAGGGAGGACGCCGAATTTGTGGCTTACCTTTGCAGTGACGCCGCCGATTGCTTCGTCGGCCAGGTTTTCCCGATTTGTGGGGGGTGGGCTGTCCGCTAGTGTCGCAGCCATGCCGAAGCCTTCGCACAGGCGGAGAGCCAAAGGCAAGGGTCCGCTGTCTCCCGCTTTGCGCAAAGGGTGGGCAGCAGCTGGTGGGTGAGATTTCGGCTCATCGGAGCCTGGTGATTGCCGTCGCGACCGGTGGCCCGCGAATCCAGCGGTCCGAGGTTCGCGTCTTCGATGGCAAGTCATGAAAACAAGGGGTTATCCTTGTGGGATAACCCCTTTTCTGGTTTTGCTGAGGTTGGCTAACGGAGAGGAGAGAGTACCTCTTTCACCTACAA
>JBFYXW010000168.1:0-3397 GCA_041310335.1 Syntrophaceae bacterium | reverse complement strand
TTGCGGAAGGTCTCCGTGAGGCCTTCGGAGCCCCGGAATCCCGCGCGCATCCAGGCGGTCACGTCCTCGAGCTGCTGACGTCCCCGGGCGAGGGATAGGAAATAGCGTCCCCAAAATTCGTAAAAACTCCGGTCCATCGGGTCACCTCCTCGGTCTGTGCGTTCTGCTGCGGGTGCGCGGATGACGCGCTTTCGACCTCCGCCCCGGTCACGAAGGGCTGGTTCGACCGCGGACGCCCGGAGGGCATTGCCACCCGGGCGAGCCCGGCCCCCTGACTGTCCGTTTCTCCCGCGGCTTCCTCTGGGATGCCCTCCCGGGTCTCATCCCTTCCGGGAGGCCTTCCCGTTCCTTTTTGCCGCTGCCGCGTCCGCCTCCGCGTCCAGGTCCAGCTGGAACCGCACGGGACCCCGGTGCCCGTTCCCGAAGCGGGTGTGGAGGGCGCAGGCGGAGGACGGGTCGGACCAGGAGGTGGCGATGGCGCCGTGCCCCTTCGGGAAGGGCGTCACCTCCACCGCGTCGTCGAGGTGGTCCAGGGGCGCCAGGGCGGCGTCCGGGTCCACCAGGTCGTCCTTCTCGGCGTAGCAGATGAGCCAGCGGATCCCCTTCTCGCGAATGCCCTTGAGGTTGAGGGGCCTCCCGAAGAGGGTAACCGGCAGCGTGCCGTCGGCGGTGATGGGGATCGTGTAGGAATCGAAGCTCAGTTTCGTGATCCCCTCCGGCAGGTCGCTCCGGTCGTAGAGCAGCCAGTGGTTCATGGCCGCCCCGGTCTTCCCGATCTGGACCGGGCCGTCCGCTCCCTGGAAATTCCCCAGGTCCCGGTAAAGGGTCACCAGGGGGGCCTCCTTCCCCATGCTTTTCAGCTTGTAGACCCAGCTCATGACCTTGCCGTCGACGATCCGGTTCCCGTTGGGGAGTTCCTTGACGGCATAGTTGAGATCCCGGAAGCGGGGCGGAAGGTGCTGCATGTACTCCACCAGGGACTTGCTCCGGGTGCCGTCCATGGGGGCGACGCAGGTGATCAGGGCGTCCACCAGCCCGTCGAGTTCCCCCGACAGGATGTTCAGGAGGGCGACGAAGCCGCCCTGGCAGAAGCCGTTGAGGGTCACCGGGCGGCCGTGGGCGGCCTTCAGGGTTTCGCAGAAGCGGCGGGTATCCAGGGCGTCGTCCTCGCCGGTCATGACCTGGACGGCCGGGTTCGTGTGGATGTCCTTGAGAATCCGGATGTACGTGGGTATGCCCTGGTTGGCGAAGGCGTGGACGTAGCTCTTGTTCTCCCCCGGCAGGAAGGCCAGGATGTTTGGCCCCAGCACGTAGGGGTGCACGATCAGGACGGGTTTGCCGGATTCCCGGGTCTGGACGGCGGGATCCCGCGGCGGGACCCGGTAGAGGGAAAAGCGGTCCGTCTCGTCCACCAGGATGTAGCTCCCGTCGTCGAAGTGGAATCCGAACTCGGGCTTGATGGCCCGGATGGCCTCGGGGTAGCGGTTCACGATGGCGTCCAGGAGCCGTGCCATGGACGTGCTGTAGTCCCGGAGCCCCTCTTCCCGTCTGCCCAGCAGGGTGTTCAGGACCGCCTTGCCCAGTTGCAGGGCCTCCCGGCGGTGAAACTCGTCGAGCCCGACCATCGTCCCCTTGGCGCCCTGCTCGGCGATCTGGGTGTTGAACTGGAGCAGCTCGAAATAGTCAACGGCGCTCTGCAGGTAGTTCGTCCGGACCAGTTTCTCCTTCTCCAGGGAGGTGAAGGAGTTCAGGGCCGTCCAGTAGGGGTTCATGAACTCGTTGAGATAGGACAGGACCCCCACGACGTAGTGCTGCCCGGCTTCGAGGGCGCCCGTAGCCGTCTCCACGACCCGGAGGCACTGCTCGGCCTGGAGATCGAGGAGGGAGCGGGCGGACCTCCAGAGGGGCATCGTCACGCTGGTGGGGTAGGCCAGGGAACCCATCCAGAAAGAGGAGTTGGCGCGCCACGTCTTGAAAGCGGCCCGGAAAAAATCCTCGTGGGCCTCGAAGACCTGCTGACGGTAATCCCGGCCGATGGAGCAGGCCGCTTCGGTGATCGTGGCCGGAGAACCGGCATTCCGGGAGTTCATGACATTCATGGGAATTTCGTCCATAAAGGGATCCCGGAAGCCTCGCGGCTGCCGGGATCCGGGTTTGAAAGAGTTCTCTGTCTGAAGGAACGCCCCGTGCGGGACGACGGGTTCTACTTCGCCTTGGCGAAATAATCCTCGACCTTCTTGTAGTTGACGTCCACGATGCCCTTGAAGTCCTCGCGGCCCTTCTTGTAGGCCCGGACCCACTCGTTGATGAGTTTCTTGCCCTCCTCGGGAAACCAGGGGGCCTGCTCCATGTACATGCTGACCATCTTCTCCGTCTGGTCCTGGAGGACGGTCATGGCGTTGAAGGTGTTGTCAAAGGCCGTCTTGTTGAAATCGATCATCTGCTTCGTCATCTGCTTGGGATCCATCGTTCACCCTCCTTTCGCGGGTTGCGGGTTCGGCGCCGGCTCATCCGGCAGATCGTTACTTGGTCTTCTTGGTCTTCAGGGCTTCCTGGGCCATGTCCTGCCAGGTCTTGGAGGCGAAAAAACTCTCCACCTTTCCGTAGCTCTCGTCGACGGCGGACCGGAAGTCGTCCCGCCCCTGGCGGTAGGCCTTCATCCACTCGTCCACGACCTTGCGGCCCTCTTCGGGCATCCAGGGGGACTGGCTCATTGCCGTCTGGATCATCTTCTCCGTCTGCTCCTGCAGGATCGTCATGGCGTTGAAGCTGCTGTCAAACGTGGTCTTGTAGAAACCGATGATCTGCTTCGCGATTTTTTCCTGTTCCATCTTCTGTGTTCCTCCCTGCGCTCTTTGCGCTTGATTTGTACCGGTAATATAATGCGGCGGGAGGGCTTGTCAAGAAAAAATGTTGCAATGCAATATAAATGTGATGTGCCTCGCCATGAAAGATCGATTATTAACATGTTGTAATAATTAAAAAATAATCAATACTCAGTTTTTTCCATCCGCTCCAGGCAAAAAAATGTTGCAATGAAGCATGCTTCCGGCTAGACTGTCTTCCCAAAGCGAGGTGAACCATGACCGAACCCGTGCTGGTGAAAAAATACGGAAACCGCCGCCTCTACGACACGAGCCGGAGCATCTACGTCACGCTGGAGGACCTGACCCGTTCGATCAAGGAAGGGAAGACCCTCCTGGTGGAGGACGCGAAAACGAAGGAGGATGTGACGGCCTTCATCCTGACCCAGATCCTCCTGGAAGAATCCCGGACGCGGGAATTTCTCCTCCCGGTCCCGCTTCTGCACCTGATGATCCGGTTCGGGGACAACGTCCTGGCGGACTTCTTCGAGCATTACCTCCAGCAGGTCCTGAGAAACTACCTGTCCTACCGG
>JBFYXW010000166.1:0-12218 GCA_041310335.1 Syntrophaceae bacterium | reverse complement strand
TCGCCGCCCTGCATCATGAGCCACAGCGTGGCCCCGGCCTTGCGGAGGTCATTCTCGTTCAGGTCGAGCCCCACGGCGTAGATGTCGGCCCGGCGGAAGGCTTCGCAGACGTGGCGGCCCGTTCCGCAGCCGGCGTCGAGGACCTTCATCCCCGGCCGCAGGTCCAGGCGCTCAAAGTCGACGGTGAGCATCCATGGCCTCCCGGTAGACATCCACGCCCCGCTGGGCGGCATGCCGCCAGGTGAACGCGCCCTTCACGCGCTCCAGGCCCGCCCGGCCGAGCTCCTCCCGCTTCCGGGGGTTGTCCAGAAGGTTCTCGATGGCCCGCTCCAGGGCCTCCCGGTCGCCCGGGGGCACCAGGACGCCGGCGTCGCCCACCACTTCCGGCAGGGCACCACCGGTGGTGCTGATGACCGGCACCCCGCAGGCCATGGCCTCGCCGGCGGGCATCCCGAATCCCTCGTACAAGGAGGGAATGACGGCCATGGTGGCCTTGGCGTAATAGCCGGCGAAGTCCTCCCAGGCGATCCGGCCGGTGAAGGTCACCGTGTCCCCCAGCTTGAGATCCCGGACGAGCCGCTCGATGGCCCCGTCCTTCTTGGGGGCGCCGATGACCGTCAGCTTCACGGCCCGGCGCCGCCGGAGGGAATCGACGGCCTCCAGGAGGTACCGGAGCCCCTTGAGCGGCGTGTCGGCGCTGTTGGTCACGAGGATCGTGTTGTCCGGGCGCCCGTTCCCGTTGGCGGGGTAGAAATAGTCCAGATTGATGCCGTTGGGCACCACCCGGAAGCGATCCTCCGGCACGCCGAAGGAGCGGCTGATGTCCCCCTTCGAGCACTCGGAGACGGTGATGATCCGGGAGATGCGCCGGGACACCCGGATCTGCATGCCCAGGAAGGAGTACCACCGCATCACCTTGACCCGCTTCAGCAGGTTCGGGGCGGCGGCGATCTCCGCGTCGCGGTCCACCGTGATTGGGTGGTGGATCGTCGCCACTGTCGGGTAGCCGATCTTCTCCAGGTCCAGGATGCCCCAGGAGAGGCACTGGTTGTCGTGGACGATGTCGTAGGCGGGCTTTCGCTCCCCGAACCAGCGATGGATGCGGGAACCGAAAGTCCTGGGCTCCGGGAACCCGCCCAGGCACATGTCCAGGAACTCCATCGTGTTGAGGGGCGACAGAAGATCCCGGTATCGGGCCGGGCGGAAGAGGTGGTCCGGGTTGTACAGGTCCAGACCCGGCAGCTTGTGGAGCGTGATTCCCTCCACCACTTCCGGGTAGGGGGGGCCTGCGACGACGTCCACCTTGTGGCCCAGATCCCGGAGGGCCCGGCTCAGGTACTTGATGTAGACTCCCTGTCCGCCGCTGGCCGGGTTGCCCCGGTAGGTCAGGAGGCAGATCTTAAGCGATCCGCCGGCGCCTTTGCTCTTCTTGCTGTTCCGTGATTCTTTCTGGGATTTGGCTGTCTTTTTCTTTTTCATGTCGAATTTCTTCCGGACAGATTGAAATCGCAGGGAGGGGGATGGCAGGTGCGGGGCGCAGCCCCGGACGAAATCAGGACCCCCCGGCGGTGGCCCGCCGGACCAGCTCCTCGGAATTTTGCATCATGGTTTGCACTTCCTGGTGACTCATGCCGGCCCCGAGGGCCACCCGAACGGCCTGTTCCCGGGTGATGAGGTCCTGCGGACCGTGGCTGTCGGTGTTGAGAACCAGGGACACGCCGAAGCGGCGGGCCTGGGCGAGGACGTGGCCGTTCGTGAGGCTGTGTCCCTTCCGGGCGGAGATTTCGAGAAAGACGCCCCGCTCCTTCGCCAGCATCGCATCGGCCTCGGAGATCAGGCCCGGATGGGCCAGGATGTCCGCCGACGCCTCGATGGCCGCCCGGTTCGTCCCCGGCAGGACGGGCTCGGCGATGGTCTCCCCGTGGACGACCACCAGGCGGGCCCCCCGTTCCCGGGCTTCCCGGACCAGCTCGTCGATGTACACGGGCGGCACGTGCGTCAGTTCGATACCCGGGATGACAGACATCCCCAGGGCTTCGGAGACCTTTGCGCAGGCTTTCGCCACCCGGGGAATGATGAAATCGATGTTGGAGTGATCCCCGTGGTCCGTGATGGCCAGGGCGCGGTACCCCCGGTCCTGGGCCCGCCGGGCCATCTCGGAAGGGATCAGTTCGCCGTCGCTGAAGATCGAATGGGTGTGCAGATCGATCACAAAGTCAACCCGTTTCCCTGTAATATCAAAACATTCCTGAATCAGAGCGGTTTGTTTAGCAGATTTCCCCGGTGAGGTCAACGAAATATCGGGTGAAATGACCCGCGGTCATAACGGTCCGGCAGGGGATCCGGCGGCCGAAGTGACGGCGGTTGCAGCAAGCCCGGAGCAGCCCGCGAATGAACCGCCTCCGCGAGCTGAGGGGGAGCAGGGTCCCGCCACTCCGGAACAGCCGGCTTCAGGCCTGCCGGCGGGGAAGGACGATTCGTCGCTGTGCCGGATCCGCCTGCATCCGGTAGAAGGTGGCCGTGTGGCCGACGAGCCCCACGAGGGTCGCGCCGGTGGACCCCTCGATCCGGCGGTTGATCTCCTCCTTTTGTCCCTTCTCCTTGAATTCGTTGAATTTGACCTTGACGAGCTCGTGCTGGTCAAGGGCCCCGTCGACCGCCGCTGCCAGGCCCTCCGTGAAACCCGCCTGGCCGACGAGAACGAGGGGCTTGAGCCCGTGGGCCAGGCCGCGGAGGTACTTGCGCTGAAAGCCCTGGAGTTCCATCATCGCCCCCCGGTCCAGGGGCGCCCGAACCCCAGGATCACCTTCATGTTGAGATCCAGGACGTCCATCCAGATGCGGGTGCAGCGAAGCCAGCCGTCCATCCAGAACTTCTGGAGGCGCGCCGCTTCCCGGCAGGCCGCGCCGGACGCATCGCCGAAGGCCCCGCAGCCCGCGCCCGGCATGGCCTGGAAGAATCCGACCCTCCAGGTGCTCCAGGGTTCCGCCGTCCGCGCAGTCTCCGGCGCCGGGGCGGCGGCCGCCCTCTCCCCTGCCGGGGACGGTTGCCTCCCTTCAAGCGGCCGGTCCGGCGCAGGGACGGCCTTTTCCGGCGGCAACGCCGCCTCCGGGTGCGCCTTCTCCTGGCGCCGTCCCGATGGTCCCGGTACCTTGCCCGCCTTCGCGGCCTTCGCTGCGGGGACCGCCGAGGCGGCTGCCTTTTTCCCGGTCGTCGGGATTGCCGGCTTCGGCGGCGCCGGCTTTTTCTTCCGCTTTCCCGGGGTCGCGGGCTTCGCCTTGCCCACGGCCGCCGGCGCGGACGTTGCCTTTCTCGCTTCCGCCGGTGCGGCCTTCGTCTTCGTTTCCGCCGCCAGGTTTTTCGCGACGGGCTTTTCCGTCTTTGACTGCCCGGGCTTGCCGGCCTTTCCCGCCGCTTTTCCTCCCCGCGTGCGGGTCGGCGTGGAAGGCTTCAGGGCACTCAACTTCTTGAGCAGATCGTCTTTCTTCTTAGCCATGGAGTATCTCCTCCGTGAGAGACCGGAAATCATCGGCCCCGGGGCTCCGGGGCTCGTAGTCGAAAATGCTCCGCTGGGCGATCTGGGCCCTCACCAGGTCGATGTTGACCCGGATGGCCGTCTTGAGGAGGCGCTCCCCGAGATCCTCCCGGAGCATGTCGAAAACCTGGTCGGACAGGGCGGTCCGCCGGTCGTACTTGGAGAGCAGGACCCCCCGCAGCTTCAGCGTCCGGTTGTGCTCCCGCCGGATCCCCTCGATCTCCTCCAGGAGCTGCTTGAGGCCCAGGACCGCGAAGTAACCGACCTCCACCGGAACGATGACCTCGTCCGCCGCCGCCAGGGCGCTCCGTGTGAAGACGTTGATGCTGGGGGGGCAGTCGAAGAGCATGAAGTCGTAGGACCGCCCCAGGGGGGCGAGCAGCTTCTTCAGCCGCCCCACGCCGTCGTCCCGGAGCAGGAGAGGCTCGATGTCCTTGAGGGCGTTGTTGGCCGGCAGGATGTCCCCTTCCCTGGTGGAGATGATGTGGTCCGACGGGTTTCCCCCTTCCTCCAGGAGGTCCTTCAGGGTCCGTCCGTCCCCCTCGATGACGAGCCCCAGGGAGGCCGAGGCGTTTCCCTGGGCGTCCAGGTCCACGAGGAGAACCCGCTTGCCCCGGCGGGTCAGCCCGCCGGCGAGCCCCAGGGCGGCGGTGGTCTTGCCGACGCCACCCTTCTGGTTCGTGAAGGCGATCTTTCTGGCCATGCTCCTCCTCCCTGTTCCGGAATGAAGTTGAAAACAGGAAAATATGGATGATGGATAATATCAATCGAACCGGCTCTGCAACCTCTTTTCTGCTCCCCTGTCCTGTAGTATGCTTCAGCCGGACAGCCGTGACCCGCGCGCGCCGTCCGGCAAAGAACGGACCGCGGACCCAAGCTCAGCAGGAAGAAGGCGAACGCGAGTCCCCTGCTCAAGGACGGCGCATCCGGGAGTGCCGAAGCGATGGCATGGCGCAAACCGGAGAAAGGATTCAAGATGATCTACCGGTTTCAGGAAGACTGCGAAGACGTGAACTGGCACGGGGTGCGGGACCTTCTCCGGGAGTCGGGGATGGGCCATCACGACCACGCCCTCCACCGCCAGGCCTTCCGGAACAGCGAAGCCGTCGTCTTTGTCTGGCACGGCGAGCGGATGATCGGCTTCGGCCGGGCCATCTCCGACGGCGCCTACCAGGCGGCGCTGTACGACATGGTGGTGGCGGCGGATCACCGCGGCCGGGGCCTGGGGAAGCGGATTCTCGAGATGATCCTGAAAAGGCTCGGCCCCTGCAACGTCATCTTGTACGCCAGCCCCGGGCGGGAGAGCTTCTACCAGACGATGGGGTTCGGACGCCTGAAGACGGGCATGGGACGGTTCCTCCAGCAGGATGAAAAGCGGGACAGGGGATTCGTCGACTGATGCGGGCGGGGCATCCCCGCCGCGAGTGTGATGGCGGGGGCATCCCGGATCGCCATGGCACGGGAGCCCGCGATCGCCCGCTTCCCGACGGTGACGCCGGGCAGGATGACAGCGCCGACCACGCCCAGCATCCGGTCCGTCGCGTTGCCCTTGGATCCCTCCTTCATCAGGCCGCCTCAAGGTTTTTGCGCCCTCCGCGCCATTTTCTCGAGGCCGATCACCACGTACACCCCCCAGGAGACGAGCAGGATGATCCCCCAGTCCCGGGCCGAGATCGGGGCGGTCTGGAAGAGCCGGTTCATGACGGGGGCGTAGGTGAACAGGAGCTGCAGGACCACCATCACGGCGGACCCGGCGAGGACCCAGGGGTTGGTGAAGAAGCCGATGCGGAAGGCCGAACGGGTCAGGGACCGGCAATTGAAGAGGTAGAAGAGCTCGATCATGACGAAGAGGTTCACCGCCACGGTGCGGGCTTCCTCCACGGGATAGCCCTGGCCCCTCTGCCAGAGGAAGAGGGAGAAGACGGCCCCCAGCATGAGGATCGTCACCAGGAGGATCCGGCCGATCATCACCCGGTCCAGCAGCGGTGCCGAGGGTTCCCGGGGCGGGCGCTCCATGATGTCCTTCTCCTGGGGCTCGAAGGCCAGCATCAGGCCCAGGAGGACCGCCGTGGTCATGTTGATCCAGAGGATCTGGACGGGAAGGATCGGCAGGGTCGTCCCCACCAGGATGGAGGCCAGGATGACGAGCCCTTCGCCGCCGTTCGTCGGGAGCGTCCAGATGATGAACTTCACGAGGTTGTCGAAGACCCGCCGGCCCTCCTCGACGGCCCGGGTGATGGAGGCGAAGTTGTCGTCCGTGAGGACCATGTCCGCCGCCTCCTTGGCCACGTCGGTGCCCGTGATGCCCATGGCCACGCCGATGTCGGCCTGCTTGAGGGCCGGGGCGTCGTTGACACCATCCCCCGTCATGGCCACGATCTGTCCGCGGGCCTGGAGGGCCTCCACGAGGCGGAGTTTCTGCTCCGGCGCCACGCGGGCGAAGACGGACACCTCCTGCGCCGCCCGGATCAGTTCCTCGTCGCCCAGGTGGGCCAGTTCCCGGCCCGTCAGGGCCGCCGGGGCGGTTCCCGGCTCCTCGTCCAGGCGTCCGATCCCGATCTGGCGGGCGATCGTCGAGGCCGTCAGGGCATGGTCCCCGGTGATCATCTTCACCTCGATCCCGGCGGCCCGGCAAAGCCGCACGGCCTCCACGGCCTCCGGCCGGGGCGGGTCGATCATCCCCTGGAACCCCAGGAAAATCATTCCCGAAGACAGGTCTTCCCGGTCGATGCGGGCGATCCCCGCCGGCCGTTCCTTCCTCGCGAGGGCCAGCACGCGGAGCCCCTGGGCCGCCATGTCCTCCGCCGCCTGGTGAGCGGCCGTGCGATCCACAGGTTGGAGGTCGCCACCCGTGCCAAGGGCGTATTCGCATTTCGTCAGGATTTTTTCCACGGCCCCCTTGAGGTAGATGATCCCTGCCCCCCCCTCTCCGCCGCCGTGGAGGGTGGCCATGTACTGCCGCTCCGACTCGAAGGGGATCGCATCGAGGCGCGGAAAGGATCCGTCCGCGTCTTCGGCATCCAGCCCGGCTTTTGCGGCAGCGACAATGAGAGCCCCCTCCGTGGGGTCCCCCTGGACTTTCCAGGCCTCGTCCTCCCGGAGCAGCCGGGCGTCGTTGCAGAGGAGTCCTCCCCGCAGGCATTCGGCCAGAGCGAAAGGCAGGGGGCCCCGAAGTTCCTGCTCTCCGTGGGAGAACGCGCCCTCCGGGGCGTAGCCGCCCCCCGACACGTCGTAATATTCGCCGCCGGCATAAATCCGGCGGACCGTCATCTGGTTCTCCGTCAGGGTCCCCGTCTTGTCGGAGCAGATGACGGTGGTGCTCCCCAGGGTCTCCACGGCGGGGAGTTTCCGGATGATGGCGCGCTTGCGGGCCATACGGTTCACGCCGACGGCCAGCGTGATGGTCACCGCCGCGGGGAGCCCCTCCGGGATGGCCCCCACCGCCAGGGCGACGGCGGCCATGAACATGTCCACGGCACTCTCACCCCTCCAGAGCCCAACGCCGAAGGTCAGGCCCGCCAGGGCCAGGATGGCCCAGAGGAGGATCGTGCTGAACCGGGCGATCTTCTTCGTGAGGGGGGTGGAGAGGTCCGCCGCCCCGGCGACGAGTTCGGAGATCCGGCCCGTCTCGGTCTTGTCCCCCGTGGCGACGACGAACCCCTGCCCCTGGCCGTAGGAGACGAGGGTCCCGCCGTAGGCCATGTTCCGCCGGTCCGCCAGGATCGTCTCGGGCGGCAGTTCCGCCTCCTTCTTCTCCACCGGCACCGACTCCCCCGTGAGGGCCGACTCGTCGATCCGGAGCTCCCGCGAGCGGTGAAGGCGCAGGTCCGCCGGGACCTTGTCCCCCGACTGGAGGAGGACGACGTCGCCGGGTACCAGTTCCGCCGAGGGGACGACCACGCGCTTCCCGTCCCGGAGGACCGTCGTGGAGGTCATCATCAGGTTCTTCAGGGACTCGATGGCCCTTTCCGCCTTGTCTTCCTGGATGTAGCCGATGACGGCATTGGCCAGGACGACACCCAGGATGACCCCGGAATCGACCCATTCCCGCAGGAGCGCGGTGATCCCCCCGGCGGCCAGCAGGATGTAGACGAGGGGCTGGTGGATCTGCTTGAGGAACCGGACCAGCGCACTGGTCCGTTGCTTGACGGTCACCGCGTTGGGGCCGAACTCCTTCTGGCGGTGCTTGACCTCGAAGAGAGAGAGGCCGCGTTCGGAATCGGTGTCCAGGAACTGGGCTACGTCCTGGGCCCGGCAGTGGTGCCAGTGCTTGCAGAGCAGGGTTTCCATCGTCGCACGTCCTCCTTTTCGGGATCCAGCCGGGTCCTTTCCGCCCCTGCGGCCCCAACCCGGCGCGCGGCAGCAAAGCCAGGAGGCAGTTTACCGGCAACGCGCCACGGCGTCAACGAAATGCGGCATTCCAGGGCTTTGCTGCGTTCCCGGCGTCGCTACAGGAAATACTTGATGACGGCGAAGCCGCCGATGAGGAGGATCGTGAAGAGAATCGCCAGCGCGTTGAAGTAGCGGTCTATGAAGTCCCGGATGGGTCCCCCGAACTTCCAGATGAGGAACGCCACCAGGAAGAACCGGGCGCCCCGGGAAACGACCGAGGCGACGAGGAACATGGGCAGGTTGATGTCGAAGGCCCCGCCGGAGACGGTGAAGACCTTGTAGGGGATGGGGGTGAAGCCGGCGGTGAAGATGATCCAGAAGTTCCAGGACTCGAAGAGCCCCTGGATGTAGCGGAACAGGCTCACGGAAAACCCGGGGATGTTGTCGAAGAAAAAAAGGGCCACGGGGGAGAACACTCCGGGCCCGTCCCACCAGACGAAGTAGCCGATCCCGTAACCCAGCAGCGCCCCCAGGACGGAGGCGACGGTGCAATTGGCGGCGAAGCGGAAGGCCCTGTTCTGCGCACCCAGCACCAGGGCGATGAGCAGCGGGTCCGGCGGGATGGGGAAAAAGGAGGCCTCCGCGAAGGACAGCAGGAACAGGGCCGGCGCCCCGTAGGGGGTGTCGGCCCAGTGCAGCACCCAGTCGTAAAGGCGTCTCAGGAGTTTCATCAACCAACCCGTCCGGCGGACGCGACGCGCCGCAGCGTTTTTCCTGGCTCCGGCGGCGCCAGGCGATCCGGTGGCGCTTCCCCTACCTCATTTCCCCGCCGATGGCAAGTCACTGGACCATTTTTTTCAGGATCTGTTCCAGTTTGCGAATCTCCTCCCCGTAGCCGGCCCAGTTGCCCTGCCGCTGCAGTTCCGTCGCCCGCTGGTAGGACTTCATGGCCTCCGCGGCGAGGTCCCGGATGGAGGCCTTCCGCTCCTCGGCGGGGGCCGCCTTTCCTGGCGCGGCGACGGCGGTTTTCCTGGCCCCGAACAGCCGCTGGAGGGCCAGGTCGAGGTTCTCCTCCATGACCACCTCGTTTTCGTAGGCCACGATGACCCGGCGGAGCTCCGGCAGCCCGACGGCGTCCGAGGCGGCCAGGTACAGGGGCTGCACGTACAGGAGGGACCGCTCGATGGGGATGACCAGCAAACTGCCCCGGATCACCCGGGAGCCGTGCTGGCTCCACAGGGTCAGCTGCTGGGAGATGTAGGAGTCCTGGTTGATCCGGGCGTCCACCTGCTTGGGCCCGAAGATGAGGCGGTCCCGGGGAAACGTGTAGACCAGGAGTTTTCCGTACCCGGGGGCGTCGCAGCGAGCCGCCAGCCAGGCCGCCAGGTTGTCCCGCTTCGCCGGCGTGTAGGGGAGGAGCAGGATGTACTCCTCCTTCTTCTCGTTGGGCAGCTTCATGATGGTGTAGTACGGCTGCATGTACTTGTCGTTGAAGATCGGGACCTCCCAGAGGTCCTCCTTGTTGTAGAAGACCTTCGGGTCCGTCATGTGGTAGGCGGAGTACAGGGAGGCCTGGAGCGCGAGCAGCGACTGGGGGTAGCGGATGTGGCGCTTCAGGTCCGCGGGCATGTCCTCCAGGCCCCGGAACAGTTCGGGGAAGATGCGCATGTACACCTGGATGATGCTGTCGCCGGGGTCGCTGACGTAGAAGCGGACGTTGCCGTCATAGGCGTCCACGGTGACCTTGACGGCGTTGCGGATGTAGTTGGCGTTCCGGACCAGCGGGTTGTTGCGGGGGGCCGGCTTGGAACAGGGCATCCGGGACGACGCCGTGTAGGCGTCCAGCATCCACACCAGTTTCCCCTCGTCGTTGACCACCAGGTACGGATCCGAGTCAAAAATGAGAAAGGGGGCAATTTTCCGGACCCGCTCCCGGACGTTCCGGTAGATGAGGATCCGGCTCTCGGAGGTGATGTCGGAGGAGAAGAAGATCTTCTCCGTCTGGAACTTGAGGGAGAAGAGCAGCCGCCGGGCCAGGGACCCCGTCTCCACGCCGCCCTTCCCGGCGTAGGAGGTGTAGATGTTGCCCTCCGGCGTGGGGTAGCTGAACTCGGGGATCTTCGTTTTCACGATGACGTAGTCGTTGGACATCTCCCCGTAATAGATCTCCGGGCGCTTCACGTTCAGGTTCGTCGAACTCGCCGGCGGGATGTCCTTGATGAAGAATTCCGGCAGCCCCTCCTTGCTGATCCGGCTCACAGGTCCCAGGGTGAGGCCGTTGCCGTGGGTGAAGATCAGGCGCTCGTTGATCCAGGTCTTGCTCGGCAGGTCGGCGTAGGATAGCTCCCGGGGAGACAGCATGACCTGGAGGTACTTGCCGTCCACGGTGTAGCGGTCGTTGTCGACGTCGCTGAACCGGTAGTAGGTCCGGATCTGCTGGAGCTGGCTGTAGGTGCGCAGCAGGGGCGCGTGGTCCCAGAGCCGGATGTTCCGGATGGTCGCGTCGTTCCGGTCGATGTCCCGGCCCGTGAGGTTGTAGTCCACGTCAAAGGGGATTTCCTGGATGCGGTCCAGGTCGAAGCCCAGCCGGGTGAGGCGGATGTTGTTCTCGATGTAGGGGGCCTCCAGGAGGAGTTCGTTGGGGGCCACCTTGAATTTCTGGAGGACCGCCGGGTAGATCGCGACGCCCAGGACATACACGACGAAGGCCAGCCCCAGGGGAATGGTCGCCCATTTCATGGATTTCTTGTGGATCGCCACGATCACGCCGATCCCCGCCAGGGGGGCCAGGGCCGTGAGGATCCGGTAACCGAGGAGCCTTGCGTGGACGTCGGTGTAGCTCGCCCCGTAGACGACCCCGTGCTCCGAGTAGAGCATCCGCAGGGAGTCCAGGTAAAAGCTGAAGCCCATGTTCACGACCAGGAGCCCCAGGAGGACCCCCAGGTGCCGGTTGACCCGCGGATCGATCAGGATCTGCCGCTGGGTGAGGAGGACCCCGCCGCTTAGGAAGTAGGAAAATCCCGTCAGGACGGCGGTCAGGATCAGGGTGAAGTCAAGGACCTGCTTGAGGGATTCGAGAAGCGAGTACCGGAAGAGATAAAACCCGATGTCCTTCCCGAAGACCGGGTCGCTGACGCCGACGGTCAGGGCGTTGGCGAACAGCAGGATGTCCGACCACAGGGATGCCCCCCATTTCCCCATCATGTACGTGACGAAAAGCAGGATCAGCCCCGTGACGGCGAGCCGCACCTTTTTCACGGCCCCGGAAGGGATCGGGAGGGGCGCCCCGCCGAGCCGGTATTCGCTCTGCTGGGGAAATTGGACCCGGTTGGCAAGGACGAGGTTCGCCAGGGCGAAGCCGAGGAAAAAGAGGGCCAGGACCACCCCGGAGGCGATCTGCGTGGCCAGGGTCTTCGTGAAGACGGCGGTATAGCCCGCCTCCACGAAAAATAGCCAGTCCACGTACAGATTCACGACCGCCGTGACCAGGGGAAGGACGACCAGGAATGCGGCCAGCAGTCCGGCAATGATCCACTTGTTGCTTCTCATGGCTGCTCCTCGTGGTTGGCTTCAGGCGAAGGCCTGTCGGGTTTCTGCGGTGAGCCGCTCGTTCAGACCGCGCAGGGAAAGGCCCGGCCCGGGAGATACTCCAGCCGGGGACGGCGGCGCGGGAGCGATTCATAATCCAGGTCCCACCGGATCTCCTCCAGGGTTGCGACGCGGCAGCCCAGGGCCAGGGACCTTTCCAGGAGGCGGAGGAAGGGCTTGTCCCAAATGCCGCCCTCCGCCTCGGCATGGACGGGGAGCACGTGGAGGCCGCCCTGACGGAGGGCCAGGAGGACCGCTTCCGTCCCCTCTTCGATCCCCGCCTCCTCGAAGCAGGGGAGATCCGAGGGGATTTCCGGGATCTCAAGGCTTTCGTAGAGGAAGGGCGCCGCCGCCCGGGTGCAACTCAGGTATTTGAACCCGTGTCCCGCCACAACCTCCAGGACCCGGTCGTCGATCCTCCAGGAGGGGGCGCCGAAGGCCGCGGGCCGGTGGCCCGTGAGTTTCCGGAACCCATCGATCCCCTTCGCGAACCAGTCCTCGACCCACTCCCGGGGCTTCTCCCCCAGGTCGTCTTGCCATCTCCGGTGGTCCCAGGCGTGGAATTGGACCTCGTGCCCCTCCTCAAGGATCCGCCGGACGAGGCCGGGGAAAGACAGGGCGATCATCGGCGACGGCAGGAGGGTGCCGTAGAGGGCCGTCCGGAGCCCGTAGAGCCCCGGGGCGTTCGTCCGGAGCATCTTTTTCAGGAACCGCGGGTTCTTCAGGAGCTGAAGGACCGCCCTGCCCGAGGCGTCGGGACCGA
>JBFYXW010000165.1:0-24206 GCA_041310335.1 Syntrophaceae bacterium | reverse complement strand
ATCGACCGCAAGACCCTCCGGAGCAAGATCCTTCGCTACGGCCTTCTCCGGGAAGAAGCCCCCTGAGGGAATCCTTCAGGCGGCGGATTTCTCGACGACGGGAAAGTGAAGCACGACCTCGGTCCCCTCCCCGGAACGGCTTTTCAACTCGATCTCCCCCCCGTGCATCTTCACGATGTCCTGGACAATGGCCAGCCCGAGCCCCCGCATGCCTTCCTCGGCGTGGGTGCTGAAAAACGGCTCGAAGACCTTCCCCTGGAGTTCTGTCGGGATGCCCGGCCCCTCGTCCCGTACGGACAGGGCGACGGCGTTCCGCTCCGGGTCAAAACGGGCGGACAGCGTGATGGCTCCCCCCTGCGGCATAACCTCCAGGGCGTTCTGGATCAGGTTGAACAGGGCCGTCTGAGCCCGGTAGCGGTCCACGTAAAGACTGGGCGTCCCCTCCTCGATTCTCACCGTGAGGGACACGCCGGTGTTCTGGATCAGCGGCTCCACCAGGGTCGAGGTTTCGCCGAACAGGTCGGGGACCGACAGGGCCTCCAGGTGGGGCTCCGGGGGCCGCGTGGCCCGGCGGACGTTCTTGATGACCAGGTTGAGCCGCTGGGTCTGCTGGACGATCAGCTCCAGTTTGCGGTGCACGTCCGGCGGCCAGCCGCCCCGCTCCAGCAGGAGCTGGGCCATCCCGGCGATGGAGTGGAGCGGGGTCCCCAGGTCGTGGGCCAGGGTCGCCGTCAGGTACCCCAGGGCGGTGAGCTGCTGGAGCTGGTTCACCTGCTGGGTCAACTGGACCACCTTGGCGGTGGCCTCCTGGACCCGCTCTTCCAGGCGGTGCGTCAGCTCCTGATTCTCTCCGTGAACGCGCTCGATCTCGTCGGCCATGGAGTTGAAGTGCTGCGCCAGGTGACCCCATTCATCCTGCCGGTGCACGGAGATGCGTTCCTTGTACACCCCCCGGGGGAACGCGTCGATGGCCTCGACGATGACCTTGAGCGGCCGCTCGATGATCCAGCCGTAGATGAAGGCGAGCACCAGGAGGATCCCCGCCAGGAGGCCGACGGTGCTGAAGAGGAGAAGCATCCGGGCCTCGGAGAGGATTTCCGTCCGGGACTGGGAAAAGGAGATCACTCCCACCACGACCGGTCCCTCCCGGTCCGAGGTGAACGGATACAGGAGGCCCAACGCCAGCCCGCTGTCGGTGGTCAACTCGGTGTATTTCGGCTTCGACTCCTCCAGGGAAGACAGCACCGCCTGTTCGGGCCATTCGTACTGGAGGCGGCTCGCACCGGCCACGTAATCCGCATCCTTCCGGTTCCGGTCGACGGTGAAGATGTCGATCCGGGCGAAGCGCACATCCGTCTGGATCAGCTCCTTGAGGGTGAGGTCCAGGGCGGAAAGCCCCCGGCGGGTGGGAAAATGCTGGTAATAGGTGTGGACCGTCTCGGCCACGTCGTAGAGCCGCTTGATCTGCTGCTCCACCAGGATCCCGTCCAGGACGCGGAGCTGGACCCAGCCCCAGGCGGACATGGCCAGGGCGAGGCCCGCCAGGGTGACGATGAGGATACGGACGCGGACGGTCATGGGCTTCTCCCGGGAAAATCGATTCCGTTTCGCTGCTTCTTACCCGGAAAGCATCCTGCTTGCAACCGGATCCGTGGATGTTCGCGCAGCGCCGCCCGGGGTCGGCCTGTTCCTCCCTGGCGCGGGGAGCATGGATTCGGTCCCGTGAACGCGGATCAGTCCGTTGCGCACCACAAAGAAAAGGCACACCGGTTTCCCAGTGTGCCTTTCGAGAATGTCTTCTCGAGGTCGCTGTGCGAAATTACTTCTTCGCGGGCTCGGCCTTCTTCTCGGGCATGGGCGCGGCGTCCTTCTTCTCGTCGGCCTTCTTGTCGGCCTTCTTCGCCTTGGCCTTCTTGGGGGCCTTCTTCGCCTTGGCCTTCTTCTCGGCCTTCGCGTCCTTGGCATCGGCCTTCGCATCGGCCTTCGCCTCAACCTTCGCGGGCTCGGCCTTCGCCGGGGCAACCGCCTTCTCGGCCGCGATGGCCGACGTCGTGAAGAGGAAAACAAACCCAACCAGCAACAGCACCAAACGTTTCATTACATGTACCTCCTTCTTGGAATTTGGTTTTATGTTTCCGGCCCTCCCATAGAGGGACGGTCCCACACGATTCGGATCCGCCTTACTTCGGCGGCACGGCCGCCCCGGTTTTCTCCCGGGGGTCCGCTTTCTTCTTGATCACAGCCTTCGTGACCCGGATGGCCACGTCCTGGTCCCCCCTCTTCACGTAGGAAACACCAACCTTGTCTCCCACCTCCACCTTCACGGGCCTCTCGATGAGGAACTGCATGGTCTCGACGGTCGCCGAATTCCCCTTGGCGGGCCGTTCGATCCGGATCATCGCTTCGGTGATCTCGACCACGACCCCGCTGGCATGCATCCGCGTGACCTTCGAGGACGCGGCCTTTCCGGGGGCGGCCTTGATGGGCTCCGCTTTCACGGCAGGCCTGGAAACCTGCTCGGCGGCGATTCCCATTCCATACATCACGAGGGCTGCGGCAATGGCCAGGACAATCAATCGTCTCACGAAGCAGGGGTCTCCGTATTCTGTCTTTGCCCATCAGAGAGCAACCGATGTGCCAGAAGCGGGGGCAGGAAAAAATAAATATAACTGACTCTATTTATTACGGTTTATTGGGGATGGCGAAACGTGACGGATGTCCCGGGACGGGAGGAGCGCCGACTTCTTCCCCAGGTGCTGGGGAATTATGCATCAGTGTCCCACCCTTCGAGGAGCCCCATGGCCCGGAGATGGTCCACTGCCCGCCAGAGATTTCTCTCGCTGTGGGCCTCCACGGTCAGAAGGGGCCTCCGCGGCAGCGAGCGGAGCCGCTCGAAGAACCGCGGAAAAGGGAAGTTGCCGTCGCCGACGGGCAGGTGCTCGTCCGTCCGCCCGGCGTTGTCGTGGAGGTGGACATGGCCCAGGAATCCCTCCAGGGCGTCCATCCATTCGTCCATGCCGGCCTGGGAAAAGGCGTTCGCGTGGCCGGCGTCGAAACAGAAGCAGGAGACCGCCGGATCGAGGGCGGCCAGCAGGGGCTTCAACTGTTCCGGGTGGGTTTCGTAGACATTCTCCAGGGCGATCCGGGTCCCTCCCTCCCGGGCCAGGGACTCGAAATGCCGCCACGTGCGGATGCTCCCCTCCAGCCAGGCCTTCTCCTGGGAGATGTAGTAGCGGGGATCGAAGGCGGGGTGGCAGACCACGACCCGGGGGCGGAACAGGGGGGTCAGTGCGAAGACCTGCTCGATCCGGCGGACGCTGACCCGGCGGATTTCCGGGTCCACCGCGCCCGGCCGCAGGTCGATGAAGGGGGCATGAAACGTGACGGGAACACCGGCTGCCCGGAGCCGGCCGGCGACGGCCGCAAACTCCTCCCGGCCGCAGGTGTCCAGAACGGCGTGGCTGAAGGAGACTTCCGGACGGATTCCCCGCTGGACCACGAAGTCGAGATAGCGGTCCCGGAGGAGGGCAAAGGGGACGTGAACATGGATCTTTTCCAGGATCGAGCGCATGATGCTCCGCCTCTCGGCCGATGGGATTCGCGGGTTCGTGTACCACAACCCCGCCCTTCGATTCAAGGCGGGGACGAGGGAGATTTGCGTTGACAGGAGCGGCATCCGCTGTTATTGAAAATGCGAAATGATTTCCCTCGGATGGGGTTCCGGTGCGAATCCGGGAAACCCGCCGGACCTTCGGAAAGGAGAACCGATTGGCCCCTGAGCAGAACGACTCCCAAGCACGGGCCCTCCTGTGCGTGAACGCCTGCCTGACCAAGAAAGCCCAAGACCTGACGATCCTGGACGTCAGGGCCCTCTCCTCCTTCACGGACTATTTCATCCTCTGCACCGGCACCTCGGACCGCCAGGTCCAGGCCATCTGCACCGCCGTGCAGGAATACCTGAAGGAGCGGAAGATCCGCCCCCTGGGCATCGAGGGCGAGCGGCACGGACGCTGGATCCTCATGGATTACGGAGATGTGGTGATCCACATCTTCTACGAGGCCGTGCGGGAGCTCTACGACCTGGAGCGGCTGTGGTCCGAGGCGCCGCTCCGGAAGGTCCCCGACGAGGCGACGCACCTCGCCTCCCTCGAGGAGGCTCCGGGACATTGAGATCCGTCCTGGCCGGACTTGCGGACCTCGTGTTTCCACTCCGCTGCGTCTCCTGCGACGTCGGCTTGGAGAACAGGCCGGACCTTTGCGGGGATTGCCGGGACGGGATCCGCACCATTCGCTCCCCCCTCTGCTCCATCTGCGGGGAACCCTTCGCGTCGGAGGCGGATACGGACCATCCCTGCGGTGCCTGCCTGATCCGGCGGCCGCCCTTTGCCGCCGCCCGTTCCCTGGGACACTACGAGGGAACGCTCATGGCCCTCCTGCACCGGTTCAAGTACCGGGAAGAATCCCGCCTGGCGGGGCCCCTGGGCGATCTGCTCGCGGCGGGCGAATACCCGGGCTTCCGGATCGGCGACGCCGACCTGGTCGTCCCGGTGCCGCTCCACCGACGGCGCCTCCGGGAACGGGGATTCAACCAGTCCCTGCTTCTGGCGCGGGCCGTCGGCCGCCGCCACGGCATCCCCGTCGAAGCCCGCTCCCTCCGGAGAGCCGTCGCCACGGAGCCCCAGGTATCCCTTGGCCGAAACGAGCGGGAGCGGAACGTCCGGGGCGTCTTCGCCGTGGAGGACGAGGCGCGGATCCGGGACAAGCGCATCCTCCTGGTGGACGACGTGTACACGACGGGCAGCACCCTCAAGGAGTGCGCCCGGGTGCTCCTGAAGGCCGGCGCCGGGGAGGTTCTCGTCCTCACCCTCGCCCGGTCGGGGGACATCCCGGACCCGTCCGGGGGAAGGGAAGATTCGGGAAGCCCCGGAGACAGCGATCAGAAAGAGAACCTCCCATGAACAAGATCCTGGACCGCCAGTCCCTGAAAGACGCCCTGGAGCGGCTGCGCGCCGGAGGGAAGCGGATTGCCTTCACCAACGGCTGTTTCGACATCCTCCACGCGGGCCACGTGCGTTACCTCCGGGAGGCGAAAGAGACCGCCGACGTCCTGGTGGTGGCCCTCAACACGGACCGCTCCGTCCGGGCCATCAAGGGGGAGCGACGGCCCATCGTCCCCGAGGCGGAGCGGGCCGATGTCATGGCGGCGCTGGAGATGGTCGACTACGTGACCTTTTTCGACGAGGAAACCCCCGGCGACTTGATCGCCTTGCTGGAGCCGGACGTCCTCATCAAGGGCGGGGACTGGAGCGTGGAAACCGTGGTGGGGCGCGAGGTCGTGGAGCGCCGGGGGGGCCGGGTCGTCATCGTGCCCCTCACGGAGGGCGCCTCGACGACGAACGTCATCGGGAAGATCCTGGACGTTTACGGCCCCGGGGGCCGTTGAGGCCGGGGCAGGCCCGCCGGACCGGGATCGCCGGCCCTTTCCCGGCATTTGCCGTCAGCCGCCGCGAGCGGGACGGCCAAACCTTCCCTCCGCCGGCCGGACCGGTTCAGATGTTCATCCGCCGGGGCTCGTGGCGGAGGATCCGCCCCGGCAGTTCCCCCGTGTGGTCCCCCCCGTCGATCACCACCCGGCCGTTTACGATGACCTGCTCGATCCCCACGGGGTACTGGTGGGGGCTCTCCCAGGTGGACCGGTCCATCACCCGGGCGGGATCGAAGACCACCAGGTCCGCAAACCACCCCTTCTGAATCCTTCCCCTGCCGGAGATCCCGAACTTCTCCGCCGTGAGGGAGGTCATCTTCTCGATGGCCCGCCCCAGGGACATGATCCTTTCGTCCCGGACATAGCGGCCCAGCATGCGCGGAAAGGTCCCGTAGGACCTCGGATGGGGCTTGTCCCGGGAGAGGAGCCCGTAGGGGGCCAGGGCCCACCCGTCGGACCCGATCACGACGAGGGGGTGAAGGATGATGCGCTTGAAGGTCTCCTCGTTGAGGGAGAAATTGATCATCCCCACCTGGTCGTTCTCCCGGATCACCAGGTCGATGATGAAGTCGAAGGGGTCCCGGCCCTCCTCCCGGGCGGCCTGGAGGACCGTCTTGCCCACCAGGCGGCCGCTTTCCTCCGTGAGGACGGAGGCAATGAGGATGTTGTCCCAGGACCCGAGCTTTTCCTCCTGCCGGCGGAGGTGCTGCCGCAACTCGGCTTCCCGGCCGGTGCCCCGGACCTGGAGCAAATTCTCCCGGATGGAGCCGTCCTTGATCCAGCGCGGGAAGAACACGCTCAGGAAGGTGGACGTGGCCGTGTAGGGATAGCGGTCCGCCAGGATGTCCAGGCCGTGGGCCCGGACCTCCGAGATCCGGGAGAGAACCTGGTGGATCTTGGGCCAGTTGCGGGGATAGGCCAGCTTCAGGTGGGAGATCTGGAGGCTCACTCCGGAGGCCCGGGCCACCGTGATGGATTCCTCCACCGATTCCGCCAGGAAGTCCCCCTCGTCCCGCATGTGGGTCGTGTAGACGCCACCCCAGTGGGCGACAACGGAGCACATGGCGATGAGTTCCTCGGGGGAGGCGAACATCCCCGGGGCATAGATCAGGCCGGTGGACAGGCCCATCACGCCGCTCTGGAGGGCCGCGCCCAGGAGTTCCTGCATGCGTCCGATCTCCTCGGGGCTGGCTGCCCGGTCGTCGGTGCCCACCACCGCCTGCCGGAGGCTCCCGTGGCCCATGAAGGTGGCGTAATTGACGGCCATGCCGCCCTTGGCCAGGGCGTCGAAGAATCCGTTCACATCCTCCCAGGTGAGTTCGATTCCGTACCGGTCCCGGAGGAGGCGCTCCTTCTCCTCGCGGAAGCTCCCCGCCAGCGGGAAGAGGGTGTACCCGCAGTTCCCGGCGATTTCCGTCGTCACGCCCTGACGGATCTTGCTCTCCGCCCGGGGGTTGACGACCAGTTCCAGGTCCGTGTGGCTGTGGGGGTCGATGAAGCCGGGGGCCACGGCCATCCCCCGGGCGTCGATGACCCGCCGGGCCCGGCCCGGGGCGATGCCCGGGGCGATCAGGACGATGCGGTCCGCCCGGACGGCCACATCGACGTCCAGGCCGGGGGTGCCCAGGCCGTTGAAGACGTGGCCGCCCCGAACGAGGAGGTCGAATTCCTTTTCCGTCTCGCGCCGGTTCATGTCAGGGAGTCCAAATGAGAGAAACCCGCAGGCGGGTGCATCCGCCCGCGGGCGCACCAATAAACCAGAAATTGCGGGAAAAGGGAAGTCCATTCTCGTGGCAGCGCCGCTCCCGCAGACTCAGGTGGATGGCTTCCGTCACGCCACCCGGGGAAGGCGGCCAACGTGCAACCCCATGCGTTCGCAAGAATGTCTGCCTTGCAACGACCCGCAGACCAACCGGAGCGAACATCCGCCCGCGGGGCGTGAAAGCCCGGAATCAGCGGTACAGAGCAAAGTTCCCGTTGCAAGATGAAGCACACGTGGTATATACGGAGCGGCTTCGTCACCTGTATGGATCCCTGAAGTATCCTTGTCGGAACCCGAATCACCCAGCGATCCGGCCGTCTGGGGAACCAGCGCGAGGAGGAAGAACATGGCAGACCCTGCGGGGCAGGAGGCCTTTGTCAAGGCAATCCAGGCCAAGCTCGAAAAGAAGATGCGGGAGCAGGAGATCGAACAGCTGGAATACTGGAAGGCGCACCTGGACCGCCTCGCCGCCATGAAGCCCGAGGGGGTCGGCGCGCTCCAGATGCAGATCCGCAAGGTCGCCGACATGATGGCCAACCGGATCCGGACCGTGAAAAGGGATTCCTGATGAAAGAACTTGCCAATTTCCTCTTCGAGGTGGGCATGCTCCAGCGCACGCCTCGGACGGGCTTTCAATTTCTGGGCTCCGGCGGGGAAACCGTGGCGGAGCACATCCTCCGGACCCTCTTCGTCGGGTACACGCTGTGCCGCCTGGACGGCGAGGCGGACCTCCGGAGGGTGCTGCAGATCTGCCTGTTCCACGATCTTCCCGAGGCCAGAACGGGCGACATGAACTACGTGAACAAGAAATATGTCACCGTGGACGAGGAAAAGGCCGTCCGGGAACTGGCGGCCACCCTCTTCTTCGGCGACGACATCCGCGACTCCATCCAGGAGTTCAACGAGAAGAAGACCCGGGAGTCCCGGATCGCCAACGACGCGGACCAGTTGTCTCTGATCCTGAAACTGAAGGAGTGCGGGGACCTGGGAAACCGCTACAGCCCGGAGTGGATTTCCTACGCCTGCCAGCGCCTCTGCACGGAAAGCGGCCGGAAGCTGGCGGCCGCGATCCTCGAGACCGACTGGACCGACTGGTGGTTCAGGGAAAAGGGGGACTGGTGGGTCAACGGCAACCGGGGCTGACGCCGGACGAAAGGAGGATCAACGTGAACCGCAACCGATTCCTGTTCTCTTGCACCGCCGTTTTCTGTGCGCTCCTGCTGGCGGGATGCGCCTCTCCCCAATTGAAGCAGGAGGAGGCGGAGCGGCACTTCAGTCTGGGGACGGCCTACATGGGTGCCGGCCAGTTCAATCCCGCCCTGAGGGAACTCCTGGAGGCCGAAAGCCTGAATCCGGACAACCCGCGCATCCACTACGCCATCGGACTCATCTACATGGAGAAGTCCATGCCGAACCAGGCCATGAACTCGTTTCGCCGGGCCCTGGAGTTGAAACCCGATTATGCGGAGGCCCACGTGTCCGTCGGCACCATCCTTTACTCCATGAACCGCCTGGACGAGGCCATCACGTCCTTCAACCTGGCCCTGTCCAACATCATGTACGACACGCCGGGAATCGCCTTTTACAACCTGGGACGGACGTACGCCCGGAAGGGGGACAACCAGACGGCCCTCCGCATGTACTCCGAGGCACTGCGCCGGGATCGCGGCGGCTACCTCCTCCCCCTGATCGAGTTCCACATCGGCCTCGTCCGGATGGGCGAGGGAAGCTGCGAAAAGGCCGAGGGCCACTTTCGGAAGGCGGTGGAGTTGTCGCCGGCCTACACGGAGGCGCACTTGAGGCTCGGCGAATGCCTTCTGCGGCTGGGAAAGGGAACCCAGGCGGCCCAGTCCTTCCAGGCGGTCATCCAGCAGGCGCCGAACTCGGATTTTGCCGGCCGGGCCCGTGAGGCCCTGAAAAGCCTGCCCCGCTGAGGAGCCTCCATGGCATCGAAGAAGCAGAAACGAACGGAAGAGGTGCGCAGCCGGAAGAAGAAAAAGGGCTGGAGGAACATCGCCCTGTCCGTTGCCGCCCTGGCCCTGGTGGGACTCCTCATCTTTTTCTTCGTGACCCTCTTTGACGCGCTTTTCCCGACCTCCGGGAAAGGGACCGCCAAGAAGAAGGAGAAACTGGAAGTGACCCTGTACTTCTCGGATGCCAACGAGCGTTTTCTCGTCCCGGAGAAGCGCTTCGTCCCGAAGGAAGCCTCGGTCGAGGAGCAGGCCCGGGAGATCGTCCGGGGCCTCACGGCGGGTTCGAAGACGGGCAACGTCGCCACCCTGCCGGGCAAGGCGGAGGTTCAGGGGGTCAAGATCCGGGATGACGGCACGGCCGAGGTCAGCTTCGGCAAGGCGCTCGTCTCCGCCCACCCGGGCAGCAGCACCAGCGAGGAAGCGACGATCCAGTCCCTGGCGAACACGCTTTCGGCGAACCTCCCGGCCGTGAAAAGGGTCCGGATTCTCGTGGACGGCAAGGAACTGGCCACGATCCGGGGCCACATCGACACGCGGAAACCCTTTGCGCCAAAGGATCTGAAGGCGCCGGGCGCCAAGCCCTGAACCAACCTGCGATGCCCGATCCCGGAACCAGCCGGGAGCGGGCCGGCGGAACGGACATGTCGGTCAAGACGAAACTATCCAGGATCCGGAACATCGGCATCATCGCCCACATCGACGCGGGGAAGACCACCGTGACGGAGCGGATCCTCTATTACACCGGCCGCTCCTACAAGATGGGGGAGGTCCACGACGGCGAGGCCGTCATGGACTGGATGCCCCAGGAGCAGGAGCGGGGGATCACCATCACCGCGGCGGTGACGACCTGCAACTGGGAAAACCACGAGATCCACATCATCGACACCCCGGGGCACGTGGACTTCACCATCGAGGTGGAGCGCTCCCTGCGGGTCCTGGACGGGGTGGTCGTGGTGTTTTGCGCCGTCGGGGGGGTGGAGCCCCAGTCGGAGACGGTCTGGCACCAGGCCGACAAGTACGGCGTGCCCAAGATCGCTTTCGTCAACAAGATGGATCGCATCGGCGCCGACTATTTCCGGACCCTGGGGATGATGCGGGAACGCTTCTCCTCGATCCCCCTGCCCGTCCAGGTGCCCGCCGGCGAGGGAGAGGGCTTCCGGGGCGTCCTGGACCTGATCCGCTGCACCTTCATTTCCTGGGACAACAACACCCAGGGTCAGACCTTCACCGTCCAGGACGTCCCCCCGGAGTTCGCCGAAGCGCTGCAGGAGCACCGCGACCGGATGATCGAAACCCTGGCCGACCTGGACGACGGCATCGCGGAAAAGTACCTGGCCGGCGAGGACCTCGGCGAAGAGGAAATCCGCCAGGCCGTCCGCCAGGCGACGCTGTCCCTGCGCGCCGTCCCCATCCTGTGCGGCTCCGCCCTGCGCAACAAGGGCATCCAGCCGCTCCTCGACGCGGTGGTTCACTACCTGCCCTCCCCCGTCGATGTGCCCCCCGTCTGCGGCCACCACCCCGCCACCCGTGCGGAGGAGGTCCGCCCCAGCAGTCCCGCGGAGCCCTTGTGCGCCTTGGCCTTCAAGGTCCAGTTGGACGAGGGGCGCAAGCTCACCTACCTGCGCATCTACTCCGGGCAGATCAAGGCCGGCGGCGAGGTGTACAACGCCGGCAAGGGAAAAAAGGAAAAGATCGCCCGCCTCCTGAAAATGCACGCCAACAAGCGGGAGCGCGTCGAGACGGCCACGGCGGGGGACATCATTGCCGTCGTGGGCTTGAAGGACACGACGACGGGAGACACGCTCTGCGACGAGACGCGGCCGATCCTCCTGGAACCCATGGACGTCTACGAGCCCGTCATCAGCCAGGCCATCGAGGCGAAGACCCCGGCGGACCAGGAGCGGCTGACGGCAGCCCTGGCCAAGTTCGTCGACGAGGACCCCACCCTGCGGGTGAAATACGAGGACGAAACGGCCCAGACGGTCATCTCCGGCATGGGGGAACTGCACCTGGAGATCATCATCGACCGCCTGACCCGGGAGTTCAACGCCCATGTCAACATCGGCAAGCCGCGGGTCGTCTACCGGGAGACCATCCAGAAACGCGAGGAGCGGGACGGGGTCTTCGAAAAGGAACTGGGAGACCGCCGCCATTACGGGTCCGTGCGCCTCCGCCTGGAGCCGCGCGAGCGGGGGGCGGGAAACGAGATCGTCAACAGCTTCGATCCCGCCCAGGTGCCGGAGGAGTTCCACCAGGCCGTCGTCGAGGGCATCCGGGAAGCGCTCTTCAGCGGGACCGTGGCGGGATACCCGGTGATCGACGTCCGGATCACCCTGCTGGGAGGGCAGCACCGGGAGAGCGAATCCTCCCCGCTGGGCTACAAGATCGCCGCCTCCACCGCGTTCCGCGAGGGGTTCGCCCATGCGGACCCGGTCCTCCTGGAGCCGGTCATGCTGGTCGACATCCTCTCCCCCTCGGAGTTCATGGGGGAGGTCATCGGCGACATCAACGCCCGGAGGGGGGAAGTCCAGGCCATCGCACCCCGGGGCCTCATCAGCGAAATCCGGGCGAAGGTTCCCCTGCGGGCCATGTTCGGATACTCGACGGACCTCCGCTCCGCCACGCAGGGACGGGCCACCTTCTCCATGCACTTCCTCGAGTTCGGCAGGAGCGGATCGTAGCCGGGAAAGACCTTGCCGGAGGGCTTCCGCCACCATGAAGACACTGGGCAAGAAAATCTCCCGCTGGTACAGCATGCCCGCCGTCCAGGTTGCTCTTCTCACCCTGAGCGTCGTCGCGCTCAGCGCGCTGGCGGTCCACTATTTCGAGCATCTCCGCCAGGAAGCGAACATCACCTCGGTCTGGGACGGGATCTGGTGGGCCATCGTCACGATGGGCACCGTTGGCTACGGCGACAAGTACCCCGTCTCCGTCGGGGGCCGCCTGGTGGGCATCCTCCTCATCCTGTCGGGGGTGGGGTTGATGTCCCTGTTCACGGCCACCATCGCGTCCCTGTTCGTGGAAAGAAAGATCAAGGAGGGAAAGGGGTTGGAAGCGATCAAGGAGAGGGAGCACATCGTCCTGTGCGGCTGGAACCAGCACACGGAGGAGTTGCTGAGCGGCCTGATCCGGCAGGGACTGGCCGGCGACCGGTCCATCGTTCTGATCAACGAACTCTCCCCGGATGAACTGGATCCGCTGCGCCTGAAGTACCCCGACCTGAAGTTCATCCGCGGCAACTTCGTCCAGGAAGACGTCCTGCTCAGGGCCAACATCGACCGGGCCTCCTTTGCGATCCTCATGGCCGACCTGTCGGGGGGGCATCCCCGCGACCGGGTGGACGAACGGACCACGCTGACAGCGCTCACGATCCGTTCCATCAGCCCCCAGGTCCGGATCATCGCGGAACTCCTCAACGGCGAAAACAAGGCCAGCCTGAAGCGCGCCCATGTGGACGAGATCATCGTCCGGGGCGAGCACATCGGGGCCCTGATGGCCAGTGCCGTCGACTCGCCGGGACTCCCCAGGATCTTCTCGAACCTGATGGCCCTGGGAGACACGAACAAGCTCTGGCGAACGGAGATCCCCCGGGCCTTCGTCGGGAAGACCTACCGCGAACTGTCGGACCATTTCCGGGAGCACCACCACGCCGTCCTCCTGGGCATCGTCCGGGACAAGGCCGCCATGAAGCTCGAGGACCTGCTGTCGGACAACACCTCCGTCATCGACACCTTCATCCGGGAGAAGATCCGCGAATCCAACAAGGATTTCTACTACGAGCAGGACGAGGCGAAGCTCTCCATCAATCCCGATGGGGGCTATGTGATCACCCCGAGCGACCACGCCGTGGTCCTGTCCCGGGAAAAGCCGCACCGTCGCTGATCGACGGATCACCAGGAACCAGGGAAGGCCGACCATGAACAAGGACAGCATTTCCTTCCTGCAGGAGCCGGAACTCTTCCGGGATCTCGAACCCGAGCAGATCCGGAAACTGATCGACATCTCCCGGCGGGTCACCTTCCCCGCCGGCAGCACGATCATGCGGGAGGGCGAAGAGGGCGACACGCTGTACATCATCCTCGGGGGAACCGTCGAGGTGGTCAAGAGCCTCGTCCTGCCGGGAATGGACGAGGATGACGGGCCGGACCGGAGCAAGGTGTTCACCCGCCTCAGCGCCGACGACCACGCCGTCTTCGGGGAGATCGCCCTCCTGGAAAAGCAGCGGCGGACGGCCACCATCACGGCCCTCACGGACTGCGTCCTCTACGAGATCCGGAAGGACGATTTCCTGAGCCTCGCCGAGGAGGACACCGCCCTGGGGTACCGGGTGGCCCTGAACCTGGCGAGGATCGTCAGCGCCCGCCTCCGGAAGGCCGACGAGGACACGATCAAGCTGACGACGGCGCTGAGCATCATCCTGAAGCAGACATGAAGCCCGAAGCCAAGAAAGCCTCTCCGGAACGCTGGTCCAAGCCCATCCTGGACAAGGACAAGGTCCTGGCCAGCATTTTCCGCATCAGCGGTCTCCTGACGACGCCCTCCCGGATCGACGAAATCCTGGAAAAGATCCTCGACGAAGTGGTCGGCACCATCGGCTTCGACCGGGGCATCATCCGCCTCTTCGACGAAACGAGGCAGTTCCTCCACGTCAAGGTGGTCAAGAACTACACGCCGGAAGAGCGGGACCGGGTGTTTTCCATCCCCCTGAACATCCGCGAGGACGACTGCCTGGCCGTGAAGGCGGCCACCTCCGGCGAACTGCTGACCATCGAGGACGTTTCCTCCGACGACCGCGTCACGGAGCTGGACCGCCGGCTGACGAAGATCATGGGCGAGGGTTCCATCTTCGTTGCCCCCCTGAAGATCGACCAGAACGTCATCGGCACCCTCGCAGGCTTCAGCCGCGAGCAGGTCGCCTTCTTCCCCGAGGAGATCCGCCTCTTCCAGACCTACGCCAGCCAGGTCAGCATCATCATCCACGCCACCCGCCTCCTGGAGACGAACGCCGAAAAGATCCGCCAGCTCGTCATCCTGGAAGAGGCCGTCTCGGAAATGAACGAAAGTCACACCCTGGACCACCGGATCATGGACATCATGATCGAAAGCGGCCTGAATATCGGCGCGGCGGAACGGGTGCTGGTGTATTTCCTGGACGTGGCGAAGGAGCGCTGCCTCATCAACGACGGGGAAACGGTCTTCATTCACGACCAGGCGACCTGCGACGAGAAGATCGGCAAAGGCCTGATCCGGAGGGCCCTCGAAGCCAATGCGGTCCTGGTTTCCGAGGCCGTCGGGGGCACGACGGAAACGAATCCCCTCGAGGAGGAATATCCCTCGGAGATCGCAATTCCCTTCAACATCCGGGACAAGTTCCGGGGCGCCCTGTACCTGGCGAAGCGGTCCGGAGGGTTTACGCAGGATCAGAAAAACCTCCTGGACATCCTCGTGAAGAACGCCGCCACCACCTACGACAACGCCATCATGCACTCCATCCTGTCGCTGGAGGCGAAGACCCTCAAGTCAGAGGTGGAGAAACTGCGGGAAAACCAGGAGATCCTGCTTGGTTACCACAACATCATCGGCAAGTCGGAGCAGATGATCGACATCTTTCACATGATCGAGGACATCGCGGGCCACGACACGAGCATCCTCGTCCAGGGGGAGAGCGGCACGGGCAAGGAACTGATCGCCCGGGCGATCCACCGGCAGAGCAACCGGAAGGGGAAACCCTTTGTCGACGTCAACTGCGCCGCCATCCCCGGCACGCTCCTGGAGAGCGAACTGTTCGGCTACGAGGCGGGTGCCTTCACCGACGCCAGGAGGCGGAAGATCGGCCTCCTCGAATCGGCCCAGGGGGGAACGTTGCTTCTCGACGAGATCGGCGAGATGAGCTTCCCCCTCCAGGCAAAATTCCTGCGCATGCTGGAAGACAGGCACATCCGCCGCCTGGGTGGAACGGACAACATCCCGCTGGACGTCCGGTTCGTCTTCGCCACCAATCGCGATCTCAGCCGCATGGTGGCGGAGGGCCTCTTCCGGGAGGACCTGTTTTACCGCATCAGCGTCGTCCCGGTCGTGCTGCCGCCCCTCCGGGAGCGCAAGGCGGACATCCTGCTCCTCGCCCGGCACTACGTGGAAGAGTTCAACCGGAAATTCCGCAAGCGGGTCCGCGGATTCGCGAAGGATGCGCAGGAAATCCTCCTGAAGTATTCCTGGCCCGGGAATGTCCGGGAACTCCGGAATATCATCGAGCGGATCATGATCCTGCAGAACATCGGGACCATGATCACCGCGGAGAACCTGCCGCTGGAAATCAAGGCCGCCTCACGGGCGGAGGCGGAAGCGGTGCCCCTGGACAGCCTCTTCTCCCTCCTGCCCCCGGAGGGGATCGACTACGACGCGGTGACGGAGAGGATCGCCAGCGAAATCAAGGGGAAAATCATCACCCGCGCCCTCGCGCAGACGGGTGGGAACAGGGCCAAGGCAGCGAATTTGATCGGCATTTCGAGATACAAACTGATCCGGGAAGAAAAGAAGATCCTCCGGCAGACCAAGCCATCCTGACATACGTGCGACATCCGCACATTCGTTCGGTTCTCGCACGTATACATATTATCTAATAATATCAATCTATTACATTAGAATAAAATCCACCCCGTGCGTCAATCGCACAAAAGATGCCCCCGTTCGGTCCGCGTCCGGGCCCGAACGGGGTGTCCCGCCACGATCACCGGTATCGCATATTTCCATTATAGTACGTCATATCGGGCTGTTGCATGTTTTCAGCAGGTCCTCTGGCGGGATACCGCCAGCCTTGGCATTCATATTGCGTAGTACACGGGCAAACAAACCGAGCACCAACTGGAGATAACAAAGAAACAAACGAACTTGGCAACGAATGGACAAGGACTCAACGGATCAGGGAAAGCGTAAGAGTTCAAACTCAGTTTCCGTTTCGAACGTTCTCGGGCATAAGAGCCAAGGGTTAACGGAGAAAGAATTTTTCCTGTCCACGGAGGACGGGAGCGTCAGCGGGATCAGAAAAGGCGAGAGTCCCAACGAGGAGAAGAAAGGAGACGTTGCGAAAGACCAGAGCATCCGTTTTTTTCTTCCAGAGACGTTTTGACGCGACTGCCGAGTGTGGTGAAAAAAAACAGTTTTAAATCGGTGGGTGGTTTCTGTTCCCTCCTTTCCACCCACCGACCCCCTTGAGTGAATCCGGGCGGTGGATGTTACCGGCGCCTCCCGGTTTGATACGGGGTGGATGGTTTCCAGGTTCCCTCCTTTTCCATCCACCCCATTTTTTTGCCTTCTCAACGACCCGGCCACCCCAAAGCGGCCGGCATCCCCCAGCCACGATACCATCCGTAATTCGATTCCGCCCCTTGTTCCACTCCTCCCGCTTCAGTAAGCATCCTCGTCCTTCGCCAGCTCCGCCGCGTTGACGCGATGGCGGAACACCCGGTAGACCCACACCTGGTACGCAATGACCATCGGCACGAACAGGAGCGCCACGACCGTCATGATCTTCAGCGTGTAGGGGCTGGAGGAGGCGTTCATGATCGTGGCGCCGTAGGCCGGATCGATCCGGGAAGGGACCAGGTTCGGATAGAGCGAGGCGATTCCCGTGGCGACCGTGAGGAGCACCGCCGCCGAGGAGGCCAGGAAGGCCGGAAGGGGTCGCCCCCGGCCCAGGAAAAAGCGGATCGCCGCCAGGGAAGCGAGTGAAGCCAGGGGAAGGACCAGAAGAATCGGCATGGCCGCGAAGTTGCGGTCGAGACCGGTGGACGTGGCGGTGTAGAGGAGAAAGACAAACAGGAAAACCGCCAGGGCCGCCCAGGACTTGCCCGCAAATTCCGCCGCCCGGAGGGCCAGCCCGCCGTCGGTCTTCCAGGCCAGCCACAGGGAACCGTGGACGGCGAAGAGGAGGAGGAAAAGGATTCCCGTCAGGATTCCGGAAAGGTTCAGAAGCCCCGTCCATCCCCCGGCGTAGCCGGCGGCATCGATGGGAAGCCCGATGAACAGGTTGCCGAAGAGGACCCCGAACAGGAAGGCGATCAGGGTGCTGCTCAGGGAGATCGCGTTGTCCCAGCGCCTCTTCCAGGATTCCGTGGTTCCCTTCCCCCGGAATTCCATGCCCACCCCCCGGACGATCAGCGCGAAGAGGACCAGGAGCATCGGCGTGTAGAGGGCGCTGAACAGGAGCGCGTAAGCCCCCGGGAAGGCCGCGAAGGTGGCCCCCGCCGCCGTGACGAGCCACACCTCGTTTCCGTCCCAGACGGGGCCGATGGTGTGGATCATCACCCGCCGGTCCGTGTCGTCCCGTCCCAGGACCGGCAGCAGGATGCCGACCCCGAGGTCGAAGCCGTCAGCGGTGAAATAGACGGCCCAGAGCAGGCCCCACAGAACGAACCAGAGCACGGAATATTCCATCGTTCACGCCCCTCCCGGACGGCTGGCCCAGGCGGGGACGGGCTCCGGCCCCTTCCGGGCGAATTTGGCCAGCAGGTAGACATTCAGGAGCCCCAGGAAACCGTAGAAGAGGGTGAACCCGACGAAGGACAGGATCACCTGCTCCACCGCCACGTTCCTGGACACGCCCTCCGCCGTCCGGTAGACCCCGTACACCAGCCAGGGCTGCCGTCCCACCTCCGCCACCACCCACCCCAGCTGCGCGGCGATGTAGGGCAGCGGGATGGAGTAGAACAGGACCTTGAGGAACAGCGGGTACCCCTCGAGCCGTCCCGTCCGGACGAGAAACACCGCGAGGGCCGAAAGGAGGACGAAGAGCCCCCCCAGGCCGACCATGGCCCGGAAGCTGACGAAGACCTCCATGACGGGCGGGCGATCCGCCTTCGGGAATTCCTTGAGTCCCTTCACTTCCGCACCGAAATCACCGAAGGAGAGGAAACTCACGACGCCGGGAACGGGGAGCGCCTGCACGGCGTTCCGCTCGTTTTTCGCGTCCGGGACCACGAGCAGGTAGAACGGCACCGCCCTCCCGGTCTCCCAATGGGACTCCATGGCGGCCAGCTTGGTCGGCTGCGCCTTCGCCACATCCTTGGCGGCGAAGTCGCCCGCACCGATGATCAGGATCGAGCTGGCCAGGCCGAAAACGGCGGCCATGCGGAAGGAGGCCGTGAAGAGGGGCCGCTCACTCTTGCGCAGCAGGTGCCACGCCGAGATCCCCAGGACGAAGAAGGCGGCGACCACGTACCCCGACAGGACCGTGTGGGTGAACTTCCACCAGGCGTACGGGTTGGTCACGAGGGCCCAGAAATCCGTCATCTCCGCCCGGCCGTTCCGGATCACGTACCCCACCGGGTGCTGCATCCAGCCGTTGGCCAGGAGGATCCAGAGGGCCGAGAGGTTTGTCGCGAAGGCGACGACCCACATGGCGAAGGCGTGGACCCTCTTGGAGACCCGGTTCCAGCCGAAGATCCACAGGCCGATGAAGGTGGATTCGAGGAAGAAGGCCACCGTCGCCTCGATGGCCAGCGGAACGCCGAAGACGTCCCCGACGAAGCGGGAATATTCGGCCCAGTTCATGCCGAACTGGAATTCCAGGGTGAGGCCCGTGACCACCCCCAGGGCGAAGTTGATGAGAAACAGCTTGCCCCAGAAGCGGGTCATCCGGAGGTACATCGGGTCCCCCGTGGCGACCCAGCGGCTTTCCATGAAGGCCACCAGGATGGAGAGGCCCAGGGTCAGCGGCACGAAGAGAAAGTGAAAACCCGCCGTGGCGGCGAACTGCAGGCGGCTCAGGGCCAGAACGTCCATGGGGTCACGACCTCCTCGGGAGCGAACAGCGCGGTCATGATAAACGGGGACGGCCGGATTTGCAAGCGGAGGCGGAAGGGCCGCCCGAGAGCCGCCCTTGACAGTCCCGGTTCCATCCCGTATGGAGCAGGCATGCTGCGCCGGGACGCATCTCATCCGGGGTCCCGGGAAGGGAAGGAGCGAAGAGCCGCCATGGCCCGCGAAATCGAGCGCAAGTTCCTGGTCCGGGGGGATTCCTGGCGGCTCGGATCCGAAGGCATCCTGTACCGCCAGGGGTATCTCCGGGCCGACGCGGCCTGCCTCGTCCGCATCCGGATCGGCGGCGGCAAGGCCTTCCTGGCCGTCAAGTCCCTGCTCTCGGGCATCACCCGCCTCGAGTACGAATACCCGGTCCCGCTGGCCGACGCGGCGGAGATGCTGGAGCGGCTCTGCCCCCGGCCCTGGATCGAGAAGCGGCGCTGGCGCGTCCGCCATGCCGGCCGGCACTGGGAGATCGACGAGTTCCTGGGCGACAGCGAAGGCCTGATCGTGGCCGAGGTGGAGGTGGAGCGGGAGGACGAACCGGTGGAGTTGCCCCCCTGGGCGGGCCGGGAGGTGTCCCTGGATCCCCGCTACTTCAACGTGAACCTGGCACGGAATCCCTACCGGCTCTGGCGGGCGGAGGCGGACCGGGCGGGTGAAAACGGACCGGAAGCCCGGACATGACGAGACCGAGGAGAACCCCTTGCCCCATCTTCGCGCAAACGACCTGAACCTCTACTTCGAAGCCTCCGGCTCCGGCGAGCCGCTGGTGTTCCTTCACGGCCTGGGATCGAGCACCCGGGACTGGGAGCGGCAGGTCGCCTTCTTTTCAAGCATGTTCCAGGTGGTGACCTTGGACAACCGGGGCCACGGGAGGACGGACAAGCCGAGGGGCCCCTACAGCATCCCCCTGTTCGCCCGGGACACGGCGGCCTTCCTCCTGGCCGTCGGGGCCGTGCCGGCCCACATCGTGGGGCTTTCCATGGGAGGCATGACGGCCTTCCAGCTGGCCGTCGACGAGCCGGACCTCGTAAAAAGCCTGACCATCGTCAACAGCGGCCCCGCCCTGATTCTCACGAGTATCCGGGAGCGCTGGGCCTTTTTCCTCCGCCGCCTCGTCGTCCGCTTCCTGGGGATGCGGAAGATGGGAACCATCCTGGCGGACATGCTCCTGCCGGAACCGGACCAGAAGGACCTGCACGACACCCTGATCGCCCGCTGGACGGAAAACGACCGGAAGGCCTACCTGGCCTCCCTGAAGGCCCTGACGGGCTGGAGCGTGGCGGACCGCATCGGCGGGATCCGCTGCCCCGTCCTGATCGTCGCGGCGGACCAGGACTACACGCCCGTCTCCCTCAAGGAAGCCTACGCCCGCCAGATTCCCGGCGCCGAGATGGCCCTGATCCGCAACTCGCGCCACCTCACCCCCATCGACCAGGCGGATGCCTTCAACGAGGTCCTCCTGGGATTCCTGAACATGCACGGGGGGCCGCGCTTTCCCGGGTGACGCCTCCGGTGCCTCCGGCGCCCCGCCCACCCGCGGCGAAACGTCCTCGCGAAACCGCGCGAACCCCGCCGGTGTGCCCTTCCCTACCCCCTCCAGGCCTCCGCCTCGGCCCAGCGCGCGAAAAGGCGCTCCCGCCGCCGGAATTCCCGGGTGTGGACCACCCGCCGGCCATTCCTGATCGTCGCACCCAGGTCGGCGTGCAGCATCTCGTGGTAGACCACGTACTCCAGGACGAAGTCGGGAACCCTTTTCCGGTCCAGCCACGGGTGGATGCGGATCGTTCCCGTCCGGCTGCTGTAGCTCCCCAGGATGCGGCGGCGGACCCGCCGGTTCGGCCTCCCCGGGCCCCAGGTGATGGGGGCCGACAGGCGCCCCGCGAAATAGGCGTGGTTGAGCTTGTCGAAAACGGCCTGCAGGTCGAAGTGCCGTCCCTCCGTCCGGATGCGGACGGGGCGGGCGGGCGCCTCCGGGCGGTCCTGGAGATGGAGGCGGATGAAATCGCCGAGGACCGGTCCCGGTCTCTTCCGCGTGCGGGCAAAGCGGGCCAATTCGTTGATGATCTCGTCGCCGGCGTCGAGAAAGATGCGGTGGAGGCGCAAGCGGACGCCCTCGGGGGCCGTCCGGACGCGGATCATGGAAACGCGATTGTCCGTGAGGATGAGGTGAAGGGGGCGGCGGAGGGCGCGCTCCAGGCGCTCCCGGAGGTCCTGCTCGCCCGAGGGGAACGGGAGGGAAAGCTGCTCCAGGGGACCGCCGGAGGGCCTGCGGGCCTTCCGGCGGGGCGGATCGGGGGTCTGCGTCACTTGGCGCGCTGCTTGATCCGGTTCTTTTCGTCCACGAAGACGCACTTGGGGGACCAGGACTTGGCCGCCGCGTCATCCACGGAGACGTAGCTGGCGATGATGACCAGGTCGCCCTTGGCGACCTTGCGGGCGGCGGCACCGTTGAGGCAGATGGTCCCGGACCCGGCCTTGCCGGTGATGGCGTAGGTGGTGAACCGCTCCCCGTTGTCGACGTCGTAGATGGCCACCTTCTCGTAGGGCAGGATGTCTGCCGCCTTCATGAGTTTTCCGTCGATGGTGATGCTCCCCTCGTAATGGAGATCCGCATCGGTGACCGTGGCCCGGTGAATCTTCGATTTCATCATGAATCGCTGCATGACGCTCCCCTTGTCTTGCCTGTTGAATCAACGGCCTGCGGGTCCCTCCGGGCGCTCACAGCGCCAGGGGCTCCCCGAAGACGGTGTTGTCGATGAGCCTCGTGTTCCCCACCCGCACGGCCAGGGCCATGACGCAGGTCCCCTCGATCCGCGGCGCGTCCTTCATGGTGGTCGTGTCGCAGATCTGGACGTAGTCGATCTTCGCGTGGGGGTGGCCGGTGATGAACGCCTTTGCTTCCTCGATGATCTTCCCCGCGTCGCGCTCGCCCTGCCCGTATCGCTCCTGGGCCTTCTTCAGGGATCGGGAAAGGCTCAGGGCCGACTCCCGCTCTTCCGGCTTCAGGTAGGTGTTCCGGGAGCTCATGGCTAGGCCGTCGGCCTCCCGGGTGGTGGGCATGGCGACCACCTCGAGGTCCATGTTCAGGTCTTCCACCATCCGCTGGATCGCGGTGAGCTGCTGGAAGTCCTTCTTGCCGAAGATGGTGACGTGGGGCTTGACGATGTTGAAGAGTTTGCAGCAGACGGTGGTGACGCCCCGGAAGTGGCCGGGCCGGGACAGCCCGCAGAGGTTGTCGGTCACTTCCTCGACGTTCACATAGGTCTGGTAGTGGGGGGGGTACATCTCCCGGCTCGAGGGGAAGTAGATCACGTCCACTCCCACCGACTCGGCCATCCGCCGGTCCCGCTCGAAGTCCCGGGGATACCGGTCCAGGTCCTCCGCGGGACCAAACTGGGTTGGGTTGACGTAGATGCTGACCACCAGGCAGTCGGCTCGCTTCCGGCCTTCCCGCATGAGGTCGAGGTGCCCCTCGTGGAAAAAGCCCATGGTGGGCACGAAGGCGATCGTCTTTCCCTGCCGCCGGAGCGACTCCGAGAAAGCCTGCATGTCCCTCACCGTCTCGATGATCTGGATCATGTTTCGAACCCCGACAAAAAAAGCCTCTCCGTCGCGAGACGGGAGGCCTGGTTTCCTGAGGTTCTCTCTGCTGCTGACCTTCCCGTCCCAGTCCGTCCTGCGGATCCAAGCGGCGAACGTTGCCGTATCAAACGGGTGGAGCCTTGTCAAGTCCTTTTCCGGTCCACCCCGTCAAAACCGCAGCGAGGCGCCCGAACTCGGCGGGGGACAGACTTTCTCCCCGGCGCCCCGGTTCGACCTCCGCCGCCTGGAGCGCCTCCCGGAGGGCGCCCTCGTCGGGCAGTCCCAGGGATGCCGTCCGGAGGTTGTTGAAGATCGTTTTCCTCCGCTGGGCGAAGGCCGCCCGGACGACCATCGTGAAGAGCCGCTCCTCCCCGAGGGGGAACGGGGGCTCCGCCAGGAAATCGAAGCGGAGCACCCGGGAATGGACCCGGGGAACGGGATAGAAGCACGAGGCCGGCACGTCCAGCCGCCCGGAGACCCGGGCGAAGGCGGCCACCAGGACCGAGGGGATTCCGTACGCCTTCGTTCCCGGGGGGGCGGCGAGCCGCTCCGCCAGCTCCCGCTGAAACATCAGGACCGCCGTCCCGATCCTCCTCCGGTGGGCCAGCAAATGAAAGAGGATCGGGGTGGACAGGGAGTAGGGGATGTTTCCCACCACCGTGAGCCTCTCCTCTCCCGCCTCCCCGGCCAGGAGCGAAAAGTCGACGGTCAGGACATCCCGGTGAAGGATCTCGACGTGGTCCCGTCCCGCGAACCGCTCCCGGAGAACCTCCGCCAGCCGCGGGTCCACCTCGACGGCCAGGACCCGCCGGGCCAGGCCGGCGAGCTGTTCCGTCAGGGCCCCCGTCCCGGCCCCGATTTCCACGACCGGGGCGTCTCCGGCGAGGTCCGCCATGGCGGCGATCTTCGCCAGGATGTTCCGGTCCTGGAGGAAGCACTGCCCCAGCCTTTTCCGCGGGCGGAGCCCCCGGGAGCGGAGCGTTTTCCGGGGAGACGTCATGGCTGCACCCTTTCCCGGGCAGCCAGCAGGCGCCTGGTCACGAGGTAAGCGGGGACGGCGAAGACCGGGGCGAACAGGAGCCCCCCCACCTGCAGCGGCAGGAGGATCTGCCACCCCAGGCCCGCCAAGGCGGACAGGGAGTAGTCCGGCAGGACCAGGGCGAGCCGCTCCGTCCCGAGAAGAAACAGGCCCGCCTCGTACTGGGACAGGTAAAGCACGGGGATCGTCAGGGGATTGGAGATGAACCAGGACCCCAGGTAGGCCGCCGCCAGGTGCTGCCGGAACAGCGCGGTCGCGGCCAGGACAAGGGCCGTGTGGAGGGGAATCGTCGGGGTCGTGCCGATGAAGACGCCGAGGGCGAAGCCGATGGCGATCCGCCGGGGGTCTCCCCGCAGACTCAGGAATTGCCGGTAGAAATCTCCCAGCCGTTTCTTGAGCGGGTTCATGGCAGCCAACAAAGGATCCCCCGTTTGACTCGAGGCTCAGGGCCGGCCGGACAGGGGCCACCGGGACACGGCGTTCAGGTCGAAGGAATCCCGCATGCCCCGGGAGAGCCGCTCGTTGCCGACGACGGCGATCATGGCGGCGTTGTCGGTGCAC
>JBFYXW010000164.1:0-24948 GCA_041310335.1 Syntrophaceae bacterium | reverse complement strand
TCGGTGGCCCGCTTGATGCCGTCCGCCAGGGACTCGCGGCAGCCGTAGAGGTTGTCGAACTTGGACTTGGTGACCGAATCGTTCACGTTGATGGCCGGGAAGAGGAGTTCCCCGGATTTCTGCATGGCGTAAAGCCGGTGAACCCCCGTCGTGGTCTCCTCGGAGACGCCCCGGATGTTCGCGGCCACCGTCTGCCACCGTTTCGGGTTCTTCTTCAGGCTTCGCCCCAGGCGGTCGAGAATGATGGCAAACTCCTTGTTTTCGCAGGGCTTCCCGAGGATGGAGGGATCCTTCTCCACCACCGCACCCTGGTGGACAAACAGGGTCGCGTCGCCGCCGTCGTCCACGAGCATGTCCGGCCCCGAGCCGTCGGGCCAGGTGAGGGCCTGCTCGGTGCACCACCAGTAGTCCTCCAGGGTCTCCCCCTTCCAGGCGAAGACCGCCGCGCTGCCCGCCTTGGCGATGGCCGCCGCGGCGTGATCCTGGGTTGAGAAAATGTTGCAGGAGGCCCAGCGGAGGTCCGCTCCCAGTTCCCGCAGGGTCTCGATGAGCATGGCCGTCTGGATGGTCATGTGGAGGCTCCCCATGACCTTCATCCCCTGCAGGGGCTTCCGGGGCCCGTATTTCTTCCGCACGGCCATCAGGCCGGGCATCTCGTTCTCCGCCAGGTCCATCTCCCGGCGTCCCCAGTCCGCCAGGGAGAGGTCCGCCACCTTGAAGGGCAGGGCCGGGTCGATCTTCTGATATTTCATGGCAAGCTCCTTGGTATCAACATTCGTCGTACGGGAAAAGGGGACAGATTGAAATCTGTCCCCACGCCGCAACGTCCCCGCGCCGCGGCGTACCCACACCCCTTACGGCGCCGGAACGGCGGTACGGCCTCCCCGCTCGGGGGGCGCCACAATACCACCCGAAACGATCAGTGTAAAGGCCTGTTCCACCGACATCCCCAGGTGAATCAGTTCCTTTTCGGGGACCAGCAGAAGGTAGCCCGAGGTCGGATTGGGCGCCGTGGGCATGAAGACGCTCACCGCACCCCCCGTCTTCTCGCCGATCTCCCCGGCGGACTGGCCCGTCACGAAGCCGATGGCATAGACCCCCGGCCGGGGGAACTCCACCAGGACCACCTGCTTGAACCCGCTGCCCCTCTCCTTGATGAAACTGTCGGAGACCTGCTTGCTCGCCCGGTAGACTCCCCGGACGAAGGGGATTCTTTCGAGCAGGCGCTCCCCCTGGCGAACGAGCCGGCGGCCGAACCAGCTCCGGGCGGCGAGGCCGCAGAGAAAGACGAACAGGGCCGTGAAGAGGATCCCGAGGCCGGGGACGTGGAATCCCAGGAGCGTGTCCGGATGGACGGCCCGGGGGACGACACCGAGCAGGTCGTCCATGAGGCGCACCAGGAACACGAGGATGTAGAGGGTCACCCCCACGGGGACGACCACCGCCAGGCCCGCGAAAAAGATCTGCCGGATCGATTTCTTCACGGCGACCTCCTCAGACCACCCGGCGGGGAAGCTTGTGGGCGTGCGTGATCGTGGCGGCGATCTCCTCGATGGACATGCTGGTGATGTTGAGAAACGGGATGTCCTCGGAGATGAAGAAGGACTCGCACATGGCGATCTCGAGCCGGCACTGGCCCAGGGAGGCGTAACGGCTCCCGGGCCGCCGCTCGGAGCGGATCTTGTGGAGCCGCTCCGGGTTGATGGTGAGGCCGAAGACCTTCTTCTTGTAAGGCGAGATCAGGTTGTAGATCCGCTTGTCCTTCTGGGTGAAGTCCTCCTCCGTGACGGGGTAGTTGGCGGCATAGATCCCGAACTGGAGCCCCAGGTAGATGCACGTGGGGGTCTTGCCGGTCCGGGACACGCCCACGAGGATGACGTCGGCCTCCTCGAAGTTCTTCGTCGAGATGCCGTCGTCGTGGCCCAGGGCGTAGTTCACCGCGTCGATCCGGACGCTGTACTGGGTGTCGTTCACCATGCCGTGGTAGCGACCCACGGTGTGGGAGGACTGCGTCTTCAACTCGCTCTCCACGAGGGGGAGAAAGGTGCCGATGAAATCGAAGAACACGCCGGCGCTCTCCTTCAGCGCCTCCCGGATGCGCGGGTTGATGAGGGTGCTGAAGACGAGGGGTCGGACACCCCGGCGCTTGGCCGCCGAGTCGATCTGCCGGACCGCCTCTGCGGCCTTGTCCAGCGTGTCGATGAACGGCAGCGTCACGGGGTCGAAGGGGATGTGCTCGAACTGGGTCAGGAGGCTCTGCCCCAAGGTCTCCGCGGTGATGGCGGTGCTGTCGGATACGAAGAAAACGGTTCGGCGGCGGACCATGCATTCCCCCTGTCGATTTCGGTAGCCCTGAATATCACGAATGGTTCCCGCCGTCCAAGGCGAAATGGCCGCGCCTTCGGGCACCCGCCCCGGGCGGGATGATTTCCCCTTGAATTCGCGTTTCCGCTGAGATAGAAACCCTTTTTGCCTTTGGAAAGAATCAGCAGGGGTCAGGCGATGGAAACGAAAGAATTGCAGGAAACGATCCGGCGGCTCCTCCGGGAGCGGGAGGCCATCCTCCTGGCCCACTACTACCAGCGCGACGAGGTCCAGGAGATCGCCGACATCGTGGGGGATTCCCTGGCGCTGAGCATCGAGGCCGCCAGGACCCCGGCCCGGGTCATCGTCTTCGCCGGCGTCCACTTCATGGCCGAGAGTGCTTCCATCCTGAGCCCGGAGAAGACGGTTCTCCTCCCCCGCCTCGACGCCGGCTGCCCCCTGGCCGACACGGTGACCCCCGAGGCCCTCCGGGAGGCCCGGAAGGAGCACCCGCGGGCCGCGGTGGTCACCTACATCAACTCCTCCGCCGCGGTGAAGGCCCTCTCCGACATCTGCTGCACCTCCGCCAACGCCGTCCGGGTGGTCCAGTCCGTGCCGGAAAGCGAGATCCTCTTCATCCCCGACGGCAACCTGGCCCGCCACACCGCCCGCTTCACCGACAAGACGGTCATCCCCTGGGGCGGGGCCTGCCCGGTCCACGACGAGGTGGACCCCGGCGACGTGGCCCGGCTGAAGCGGGAACATCCCGAGGCCCCGCTGGCGGCCCACCCGGAGTGCCCGCAGACCGTGCTGGACCAGGCCGACTTCGTGGGCAGCACCGCGGGGATCATCCGCTTCGTCCGGGAATCGAAGGCGTCGTCCTTCCTGGTCGGCACGGAGCAGGGGATCTTCCACCGCCTCCGGCTGGAGAACCCGGGGAAGACCTTCCTCCTCGCCTCTCCGAGGCTCCTGTGCGAAACCATGAAAATCACCACCCTGGAGGACATCCGGGCCTCCCTCACGGAAAACAGGCACGTCATCCGGGTGCCCGAAGAGACAGCCGCGGCGGCCCGCCGGGCTCTGGAGAGGATGACGGCCCTGTCCTGACGGACGCCGACCCATGCGGAAAATCATTGATTCGAAGCCCCGGGAGGACCCCTCCTTCCTGGAACTGCTGGCCCTCCTGCGGGAAGGCCCGCGGGAGATTTCCCTCGCGGGGCTCCACGGCGCGGCCCGCGCCCTCGTCCCGGCCCGCCTGCGGCCGCACCTGGAGGGGGCGATCCTCCTGGTCGCGCCCACGGAGCGCGAGGCCCTCTCCTTCCGGCGGGATCTGGCCTTCTTCCTGGGGGCCGGCGTCCTCCACTACCCCTCCTGGGACCTGAAATCTGTCGATCCGCTCTCCCCCCAGCGAACGGTGGAGCGAGACCGCCTGGCGGTCCTCCGCCGCCTCCTGGAGGAGGAACCCGTCGTGGTGGTGGCCTCCCTGGCGGCGGTCCTCCAGAGGACCCTGCCGAAAGAGGTCCTGCGCGCCTGGCACCAGACCCTCTCCATGGGGGACTTCATCGACCGGGACGCCCTGGCGGCCAAGCTCCTGGAGGGGGGGTACGAACCCCGCTCCCTGGTGGAGGAGCCGGGGCAGTTCAGCATCCGGGGCCACGTGGTGGACGTCTTTCCCCCCGCGGACGAGCGGCCGTTCCGGATGGAGCTCTTCGGCGACGAGATCGAGGCCATCCGCGAGTTCGACCCCGTCTCCCAGCGCTCCCTCCGGGAGGTGGTGTCGTTTGCCGTCGCGCCGGTCCGGGAAATCCTCGTGACCGCGGGCGGCCGGGCGCGGGCGGAGCGGGCCGTGCGGCAGCGGGCCCTGGACCTGGACCTCCCCCGCGCCACCCGGGACCGCTTGCTCCTGGCCCTGTCGGGGGAGATGGCCGGCGCCCTCCACCCCCTGTACCTACCCCTCTTTCACGGGATGCCGGATGACTCCGCCGGAAACCCCGGACCGGGCAGCCTGCTGGAGTACCTGCCGGCGGCGGCGCCGGTCTTCCTGGAGGACCCGCTGGCCCTGGAGGGCGCCCGGGAAGAGCTGGACGGCGGCCTCGACCGGGCCCTCGACAAGGCGCGCCGGGAAGAGCGGTTCTTCCTGGAACGGGAGGCCTTTCTCCTTTCCGACGACGAGTGCCGGCGGCTCCTGAACGGGCACCCGCGGGTCCGCCTGGAAAGCCTGGTCCTGGGCGCGGGCGGGGAGCGGCCCGAGGATCTCGTCACCTTCTCCACCGGGCCGGTCCCGGAAATCCGGCGGACCGTGCCTCCCTCCCGGGACGGCGAGGGCCGCCTGGGGGAACTGGCGGGCCGGATCCGCGGCCTCCTGGAGGAGGGCGAGCAGGTGTTTCTCCTGGCCAGCGGCCCAGAGGAGCGGGAGCGCATGGCCTCGATCCTCCGGGCGGCGGGCCTCCCCTTCCGGGCCCCCGAGGCGCTCCTCCCGGCGGAGATGGACCGGCCCCGGGTCGGCGGGGAACTGCTCCTCGCGGAGGGCCGGATCAGCGCCGGGTTCACCTGGAAGGCCCGGCGGCTGTCGCTCCTGACCGACGAGGACCTCTTCGGCCGGAAGATCTCCCGGCGGCCGCAGCGCCTCCCCCGGGAGGGGTTCTTCCTGAAGTCCTTCGGCGACCTGGCGGAGGGGGACCTGGTGGTCCACAAGGAATTCGGCATCGGCCGCTACCGGGGCCTGCGGCGCCTGGACTTCTCGGGCATCGAGAACGACTTCCTCCTGGTGGAGTACGCCGAGGGGGACAAGCTCTACCTCCCGGTGGACCGCCTGGACCAGCTCCAGCGCTACATCGGGCCCGACGGGGAGGGCCCCCGGATCGACCGCCTCGGCGGGGTCTCCTGGGAGAACACCAAGGCGCGGGTCAAGCAGTCCATCCGCGACATGGCGGAGGAGCTGGTGGCCGTCTACGCGGCCCGGGAGATCCTGGAGCGGAAGGCATTCTCGGAGCCCCGGGGGCTCTACGAGGAGTTCGCCGCCTCCTTCGAGTACGAGGAGACCCCCGACCAGGCGCGGGCCATCGAGGAGATCCACGGCGACATGAGCCTGGCGAAGCCCATGGACCGGCTCGTCTGCGGCGACGCCGGCTTCGGGAAGACGGAGGTGGCCCTCCGGGCGGCCTTCCGGTCCGTCATGGACGGCCGGCAGGTGGCGGTTCTCACGCCCACCACGATCCTGGCGGAGCAGCACTACAAGACCTTCCTCCGGCGGTTCGAGCCCTACCCGGTGCGGGTCGAGGCCCTCAACCGGTTCAAGACGAAGGCGGAGCAGGAGAAGATCGTCCGGGACCTGTGGAGCGGGGCCGTGGACATCATCGTCGGCACCCACCGCCTCCTCCAGAAGGACGTCGTCTTCCGGGATCTGGGACTCGTGGTCATCGACGAGGAGCAGCGCTTCGGAGTCTCCCACAAGGAGCGCCTGAAGAAGCTCCGGACGCTGGTGGATGTCCTGACCCTGACGGCAACGCCCATCCCCCGGACCCTCCACCTGTCCCTGGTGGGCATCCGCGACCTCTCGGTCATCCACACGCCCCCGGAGGACCGCGTGCCCGTGAAGACCTTCGTCCTGGAGTTCGACGAGGAGGTCATCCGGGACGCCGTCCGGCAGGAGATCCGGCGGGGGGGCCAGGTCTTTTTCCTTCATGACCGCGTCCGCTCCATCCACACCGCCGCGGGGCTGGTGGAGCGTCTCGTCCCGGAGGCCCGGGTTTCCGTCATCCACGGCCGGATGAAACCCCGGGAGATCGAGGACGTCATGGTGCGCTTCCTCCGGCAGGAGACGGACGTCCTGGTCTGCACGACCATCATCGGCTCCGGAGTCGACGTCCCCACGGCCAACACGATCCTCGTCAACCGGGCGGACCGCTTCGGCCTGGCCCAGCTCTACCAGATCCGCGGCCGCGTGGGCCGCGCCCGGGAGGAATCCTTCGCCTACCTGATGGTGCCCAAGGGGGCCATGCTCTCCCGTGACGCCGTCAAGCGCCTCCAGGTGATCCTCGAGTTCTCCGAGCCCGGCAGCGGGTTCCGGATCGCCACCAGCGACCTGGAGATCCGGGGGACCGGCAACCTCCTGGGGGCCTCCCAGTCGGGCCACGTGTCCGCCGTGGGCTACGAGCTGTATACGGAACTGATGGAGCGGGCCGTCCGGGAACTGAAGGGCCAGGAACTGCCGGAGGAGGAGATCCGCCCCGAGATCAACCTGGGCATTGCCGCCTACCTGCCCGCGGAGTATATCGGGGACGAGCACCAACGGCTTGTCACCTACAAGCGGATCTCCCTGGCGGCCTCCGACACGGACCTGCAGGAGATCCGGGAGGGGCTCCTGGACTGCTACGGCCCGCTGCCGGACGAGGCGGCCGCGCTGTTCGAGGCGATCCAAATCCGCAATCAACTGAAGGAGCTCAAGATCCGGAAGTTCGCCTACGACGGGAAGCAGGCCTCCCTGGTCCTCACCGCCGATTCCCCCGTCGATCCGCGGCGCATCCTGTCCCTCTCCCGGGGCCCCTACCGGGGCATCGCCCTGGCGCCGGACGGGAAGCTGACTGTCCCGCTGCCGGGCCGCCAGGGTCCGGAAATCATCCAGGGGGCCCGGGAAATCCTGCAGGCCCTGACGGGCTGAAAGGCTGGAGAGCCATGCCCCAACACACCCGGAAGCGACCCGCCCCGTGGGGCATCGGCCCCCCTCCGCGCCGTGCCCCCGGCCCGGAATGGACCCGCCGCATCGTCCGGGGCCTTGCGGTCCTGCTTTTCCCGGCACTCCTCCTCTCCTGCGGGGAATCGCCGAAACCGGCCGTCGTGGCCGTCGTGAACGGCGAAACGATCACGGCGGGGGAATTGCAGGAGCGGCTCGTCTCCGAATCACTCCGCTGGACCGGCTCGACCACCGTCCTGGGCAACCGCGACGCCGCGAAGGAGGAGGTTCTCCGGGAACTCCTCCAGGAGCGCCTGCTTCTCCAGCGGGCAAGGTCCCTCTCCCTCTCCGTCACGGAGGAGGAACTCGACCGGGAGTCGGCATCCCTGGGAGCCCGACGGCCCGGGACAACCCTTCCGCCTTCGTGGCGGGAATCCCTGCGCCGGCAACTCCTGTTCCGCAAGGTGATCCGGCGGGACCTCTACGAGACCGTGGCCGTCACGCCCGGCGAGGCGGCGGCCCACTTCCGGAAGAACCGCGAGTCCTACCGGCGGGAAGAGCGCGTCCGGGCCCTCCAGATCGTCCTTAGGGACCCCCGCCGGGTTGCCGCCGTCCGGAATCGATTGAAGAAGGGGGAGGATTTTGCTAAGGTCGCCCGGGAAGAGTCGGTCGGGCCGGAAGCCACCCGCGGAGGGGACCTGGGCTTCTTCTCCCGGGGCGCCCTGCCGGACGCCATCGACCGGGTCGCCTTTTCCATGCCCGTGGGAGCGGTCAGCCCGCCCGTCCGGACGCCTTACGGCCACCACATCCTGAAGGTGCTGGAGCGGGAGAAGGGGGGCCCCCCGGATTACGCCGCCGTTCGCGAGCGGGTGATGGAGGACATCCGCACCGCCCGGGCGGAGGCGGCCTACGGCCCCTGGATGGAGCGCCTGCAGGCCTCCGCGACCATCGAGATCCGGAAAGAGGCCCTCCGGAGCGTGCACACTCCCGGGAAGGGACCCGCGGCGCCGCAGCCGGGAACGAAACCCGGAGAAAACCCGAACCCACAACGGAGGAACCCGTGAAACGCATAACCGGATTGCTTGTCCTGGCCCTGGCGGGGGCCTTTTTCCTGCCGACCCCCTCGTCCGCGGAGATCGTGGACCGCGTCGCCGCCGTCGTGAACGGCGAGGTCATCACCCTCTCCGAATGGAACCAGGCCTTCGAGGCCGTCCAGGACCGGGTCGAGAAGGGCTATCGCGGCCCCAACAAGGAGCAGATCCTGGCGGAAGCCCGGACGGGCACCCTCAACCGGCTCATCAACAGCAAGCTCATTGAGCTGGAATCCCGGAAATCCGGACTCACCATCAGGGACGAGGAGATCAACGCCGCCATCCGGGACATGCTCGCCCAGCAGAAAATGTCGCTCGAGGACATGCGCAAGGCCCTCGCCAAGGACGGCCTGACGCTGGAGCAGTACAAGCAGGACATCAAGGAGAACATGACCCGGCAGCGCCTCATCCGGCGGGAGATCGGGTCGAAGATCGTCGTCAGCGACGAGGAGATCGGCGAATACTACACCAGGAACCGGGAAGCCTACGAAGGCAGGGAGGCGGTCCACATCCGCCTCATCCTCCTCCCGATTCCGAAGGATGCCGACGCGGGGACCCGGGAAGGCCTCCGGGCGGAGGCCCAGGCGATCCGGCAGCGCATCCGGAACGGCGAGCCCTTCGAGCCCCTGGCCTTCCAGTACACGAAGGGCCCCGCGGCGGAGCAGGGAGGGGACATCGGGTTCGTGGAGCGGGGTTCCCTGGTGCCCGAGGCGGACCGGGAGGCCTTTCGCCTGGGCGTCGGCGAGGTCAGCGAGGTCATCGAGTCCGCGAACGGGTTCCACATCCTCAAGGCCGTCGACAAGCGAGGGGCCGGGGTGAAGCCCCTGGCGGCCGTCCGCAACGAGATCCGGGCAAAGATCGAGGACGAGAAGATGAACCGGAGATTCGAGGAATGGATCACGGAACTCCGGAAGAGCGCCCTCATCGAGATCAAGTAGGACCGCGCGGGGAACCATGCAGGTCATTCGCGTCAAGGGGGCCTCGCAACACAACCTCCGGCACATCAGCCTGGACATCCCCCGGGACAGGCTGGTGGTCATCACCGGGGTCTCCGGCTCGGGAAAATCCTCCCTCGCCTTCGACACGATCTACGCCGAGGGTCAGCGGCGCTACGTCGAGTCCCTGTCGGCCTACGCCCGCCAGTTCATCGGCCAGATGGACAAGCCCGACGTGGAGTCCATCGAGGGGCTCTCACCGGCCATCGCCATCGAGCAGCGCGCCGCGGGACACAACCCCCGCTCCACCGTGGGGACCGTCACGGAGATCTACGACTACCTCCGCCTGCTCTTCGCCCGCATCGGTGTCCCCCACTGCCCCTCCTGCGGCCGGGAGATCCGCTCCCAGACCATCGACCGGATGATGGACGCCGTCCTGGCCTGGCCCGAGGGAAGCCGCCTGACGATCCTGGCTCCCCTCGCCCGGGGCCGGAAGGGAGAATTCCAGAAGGAGTTCAAGAAGCTGCAGAAGGACGGCTTCGTCCGGGTGCGGGTGGACGGCCAGACGCACGACCTGGCGGAGGAGATCCCCCTGGACAAGAACCGCCGCCACGACATCGACGTCGTGGTGGACCGCCTGGTCCTCCGCGAGGGGATCCGCAAGCGCCTCCGGGACTCCCTGGAGACCTCCGCCCGCCTCTCCGACGGCCTGGTTCGGATCGCCCCCGCAGGGGCGGAAGAGGTCCTCTTCAGCGAGAAATACGCCTGCCCGGACTGCAACATCGGCATCCCGGACCTCCAGCCGCGCCTGTTCTCCTTCAACAGCCCCTACGGGGCCTGTCCCGACTGCAGCGGCCTGGGGACCCGGATGTACTTCGACGAGGAACTGGTGGTCCCCGATCCGGAGCTGTCCCTCCGGGAGGGGGCCATCGCCCCCTGGGCGGGGCGACACTCCCTGGCCTTCCACTCCACGCTGGAAGCCCTGGCCCAGCATTACGGATTCGAAATCAACACGCCCTTCCTGAAGCTCCCCGCGAAGGTCCGGGAGGCGATCCTCCGGGGATCGGGCCGGGAGAAGATCCGGTTCTGGATGGACCGGGGGGGGCAGCGCTTCTTCTACACGAAACCCTTCGAGGGGATCCTCAACCAGCTCGACCGGCGGTACCGCGAGACGGCCTCCAGCCACGTGCGGATGGACCTGGCGCGGTACATCAGCCTCCGGGACTGCCCCACCTGCGGCGGGACGCGGCTGAAGCCGGAGAGCCTGGCCGTCCGGGTGGGCGGGATGAGCATCGACCAGGTGTGCCGCCTCTCCATCCGGGACTGCTTCCATTTCTTCCTCACCCTGCCCCTGTCCCACCAGGACGCGGTCATCTCCGAGCGGGTCCTCAAGGAGATCCGGGAACGCCTCCGGTTCCTCCTCGACGTGGGCATGGACTACCTCAACCTGGCCCGGTCCTCCGGCACCCTCTCGGGAGGGGAGAACCAGCGGATCCGCCTGGCCACCCAGATCGGCTCGGGCCTCATGGGGGTCCTGTACGTCCTCGACGAGCCCACGGTGGGGCTTCACCAGCGGGACAACCTGCGGCTCATCGCCACGCTCCAGCGACTCCGGGACATGGGGAACACCGTGCTGGTGGTGGAGCACGACGCCGACATGATGCTCTCGTCGGACCAGATCGTCGACATGGGCCCCGGCGCCGGCCGGGAGGGGGGACGGGTCGTCTTCCAGGGATCGCCCGACGAGATCCTCCGCTCCGAGGCGTCCCTCACGGGGCAGTACCTCGCCGGCGCCCTGTCCATCCCGGTTCCCCGGAAGCGGCGGCCGGCCGGGGGACGGTGGATCGTCCTGGAGGGGGCCTGGGAGAACAACCTCAAGGACATCGACATCCGCATCCCCGTGGGTGTCTTCACGGCCGTCACCGGCGTCTCCGGCTCGGGGAAGAGCACCCTGGTCATCGAGACCCTCCACAAGGCCCTGTCCCGGCGGCTTTACCGACGGCAGGGATCGGCCGTGAAGGTGAAACGCATTGTCGACCTGGGGGGGATCGAGCGGGTGATCCTCATCAACCAGCAGCCCATCGGCCGGACCCCCCGATCGAATCCCGTCACCTACACGGGCATCTTCAATCCCATCCGGGACCTGTTCACCGGCCTGCCGGAGTCGAGGATCCGGGGGTACAAGCCGGGCCGCTTCAGCTTCAACGTCCGGGGTGGGCGATGCGAAGCCTGCGAGGGAAACGGGCTGATCAAGATCGAAATGCATTTCCTGCCCGATGTCTACGTCACCTGCGACACCTGCCGCGGGAAGCGCTTCAACGCCGACACCCTGGACATCCGCTACAAGGACCAGAGCATCGCGGATGTGCTGGACATGACGGTGAACCAGGCCATCGAGTTCTTCGCCAACATCCCCGCCGTCCGGTCGAAGCTCCAGCTCCTGGTAGACGTGGGCCTGGGATACATCCGCCTGGGCCAGTCGGCCACCACCCTGTCCGGCGGGGAGGCCCAGCGGATCAAGCTTTCCCGGGAACTGGGCAAGCGGCCCGAGAGCAACACCCTCTACATCCTCGACGAGCCCACCATCGGGCTCCACTTCGCCGACATCCAGAAGCTCCTGGATGTGCTGATGCGCCTCGTGGACATGGGAAATACGGTGGTGGTGATCGAGCACAACCTGGATATCATCAAGTCCGCCGACCACATCGTGGACCTCGGTCCCGAGGGCGGCCCGGGAGGTGGAGAGATCATCGCCACCGGCAGCCCCGAGGAAGTCGCCCGGGCCGCCCACTCCTTCACGGGACAGTTCCTCGGGAAAATCCTGGGAACCGGCGGCTGACGGCTCCTTCCCAGGCCCGTCGGACAAACACCGATGCACCCGCTTCCGGGCTTCCGTCCAGGAGCCCTTCGCCGTTCCGATGCGCCCCCGTCCGGGCATCCTCCCGGCATTCCCTCTCCCCTCCGAAGGAAGATTCGGAGCCTCCCCGATTGTTGCCCCAAGGCCCTTCGATTATCCTGCCATCGAAAAGAAACGAGGAAAGGAAACAAGCCATGACGATGATTCTCCCGGAACGGATGGAGTTCAACCCGCAGCGAGACCTGCTCGGGAGAGTTACCGAGCGCGCATGCAGGATTACCGGCAAGGGAAGGCTGACCCGCCCGACGGTCACCTGGGCCTGAGCCCCCTCGTACCGGTCACGAATACGAACCAGGGAAAGAGAGACAGGAGGAAAGAGCCATGAAAAAGACACAGGAGAAGAAAGGGAAAGGCTGGAAGGAGCTTACGAAGGACTGGGTAGACCCGATGGCCACGCCCATCCGCTGGACGCCCTAGCGAAACTGCGTCCGGGGCCAGCCGGACAGACGGAAAGAGAGGGTTCGCACCGGATCGACAACACGAATACCCTTCCTCTCTTTCCACGTGGGCGGGGCGGCGACGCCCCGTCCACGGCGGCCCGGCCACGGCATACCGGAGAAAAGAGACCCCGCACCCCGCAACGCACACCCCTCGGAACGCCGCGGCAATCCGGGACAACCGGGAGCGGTCGGACAAACACCGACCCCCGCAAGTCCGTTTGTCTTGCGACGTACCGCTTTGTCATCCGATCCCCTTTTCGGTCCCCCTTCGATTGCGTCCAACCCGTCACGCCTGTAATTTGCGCCCATCCTGCAGCCTGCAGACGGGAAGGCGAGAAAAGACGACCCTTCCCAGACCCGGTTTTTCGGACCCCGGGGGAACCTTCGCGCAGGAAAGGCTCCCCCGGAACGGACGCGGGTAGCGTGTGAACCGTTCCGCGGCGGATCGCAGCCCTACCGGTCCTGATTCGGCCTCCGCCTGACCCGCAACAGGAGTGGAGGCGTTCTGTGCCGACCCGTGTCGGTCACAAGGAGACGCTCCATGAAAAAGACAGAGTGGAATGAGGCCTCGGTGGCCCGCCGGAATGCTGACGGCGGAAAGAAGGATGGCTTGATCGTTACAACGACCCGGAAGGCCGTCGAGAGAAAGGCGGACCGGAAGGGACAGGCGACGTTCACCGACGAGGTGCTCCGGGCCGCCATCCAGGGCATCATCAACAACCAGGTCCCGTAATCCCTGCAGGGCCATACCGGCGAGAAACCCCGCCACGAGTGTTCGCGGCGGGGTTTTCCGTTTCAGATACACTCCTCCAGGGGCAGGACGAAGCACCGCACGCCCGCCCGGGGGCGCTCCTCCTTCAACTGGTGGACAATGCAGGTAACGACGTGGATCTCCTCGTCGGGAACGGCCAGGAGCAGCATGATGTTCTCCCCCGGCCAGACGTGCGTCCCCAGCTTGGGCTCCGAGTCGGTCCCCTCCCCCCGAACCTCCACCATCTTCGTGTAGGCCCGGATGCCCGCCTTCTTGAAGCGGCCGATGACATACTCGTCGGCCTCCCGCGAATAGACCAGGACAAACATTTTCATGACGAAATCCCTCCGTTCTCCGGGTTGACCCGGCGCCGCTTCCGGAATCGCCGGGTCCAGTCGTCGAAGAGGTCGTAGGCCGCCGGAACCACCAGCAGGGTCAGGAAAAGCGATGTCAGCAGTCCCCCGATGACGGTGATGCCCATGGGCGCCCGGGTCTCCGCCCCCTCGCCGACCCCCAGGGCCACGGGGATCATGCCGAAGATCATGGCGAAGGTGGTCATGAGGATGGGCCGGAGCCGCACGGGCCCGGCGTGGAGGATCGCCTCCCGCCGGGACATGCCCCGCTCCCGCAGGGTGTTCGTGTAGTCCACCAGGAGGATGGCGTTCTTCTTCACCAGGCCCATCAGCAGGATGATGCCGATGAGGCTGAAGATGCTGATGGTGTTGCCCGTCAGGAGGAGGGCGCCGAAGGCCCCGATGAAGGACAGCGGCATGGACAGGAGGACCGTGAAGGGGTGGACGAAGCTCTCGAACTGGGCCGCCAGGATCATGTAGGCCATGATGATCCCGAGGATCAGGGCGAACATCAGGTAGCGGAAGGATTCCCCCATGGTCTCCGCCGCCCCCTTGTAGCGCGCCGAGTAGTCCGGCGGCAGGACCTTGGCGGTGATGGCGTCCAGCTCTGCCATGGCCTCGGCCAGGGGCTTCTTCTCCAGGCCCGCGTAGACGAGGGTCGCCCGCTGGCGGTCCACCCGCTGGATCGTGCTGGGCCCGCCCCCCTCCTGGAAGCTCACCACGCTGGCCAGTTCCACCAGCCGGCCGTCGCGGCTCCGGACGTAGATCCTCCCCAGGTCGGAGGGATTCGATCGGTCCTCGGGGTTGAGGCGGACGCGGACGTCGAAGCGCCTCCCCCTCTCCTCGTCCTTGTATTTCGTGATGTCCACCTCGCCGCTGACGAGGATGTTGACGGCCTCGGCGATGGAACCGACGGTGATCCCCAGGTCCGCCGCCTTGTCCCGGTCGATCGTGACCTTCACCTCGGGCTTGCCCGCCTCGATGGACGTGTCCACGTCCACGATGCCCGGCAGCTTCGAGAACTCGGACGTGATCTGCCGGGTGTAGGTCTGGAGGTCCGCCAGGCTGGTCCCCCGGATGGCGTAGAGGATGGGCACGTTCCGGATGCCCCCGCCGATGAGGGACACGTCCTCCGCCGTGCCCTTCAGCCCCGGGATCGTCCGCATCTGCTGGCGGATGTCCGCCTTGATCCGCTCCTGGCTCCTCTTCCGGTCGGCTTTCGCGTGCAGGGTCACGAACGTGACGGCCTTGTTGACCTCCCCGACACCGCCCGCGCCCATCCCCTGAATGTAGAAAACGGAACGGACCTCGGGGAGTTTCCGGACCATGTCCTCTGCCTCCCGGAACATCCGGTCCGCCTGGTCCACCGAGTAATCGAAGGGCGCCTCCAGCCGGACGAGGAACTGGCCCTGGTCCTCCGACGGGACGAACTCCTTCCCGATGAAGCGGGTCATGAACAGGCTGAAGACGAACAGGCCGAGGGCGAGCCAGAGGACCAGGCCGCGGTGCCGGAGGGCCAGGTCCAGGAGGGATCGATACCAGGCTTCCGTCTTCCGGTAGCCGCTTTCCAGGGCGTCGCCCGCCCTCTCGATCCATCCCATTTTCGCCTTGAGGCCGGCAAAGCGCCCCGCCCCCGGCGGCTCCGGAGGGCCCCCGGAACGGTCGAGGTGCCGCAGGTAAAGGGACGCCAGCATGGGCGTCAGGGTGAAGGACACGACCAGGGACACGGCGACGGAGAAGACCACCGTCAGGGCGAACTGCATGAAGAACCGGCCGATGATGCCCTTCATGAAGGCCACCGGCAGGAAGATGACGATGACCGCCAGGGTCGTGGCCATGACCGCCAGGCCGATCTCCGACGTGGCGAAGGAAGCCGCCTCCCGGGGAGCCATGCCCTCCTCCACGTGGCGGTAGATGTTCTCGATGACGATGATGGCGTCGTCGATGAGGAGGCCCACGGAGAGCGTCAAGGCCAGCATCGTCATGTTGTTGAAGGTGAAGTCGAAGGCCCGGAGAAGGGTGAACGTGGCGATCACCGAGACCGGGAGGGCCAGGGCGCTGATGAGGGTCGTGCGGATGTTCCGGAGGAAGAGGAAAACCGCCAGCACGGCGAGGATCCCGCCGAGAAGGAGATGGCCCTGGACCTCGTTGATGGAGCGCTTGATGAAGGTGGACTGGTCGAAGGCGTAGTCCAGTTTCAGCCCCGGGGGGAGGCTCTTGTTGATGGTGGCGACTTCCTTCTTGATGCGGTCGATGACCTCGACGGTGTTGGTCCCCGACTGTTTCTGGATCCCCATCCCGACGGCCGGTACCCCGTTGAACCGGACGATGGAGCGCTTCTCCTGCTGGCCGTCCTCCACCCGGCCGATGTCCCGGATCCGGACGGGGACTCCCTTGGAGTAGGAGACGATCAGGTCGTTGAAGTCGGCGATCCGGGGAAATTCCCCCTTGATCTTGACGGAGTATTCCTTCGTCGCGCTCTCGATCCGGCCGCCGGGGAGCTCCACGTTCTCCCTCACCAGGGCGGCGGCGACGTCCCCCGGGGCCACCTGGTAGGCCCGGAGCTTGTCTGCGTCCAGCCAGATCCGCACCTCCCGCAGTTGGAGCCCCCCGATGCGCAGGGCCCCCACGCCGGGGATGCGCTGGATCTGGTCCTTCAGGACCTCGTCCAGGTAGGTGGACAGCTCGCGGACGCTCTTCTGACCCGAGAGATTGACCCACAGGACCGGGTTCGCGTCGGGATCCACCTTCCGGATGATGGGCTCGTCGATGTCCGAGGGAAGCTTGGAGCGGATCATCGAGACCTTCTCGCGGACATCCTGCACGGCCAGGTCGATGTCGCGCTCCAGGACGAACTCGACGGTGACGCTGGAGACCCCCTCCCGGCTCGAGGAGGTGATGGTCTTGACGCCCTCGATGGTGTTGACGGACTCCTCGACCTTGTCCGTCACGTCGATGTCGATGACCTCGGGGCTGGCGCCCTTCAAGACGGTGGTGATGTTGACGATGGGGAACTCGATCTTCGGGAACAGGTCCACCCCGATCCCGAAATAGGACACCACCCCCAGCAGGACCAGGGCCATGATGAACATCGTGGCGAAGACGGGGCGCTTGATGGAGGTGTCAGCGAGCCACATTCACCTTCACTCCGTCCGCCAGGGAGTTCTGCCCCACGGTGACCAGCTGCTCGCCCCCCTGGAGACCCTCCAGGACGGCCATGGACTCGCCGTACTTCGCCCCGATCTGGATCTTCACTTCCCGGGCCCGGTCGCCCTCCACCCGGTAGACCTTTTTCAGGGTGTTCTCGTAGAGAATGGATGTGATCGGGATGACGACGGTGTCCCGGGCCGGGCCCGTGTAGAGGGTGACCCGGGCGAAGAGGCCGGGCTTGAGGAGTCCCCGCGGGTTGGGGATGAGGGCATCCGCCTGGAGGGTCCGGGTCTTTTCGTCGAGGCTCGGGTAAATGCTCGTGAGGCGGCCCGTGAACGTCTTGTCCGGGTAGGAGTCGACCCGGAATTCCACCTCCTGGCCGACCTTGAGGCTCCCGACGTCCCTCTCCGGCACGGAGAAGGACAGCTTGACGGGATTGGCCTGGACGATCCAGAGCATGGGCGTTCCCGTGCGAACGAAGTCCCCGGCGGTGACGCGTTTCTCCCGGACCGCCCCGGCCAGGGGGGAGCGGACCCGGCTCCGGGCGTAGCGCTCCCGGGCCAGGGAGAGGGCCGCCCGGGCGCGGTCGGCATCACCGGCGGCCAGGGTGACCCGGGTGGTGATGTCGTCGAACTGCTGCTGCGTGACGAGCTGCTCCTTGTAGAGGGATTCCTTGCGGGAAAACTCCACCTTCACGTTCACCAGCGTCGCCTCCGCCTGCCGGAGGGCCGCCTCCGCCCGCTCCAGGTCGAGGCGGTAGTCCGTCTCGTTGATCTCCGCGAGGACCATGCCCTTCGCCACGGCGGACCCCTCCTCCACGTACAGCCTCCGGATGATGCCGTCCACCTCGGGGCTGATGACGACCTCCTGGGAGGGCTTCAAGGTCCCCACGGCCTCCACGGAGGGTCTGAGCGACTTTTTCTCCACCGTCACGGTCCGGACGTTGATGACTTTTTCGACCTCTTGCGCCTCCTTCTTCTTGCAGCCCGCGACGGGACCCGTCGCCAGAGCCAGGGCGACCAGGAGCACCGCCCAGAACCGGCCGCCCCGGGACTCGAACACCCGCATCCAAGACCTCCGCGTCATCATCGTTCTCTCCTCATCCTGCTGCGATCCGATCGCACGCCGGGGGCACACGGCCCGCTCCCGCGATCAGCGCGTCGCCAGCACCGACGGGAGAAGATCTCCCGTGACGCGCTTCATGCGGAGCCAGGCGACCTGGTAGTTGATGGAAGCCTCGGCGAGTTTCTGCTCCGACGTCACCAAAAGCGTGTTGGCGTCGATGACGTCGAGGCTGGAGGCGAGCCCGAATTCGAACTGCCGGGTCACCGCCTGGAAATTTTCCCGGGCGAAGGCCGCCTGATCCCGCTGGAACTGGAGGACCCCCTTCAGGGTCACCAGGTCCAGCCGGGCGCCCTCGACCTCGACACCCAGGGTTTTCTTCAGGTCCTCGATCGCCAGCGCGGCCTGCCGGCTCCGGGCCATCGCCTCCCTGACCTCCGCCAGCCGGAGCCCGCCCTCGAAAAACGGGAAGCTGAGCGAAACGGACGCGTAGGCGCTCTCCTTGTTCAGGGAGGGGGTCTCGGGGCTCTGATCGCTCTTCTGATAGACGCCGCTTATGGCCACGCTCGGGAAGTAGGCCCCCCGGGCGAACCAGACCTGCTTGTCCGCCGCGGCTTTCTGGATCTCGAGCCCCTGCAGCTCCGGACGCTGGATCAGGGCCCGCTGCAGCAGCTGCTCGGCCGACGGGATTTCCTCCGCCCCGCCCGCTCCCTCCTTGACACCGACAGGGCCCTTCACGCCCAGGACCCTCGCCAGGACAACCCGGGCCAGGTTCACCCCGTTGTCCGCGCGGATCCGGTCGGCCCTGGCTCCGGACAATTCCCCCTCCGCCCGGAGGAGGGCCGTCTTGGTCACCTCCCCCAGCCGGAGACGCTTTTCCGCCAGGTGGCGGTACCTGGCCAGGCGCTCCAGGTTGGCGTCGGCGATTTCCAGGGACTTCCCGGTCCTCAGCACATCGAAGTAAGCGTAGGCGGTCTGGAGGAGAATCTCGTCCCGGACGGCGTCCAGGTCCCTGCGGCTCTTTTCGATATTGTCCCGGGAAATGCTCAGGGCCGTGATTTCACGGCCGCTCAGCGAAAAGGCCTGATCGACGCGGACCCCCCAGGCCTTGCCCCAGTCGGGCTGGATGAGCGTTCCCGTGAAGTTGGTCTTGCGGTCTGAATACCAGGTCTGGCCTCCGAAGGCGGTGAATTTGGGGATCAGGACCGCCCAGGCCTTTTCACGCGTCGTCTCCGCAACCACGACGTTCTCTGCGGAGGACTGGATCTTTTCCGAGTTGACAAGGGCCAGCCGGAGGGCCTCTTCGAGGTCATAATCGTCGGCCAGGCCGGAAACCGGGGCAAACAGGCAGGAAAACCAAAGAACCAGCGCGAGGCAGGCGGGAATGATCCATCGTCTCATCGTTTTCTCCCAGGTTTTTGCCGGCAGTTCCCGAGAATCCCGGCCCCATCGGAACCGCCCGGAACCCGCCCACAAACACCCGCACCGGAATTCGAAATGAATTTGAGACACTCATACAAGCCGATCTTTCTTGTCAAGGGGAAATCATTTCCGCTCCGGCCCGCGCACAGCCCCGGACAGGGGCTTATCGGGCCTTTCTTCTTGTATTTCTATTGACTTTTGGGCCTTGGGATGATAGTGTCTCACGTTCCAAAAAGGAGCTAACAGGTAACGCCGTATGTTCAAGGTAGGAGACATCGCAGTATACCCGGCACAAGGGGTCGGGGTGATCGAAGCCATCGAGAACCGTGAGGTCATGGGTAGCAGGCAGATGTTCTATGTCATGAAAATCATGGGAAATGGCATGAAGATCATGATCCCGCTCCAGAGCGCCAAGTCGGTCGGTCTTCGGGAGGTCGTCCCGGCGGCGGACATCCCGAAGATCTATGCCATCCTCCGCAACAAGGATGTTTCCATCGACAAGCAGACCTGGAACAAGCGGTACCGGGAGTACCTGGAAAAGATCAAGACGGGTTCCGTGTTCGAGATCGCCCGGGTGCTCCGGGACCTTCTGATCCTGAAAACGGACAAGAACCTCTCCTTCGGCGAGCGGAAGATGATGGACACCGCCAAGAGTCTTCTCATCAAGGAGATCTCGGTGGCCACCAAGTCGGAAGAGACCAAAGTGGAACAGGACCTTCAGCGGTATTTCACCCTTCAATAGACATGATTCGGAACACCGTAGGCAGAGGATCCCCTTTTTCGGCCGAAAGCCCTTCGGCGATGGAGACCCTCGGCACGTCCGGTCCGCGGTCCCGTGGCCGGCTCACCGTGATAGAGTCCTTCCCGCACGCAATCATTCCCCCGAGACCATCGGGAGGCCTGCGCCGCCGCCCTGAGGCGACGGCGCGACCGGTCCTTTCGCCCGCCCCGAACACATGCCGGGGAGAAGGGTGCGGGGTCCGGGATGGAAAATCCAAACGGAAAGGAGGTGAGCGCAATGATCATGAGGATCTTTTTGATTCTGGCTTGTTCTGTCAGCGGGTATTTTATTGCATATCTGTCATTCGACGGGTTATGGCAGTCCTTCTTGGGAGCCATAGCAGGATTATTCACAGCCCTTTTTGTAATCAAGATCGAGCAGGACATCCGGAAAGTCTCCCTGAAGGTCATCCTGGGCGGGGTGGGCGGCATGATGGCGGGTCTGCTGATCGCCGTCACCCTGGCGTACGGCTTGAATTTTGTCGGCAGGCTTCAGGAATATCAGCAGATTCTTCCCTGGATTTACGTGATCCTGACCGGAATCCTGGGATACCTGGGACTCGTCCTCGGATCCAAGAAGGTCGAAGAGTTTTCCTTCTTCGGGACTTCCGTCCGGAAGGATCCTGAAGACTACCGGATCCTGGACACCAGCGTCATCATTGACGGCCGGATCGCCGACATCGCGGAAACGGGCTTTCTGGAAGGGCGGCTCGTCGTCCCGCGGTTCGTCCTCGACGAGTTGCAGTACATCGCCGATTCGTCCGACTCGCTCAAGCGGTCCCGGGGACGTCGGGGTCTGGACATCCTGAACCGGATGCAGCGGACGGCGGGCATCACCATCGACGTGGTGGACCAGGACTTCCCCAAGATCAAGAGCGTGGACGCGAAACTGGTCGCCCTGGCCAAGAAGTCGGACGGCAAGATCATGACGAACGACTTCAACCTGAACAAGGTGGCGGAACTGCAGGGCATCAAGATCCTGAACGTCAACGAGCTGGCGAACGCCCTGAAGCCGGTGGTCCTGCCCGGCGAGATGATGACCGTCAAGATCATCAAGGAGGGCAAGGAGTCCGGCCAGGGGGTCGGGTACCTCGACGACGGAACCATGATCGTCGTGGACAACGGCCAGAAGCACATCGGGTCCACGGTGGACGCCATGGTGACCAGCGTCCTGCAGACGACGGCGGGACGCATGATTTTCTCGGAACTGAGGGCCCTGGCGCCGGAGAAGAAACCCTTCACGGCATCCAACCGCACGTAGGACAGGGGCCCGGGGGAATCCCCCGGGCTCTTTTTCGTCCGATGGCGGACAGGGGCCGGCCGGACCATCCGCCTGCGATACCCCGGCCCGACCTCTCGAACACGGAAGGAGCGCCCGTGGCTCCCAGCATGCCCGCCTCGGGACGGAAACCTCGACCCGGGAAAACGATCGCCATTGTCCCCGCAGGCGGCGCCGGCCGCCGGATGGGAACTTCCCGGGCCAAGCAGTACCTGGACCTTCACGGGCGGCCCGTTCTGGCCCACAGCCTGGCGGCCCTGCAGGCATCCCCCGCCATCGACGAAATCATCCTCGTGGTCCCCGAAGCGGACCTGTCCCGGGTCCGGAAAGACATCGTGGAGACCTTCTCCCTCACAAAGGTCACGAAGATCCTGCCGGGGGGCCGGGAGCGCCAGGATTCCGTGAGGAACGGCCTCGCCGCGGTCGGGGATGACTGCCGGGTCGTGGTCGTCCACGACGGCGTCCGCCCCTTTCCTCCGGCGCCGCTCATCCGCCGGGTTGTCACCCTGGCGAGAAGAGGCACAGCATCCATCGCGGGGGTTCCCGCGAAGGACACGGTGAAGCGGGCGGATCAGGACGGGACCGTCCTGGAAACCCTGGACCGCCGGGAGCTCTGGCTCATCCAGACCCCCCAGGCCTTCCCGGCGGCCATGCTGAAGGAGGCCTACCGGAAAGCCGAGGCGGAGGGAATTCGAGGGACCGACGACGCAACGCTCGTGGAGCGGGCCGGTTACCCGGTGACCGTGGTCCCGGGCGATTACGGAAACATCAAGATCACGACCCGGGAAGACCTCGCCGCGGCGGAGTGGCGGTCGGCGGTCCCCCCCGGGAAGAGGGGGACATCATGAGGGTGGGCTGCGGCTACGACAGTCACCGCCTCGTGGAGGGCCGACGCCTCGTCCTGGGCGGCGTGGAGATCCCCTTCGCAAAGGGCCTGCTGGGGCACTCCGACGCGGACGCCCTGCTTCACGCGATCTGCGACGCCCTCCTCGGGGCCGTCGGAGGGGGGGACATCGGCACCCATTTCCCCGACACGGACCCGGCCTACCGGGACATCGACAGCCTCCGCCTTCTCGAGGCGGTGGCGAAAAAAGCGCGCGAAGCGTCGTGCCTCGTCCGCCACGTGGATGCCACCATCATCCTGGAGCGGCCGAAATTGGCGCCTTACCTGCCGCAGATGGCGGCCAACGTCGCCCGGACCCTGGGAATCTCCGCAAGGCAGGTGAACCTGAAGGCCAAGACGAACGAGGGCATGGGCTTCGTCGGCCGCGGAGAGGGCATCGCCGTCCTCGCGGTGGCCACCGTCGCGGAGGAGGAGGGTTCATGAATTCCGGCGCCCCCCGTGTCCGCTTCGCCCCATCACCGACGGGAGACCTCCACGTCGGTGGGGCGCGGACGGCCCTCTTCAACTGGCTCTTCGCCCGCCAGCACGGAGGCACCTTCATCCTGCGCCTCGAAGACACCGACGCCGCCCGGTCCACGGAGGAATTCGAGCGGCATCTGCTCCAGGACCTGGCCTGGCTCTCCCTGCCCTGGGACGAGGGACCGGGAGCGGGCGGACCCTTCGGGCCCTACCGGCAGAGCGAACGCCTGCCCCTCTACCGCTTTGCCCTGGAGGAATTGCTCCGCCAGGGACGGGTCTATCCCTGCTACTGCAGCGACGAGGAACTGGAGGCGGAACGAAGGATCCAGTTGGCCCGCGGACGGCCGCCCCGGTACGGGGGGCGCTGTCGCAAACTCGCCGAACCGGAGCGCCGGCGCCTGGAGGAAGAGGGGCGGCGCCCCGCCTACCGATTCCGGGTGCCCCCCGGAGAAATCGTCTTCGAGGACCGGATCCGGGGAACCATGCGCTTCCAGGCCGCTGACCTGGGGGATTTCATCATCGTCCGGTCCAACGGACTCGCGGCCTACCAGTTTGCCGTTGTCATCGACGACCATGCCATGCAGGTTTCCCACGTCATCCGCGGCGAGGACCACCTGTCCAACACGGCCCTGCAGATTTGCCTGTACGAGGCCCTGGGGTACCCGCCGCCGGTTTTCGCCCATCACGGGCTCGTCCTGGGAGAGGATCGGGCCAAACTCAGCAAGCGGCACGGGTCCACGTCCATCCGCCAGTTCCGGAGCGAGGGGTTCCTCCCCGAGGCGCTCGTCAACTACCTCGCCCTGCTGGGCCACACACCCGAGGGGCGCAAGGACGTCCTGAACCGGGAGGAACTGATCGCCTCCTTCCAGTTGACGCGGGCGGGAAAGGGCGGAGCCGTTTTCGACCCCGCAAAGCTGCGCTGGCTAAACGGCCAGTACCTCCGGCAGGCCGACGCGCGGGAACTGGCCGATCGGATCCTGCCGCTCCTGGAGCGGGCGGGGTATCCGCCGGAGAAACGTCCGGAACGGAGCCTCCTCGCCGAGGTCATGGACCTCCTCCGGGACAACCTGGTGGTCCTGGAAGACGCCCTACCCTACCTGCCGGTTTTCCTCGAAGAGAATCCGCCCTGTTCTGCGGAGGCACAGGCCGTTCTCGAGGCTGCGGACGGACGAGTCGTCCTGGAGGCCTTCCGGCGGGCCCTGCAGGAAGTCGCCGGAGAGCCGGCATGGCATGGGGCGGTGATGAACCGAATCCAGGAGTGGACCGGCTTCCGCGGCCGGCGGCTCCTGCTCCCCATCCGGGCCGCCATGACGGGCCTCCTGAAGGGCCCCGAACTGGAGAGGATCCTCGCCTGGCTGGGCCGCGAAAAGGCCCTGAAGCGGGCTGAGCGGATGCTTCTTTCCTGAACCCTCTCCCGTCCGTTCCTTGCCGATTTCTGGACGGATTCAACCGGCAACGGGCTTTTTCGCAAGAACCGGTCTTCTCCACACCTGCATCCTGAACGCATTCCTTCGACCAACGGCTTCGTCCCCTACCCAGGAGCACCGGCGCACCCCCCTCCGGCCCTTTTCCCACGAGCCGGATTTTTCATTTTCCTGTCAATATCTAATACTTTATTAATATAATAATCGATAAAAGATCCCCCGAAATCGGCAGGAAGTCCGCTCCCTGCCCCTATGGTTCAGCATCAGGGGAATCCATACCGATAGAGGACAGCCCGGCCGGCAAATAGCGTATTGCCCTTCTCCCTGTTTCCCTGATAGAAAGGATTTGCGGACCTGGTATCCCCCTAACACCCACCCCATTTGATGTTCCCGATGCCACCTCAATAATTTCTCTTGATTCTTCACTTTTTTTGTGTTATCCGTGGCCATCCTTGATGGGTAGAGCGTTTCAGCACCCTCTTGGACGAAGGTCATTGATAACGTTTTTGTTTTCTGGTTCGGGCTCAGGAAAGCCAATGTCAGCGGGGTCCCGGGGATGTTTCGGGACGGAAGAAAGGCCACCCGTTGGGATGATGCTGCCGGGGAAGGCAGCCATTAACAAAAAAAGAAAGGGGGATGTACAGGAATGACGAAGGCAGAACTGATCGGGGCAATCGCAGGAGAAGCGGGAATCACGAAAGCGGCGGCGGGCAAGGCGCTGGACGCCTTCATGGGCGCCGTGGCGAAGGAGCTCAAGAAGAGCGGCAAACTGGGTCTCGTAGGTTTCGGTACGTTTTCCGTGATCAAGCGGAAGGCCCGTGAGGGAAGAAATCCGCAGACCGGCAAGGCCATCAAGATTCCGGCGAAGAAGGTCGTGAAGTTCAAGGCCGGCAAGGGTCTGGGAGACAAGGTGAAGTAACGTCCCGCCTGTCGAAGAGGAAAAAGACCGAACCCCGGGAGGGAGATCCCCCCGGGGTTCTTTTTTGGCTCCCACGCATTCGCGAC
>JBFYXW010000163.1:0-9397 GCA_041310335.1 Syntrophaceae bacterium | reverse complement strand
GCGGGCATCCAGCGGGTCAGCATCAGCCTCGACGGGGCCGACGCGGCGAGCCACGACGCCTTCCGGTGCGTCCCCGGGGCCTTCGCGGGGGCCCTGGCGGGCATCGAGGCCATGAAGCGGGTGGGCCTGGAGTTCCAGATCAACACCACGATCACTCAGGCGAACCGCGGGCAGGTGGCGGAGATCCTCGACCTGGCGGTCCGGATCGGGGCGGCGGCCCACCACATCTTCCTCCTCGTTCCCACCGGACGGGGACGGGAAATGGCGGACCAGGCCATCTCGGCCCGGGAGTACGAAGAGACCCTGGAGTGGTTCGTCGACGAGGGGTACCGCGCGCCCATCCAGCTCAAGGCCACCTGCGCCCCCCACTTCTTCCGGGTCCTGCACCAGCGGAAACGAAGGGACGGCGTGCTCAGGGACGGGGATAAGCCGGCGGGGCATCCCGGAGCGGCGGGCTCATCCGCTTCCGCGGCGGCCGGGACCGCACCAGCGGCGGGCGGGCACCCCGGCGGGGCACCGTCCTTTGGTCCGGGCGCGCCGGGCCACCCCCTCCACGCCATGACGCGGGGCTGCCTGGGAGGGAGCGCCTTCTGCTTCATCTCCCACACGGGCCAGGTCCAGCCCTGCGGCTACCTGGAGGTGGACTGCGGGCAGGTGCGGGAGCGGGGCTTCGAGGCGGTGTGGAAGGAGTCGGCGGTGTTTCGGGACCTCCGGGACCTGAACTGCTACGGCGGGAAGTGCGGCCGCTGCGAGTTCATCCGGGTCTGCGGCGGCTGCCGCGCCCGGGCCTTCGAGGCCACGGGGGACTACCTGGCGGAGGAGCCCCTCTGCATCTACGAGCCGCGAGGAAGCCGGCAGGGGGCAAAGGCCGGGCATCATTCCGCGGAGGCCTGAGCCCGCGGAAGGACCGTCCCCGCAAGGATTCGTCGCGGGGAGGGCGAACGGAGCGAAACAAGGAGTGAAACGATGAAGAAGGCATGTCTGGCGGCGGCGTTGATTCTGATTCTCCTGGCCGGTGCGGCCCTGGCGGCGGGACCCGCTTTCCGGGACCTGGACACCGACGGGGACGGGAGGATTTCCCGCCCGGAGATGGACGCCGCGGCGGAGAAGGTGTTCAAGGAGGCCGACAGGGACAGGGACGGATACCTGAGCGAGCAGGAGTTCAAGGCCATCCAGGGGGCGCGGTCGAAGTTCAAGGACCTGGACAAGAACCGCGACGGCAAGGTGAGCATGGACGAGTTGCGGCAGTCGGCGGACCGGAGGTTCAAGGCCATCGACCGGAACAAGGACGGTCTCCTGGACGACCTGGAGTGCAACGTCCGCCGGGCTCCCGAAGTCAATCCCCTCTTCCGGGTTTACTTCTGACAGGGATCCGCGGAAAGGCCCGCCGGCAGATCCTGCCGGTCCGGAGACCGGCCGCGTCGAGGGAACATGGACGAGAAGGACCGGCAGATCCTGAACCTGCTTCAGAGGGACTTTCCCCTGGAGGCGGAGCCCTTCCGGGTTGTGGGAGAGAAGATTGGCCTCCCGGAGGGGGAGGTCCTGCGCCGGGTGCGGAAACTCCGGGAGGAGGGGGTGCTCCGGCGTATCGGAGCCGTCTTCAATCCCCAAAAACTGGGGTTTGTGAGCACTCTCTGCGCCGCCCGGGTTCCCGAGGAGAGGGCCGCCTCGTTCGTGAAGACCGTCAACGCCTTCCCCGGCGTGACCCACCATTACCGCCGGGATCACGAGTTCAACTACTGGTTCACCTTCATCGCCCCGTCCGGGGAGGCCCTGGAGAAGGCCCTCGCGGAGATCCGGGAAAAGACGGGGATCGAGATCGCAAGCCTCCGGGCAACGGCGACCTACAAGATCGACGCGACCTTCGCGCTGTGATCCCCAATCGGCCGGTAAGGCCGGTTCCGGCTCACTCTTCCCAGTCGTCTTCCCCGAGCGGCGGGCGCCGGTCCCTTCGGTTCAGCGGTCTCTTCCGGCCCCGCTCCTGCGACATCTCCCGGAGGTCCAGCAGTTCGCGACGCTGCTCCCCCGTCAGCACCTTCGCTGCCTTGAGCTGGATGTCCGCCTCGATCCTCAAAACCATAAGGAACGTCGCCAGGACCTTTTCGCTCTGCAGGGCGATCTGCTTTTCGTCCAGCATGTCCGCTGCCAGGAGCCGGTAGAGGACGTCCCGCTCCCCCTTCAATGTCTTGCGCAAGTCCCCACTCTTCCGGATGTCGTCCTTCGTGGCGGCGCGGAGTCCCTGCACCTGGTCCTCCGTCAGCTTCAGCATCTGGACGACCTTCGGGCGCTCCCACCAGTGATAGGAGGAGGGCTCCTCCGCGGCGTTCGCGATTCTGGCCTTGGCGGGAGCGGCCTGGGAGGGGGGCGATAGGGCGAAGAGGGCCAGGCAGAGAACGGCCGCCAGGGCGAGGGTGCACTTCCACTCCATGCTACGGTTTCTCATCTCTCGTTCCTCCTTTCAGTCCCGCCGGTACTTCTCGTCCAGCTGGGCGTTGATGCCCTTCATGATGACCGCCGTGGCCCCTTCGAACTGCGCCCGGTACTTCTTCTGCGACTCCCGGGAGAGGAGCTGGAATGTCTCGCCGATCCGATAGTCTTTCAGCTGGTTGTCCAGGGTGATGGGCTCCCCGATCCGGTAGGTGATCCAGCCGCTCTTCGCGAAGGGGCTGCTGCCGGGATAGACGGCGTCGGAATTGTTGCAGCCCACGGGCACCACCGTCTTCCCCGTGTGGAGCGCCACCTGGGCGATGCCCGTCTTTCCCTCCCCGAGCTGGGAGCCCCGGGTGCCCTCGGGGAAGATGATGACGCTCAGCCCCTTCTCGCAGAGGGCGCGGAGGCTCAGCTCCGCCACCTTCGCCATGATCCTTTCGTAGTAGTCCCGGATGAAGTCGACGAAGTCGTCCCCCATCAGTTCCGCCGTCTCGGCCAGTGCCTTCCGCGAAACCTCCGGGTCCTGGTGCTTTTCGTCGACGACGTCGCGGATCTTCCGGTACACGTCCCGGTCGATGCGCTTGTGGAACTTCCTCTGGTAGAATTCCTCGAGGAGGTAGCCCATGGACGGCACCGGAATCAGCCTGCAGAGGTCCAGGCCCGTGGCGATCAGGGAGTTCCGGTAGTACTTCCCCTTCACCCAGACGGTGGTGAAGCGGTAGTTCATCCGCCACAGCTTGTACTGGAAGGGCCAGTAGTTGAACCGGTCGGTGTGGTTCATGGCGAAGATGACGTTCTCGTTCCGGGGGATCCGTTCGACGTTTTCGAACCGGATGTCCACGTGCCGGAAAATCTCGTAATTGGGTTTCAGGAGGAGGGTCCCCACGATCTTCTGGGCGAATGGCTCCTCCACGAGCTTGATGTTGTTGAGGTATTCCAGGTCTACCATGACCGCTGTTCCTCCTTCAGGTTGAAGTTTCCCCCGCCAGGATCCGCCGGATCCGTTCCAGCTCCTGGGGCGTGTCCACCTCGATGGAGTCATGCTCCGTGATTACGACCCGGATGCGGTGTCCGTGCTCCAGGGCCCGGAGCTGCTCGAGGGATTCGAGACGCTCCAGGATGCCCTCGGGGAGGGTCGTGAAGGTGTCGAGAAAATGCTTCCGGTAGGCGTAGATGCCGTGGTGCTTGTAGTAGTCCGCCGTTTTGCCGCGGTCCCGGACGAAGGGGATCGTCGCCCGGGAGAAGTACAGGGCGTTTCCGTCCCGGTCGAAGACCGTCTTGACGGCGTTGGGGTGGGTGATCTCCTCGTCCCGGCGGATCCGGTAGACCAGCGTGGACATGGGGAGCGACGGGTCCGCGAGGAGCGGGGCGACCACCTCGTCGATCTGGATAGGCTCGAAGACGGGCTGGTCGCCCTGGACGTTCACGACGATGTCGTCATCCGCCAGGCCGAGGGTGTTCGCCGCCTCGGCGATCCGGTCCGACCCGGAGCGGTGGGTGTCGGCGGTCATGACAGCCCGGCCGCCGAAGGCCAGGACGGCGGCGAGGATCCGCGGGTCATCGGTGGCCACGGCGGCCAGGGAGGCCGTCCCGGAGGCCAGGACCCGCTCGTAGACGTGCTGGATCATGGGCCTGCCCAGGAGGTCCGCCAGGGGCTTGCCGGGGAAGCGGGTCGATTCGTAGCGGGAGGGGATGATGACGGCGATGGTCATGAGCGTTTCCTTCCGTTTGCGCAATCGCCTGCCCGTTATGAGCCAGCAAAACGGTTGATCTGTGCGGTCCTGCCATGTTCCGCGACCGTCTGCCCATAACACGTCGGGGCGAGATTGACAATATGCCCGCTGCCTGATTCTCCCCGACATTTTTCTTGACAACGCCCCCTTTTCGGATTAGACGATCCCATCATTTGATGGAACAACGCTATGGAATAGCAGTATGGAATAAGGGAGTGGAACTTCTGGCTGGAACCCCTTGCGGGATGTCAAGATGGCTACGATCCTAGAAAAGGCCCGGAAAGACCCGTCCTCGATGAAGGGGAGGATTCTGGCCGCGGCCCGCCAACTGTTCGGGCAATACGGCTTCCACGGCACGACGACCCGGATGATCGCCCAAGAGGTCGAGATCGACATTTCCACCCTTCATTATCACTGGGGTGAGAAGGGCGATCTCTACGAAGCGGTCGTTCTCGACATCTGCGAGGACCTCGGCCAGAAGCTGGTCGAAGTCGAGAAGATCATCCACGGCCTGCCCCGTCAGGATCGCCTGTCCATCTCCATCGAGATGATGACGGACTACCTCTTTGAAAACCCCGAAAGCTCCAACCTCATCCTGTTTCGCTACTTCGGAAAATCGAAGGAGGGGGACGGGCTCGATTTTCAGATCCCGGAATTCACCGCCGACATCGCCCTCTCCATGGGACTGGCGAAGGACAGGAAAAGCGTCCCTCCGCACGTCATGATGGAGGTTCTCGCCCTCATGAACTCCATCCACAATTTCGTGTCCGGAGAATGCCTCTTTCGCCCCATGGTGAACAGGAACCGGGAGGACTACATCCAGCTCGTCAAGAGCACGCTGAAGTTCGTCCACATACCGGCCTTCAGCCAGGGGCACGATTACACGAGGGAGTAGCAAGGTGCGGCCGGTCCGTGCGGCCGGCCGTTCGACGATACGATCCAATGGCTGGCAACTCGCATTTTTACAGGAAGGGAGACTGATTATGGGTAGAGAGAACAAAATTCGTTTTGATGGCCGCGTGGCCATCGTGACCGGGTCGGGCGGCGGCCTGGGCCGCGTGTATGCCCTGGAGCTCGCCAAGCGCGGGGCGAAAGTGGTCGTCAACGACTTCGGCGGCGCCCGCGACGGTTCGGGAGCCGGGGCGGCGGGGCCCGCGGACAAGGTCGTCGCGGAGATCAAGGCCCTGGGAGGAGAGGCCGTTGCCAACTACGACAGCGTGGCGACGGCGGAAGGGGGGGCCGGCATCGTCAAGACGGCCGTCGACGCCTTCGGGAAGGTCGACATCCTCGTCAACAACGCCGGGATTCTCCGGGACAAGGGACTCCTCAAGATGGAGCCGGAGAACTGGCAGATCGTCCTCGATGTCCACCTGACCGGGGCCTACAACGTGACGCGCCCGGCTTTCGCCGCCATGCGGGAAAACGGGTATGGCCGTGTCATCATGACGACGTCTGCGGCGGGTCTGTACGGCAATTTCGGCCAGACGAACTACAGCTCCGCGAAACTGGGCCTCGTGGGATTCATGAACACCCTGAAGCTGGAAGGCGGGAAATTCAACTTCAAGGTGAACACCATTGCCCCGATCGCCATCTCCCGGCTCACGGAAGACGTCCTGCCGCCGGACATGCAGGACAAACTGAAACCGGAGTACGTGTCTCCCATCGTTCTTTTCCTCTGCTCGGAGGAGTGCAACGACACCGGCCGGATCTACAACTGCGGCGCCGGCTTCTACAACCGCGCCGCCATCATGACGGCCCCCGGGCTCGTTCTCGGCGACGGCAAGAAGATCCCCTCCGTCGAGGACGTGTCCGTCAACTGGGCGAAGATCACGGACCTCAAGGGTGCCAAGGAATACTCAAACCTGAACGACCTCATCCTGCTCGACCTTCTCGCGGCCCTGGAAGGAAAGAAGGAGGCTCCGAAGGGCGGCGGCGGATTCACCGCCGTCAAGGACGTCTTCGACGCCATGCCCGGTGCCTTCCAGGCGGGTGCAGCCACGACGGACGTCGTCTTCCAGTATTGCATCGCCGGCGACGGCGGCGGCGACTGGTACGCCGAGATCAAGGGGGGCGCCTGCACGGTGGCCACCGGGACCCACGCGAGTCCCGGCTGCACGCTGAAGATCGCCACCGGCGACTACTTGGACCTGATGAACGGCAAGCTCAACGCCATGAAGGCCTTCACCTCGGGCAAGCTGAAGATCGAGGGAGACGTCATGAAATCCCAGCTCCTGGAGAAACTGTTCAAGTTCTAGGGCGGGATCGGTCCGGACAAACGGTTCGAAGAACCGAATGCAACCTATGCGAACGAAGGAGGTCAGACGATGATTGGAATCACATCCTACGGAGCCTACATCCCCCGCCTGAGAATGGACCGGATGTCGATCTACCAGGCGATGGGCTGGTTTGCGCCGGCGCTCATCAGCATCGCCCAGGGAGAGCGCTCCATGTGCAATTACGACGAAGACGCCCTCACCATGGCCGTGGCGGCGGCGCAGGACTGCCTGACCGGCATGGACAAGCGGAAGATCGACGCGGGCTATCTCTGCTCCACGAGCCTGCCTTACAGCGACCGCCAGAACGCGGGGATCCTGACCACGGCCCTGAACCTCAGGAGCGACATCAACACGGCGGACATCACATCCTCCCAGCGTGCCGGCACGACGGGTCTCCTCACGGCCCTGGACGTCGTGAAATCGGGAAGCCGAAAGACCATTCTCGTCGCGGCGTCGGACATGCGGCAGACCCGGGCCGCCGGATTTTACGAGATGTGGCTCGGCGACGGGGCGGCCTCGCTCCTGGTCGGGGACGAGGACGTGGTGGCGGAATTCAAGGGCTCCTTCAGCTTGACCTATGACTTTGTGGACCACTTCCGCGGTTCCTGGTGCAAGTTCGACTACACCTGGGAAGAGCGGTGGCTCCGGGAGGAAGGCTACGCCAAGTTCATCCCCGAGGCGGTGGGCGGCCTCTTCCAGAAACTGGGCATCACCATGGACGACGTCCAGAAGTTCGCCTTCCCGTGCCTCTTCAAGGCGGAGCACCGGGCCATCGCCAAGCGGCTCGGGGCCGGGGCCGATAAGCTCGTCGACACGATGCACGAGGTCACGGGTGAAACCGGTGTGGCCCATCCCCTGATGATGCTGATCTCCGCCCTCGAGACGGCCAAGCCCGGTGACGGGATCCTCCTGGCGGGCTTCGGCCAGGGTTGCGATGCCCTCTACTTCAAGGTCACCGAGAACATCACGAAGCTTCCCGGGCGGTTGGGCGTGAAGGGCTCCCTGGCCAAGAAGAAGACGACGGAGAACTACATGAAGTTCCTGAAGTTCAGGGACCTCATCGAGCCGGAGACGGGCATCCGGGCGGAGGCCCCGATCCAGACGGCCATGACGGCCCTCTGGCGGAATCGCAAGATGGTCCTGGGCATGGTGGGCGGCAAGTGCACCGCCTGCGGCACGCCCCAGTTCCCGCCGGCGGACGTCTGCGTCAACCCGGCCTGCGGGCACGTCGGGCTCATGGAGGACTACGAGTTTGCGCAGGTGCCGGCCCGGGTCCGGAGCTTCACGGGGGACCTGCTGGCCTTTTCGGTGGATCCGCCGGCGATCTACGGAATGGTGCAGTTCGAGGGGGGCGGCCGCTTCGTGGCCGACTTCACCGACTGCGAGTTGGACGACGTCAAGGTCGGCATGCCCGTCAAGCTTTCTTTCCGCAGGAGGGTCGTGGACGTGCAGCGCGGCTTTTCCCAGTACTTCTGGAAGGCAGTCCCGCAGACAGACTGGATTCCGGAGATCCGCTTCGACGGCCGGGTGGCCATCGTGACGGGCGCGGGCGCCGGACTGGGACGCGCGTATGCCCTGGAGCTGGGACGCCGCGGTGCGAAGGTCGTGGTGAATGACTTCGGCGGTGCCCGGGACGGATCGGGCACCGGAGCCGCCGGACCCGCCGACAAGGTCGTGGAGGAGATCAAGGCCCTGGGCGGCGAGGCGGTGGCGAACTACGACAACGTGGCGACCTCCGAGGGAGGCGGGAGCATCGTGAAGACCGCCCTGGACGCCTTCGGCAAGGTGGACATCCTCATCAACAACGCCGGGATCCTCCGGGACAAGGGCCTCCTCAAAATGGAGCCCGAGAACTGGGCGGCCGTCCTGGCGGTCCACCTGAACGGCGCCTACAACGTGACGCGCCCGGCCTTCGCGGCCATGCGGGAAAACGGCTTCGGCCGGATCGTCATGACGACCTCCGCGGCGGGCCTGTACGGCAATTTCGGCCAGACCAACTACTCCTCCGCCAAGCTGGGGCTGGTGGGCTTCATGAACACGCTGAAGGCGGAAGGCGCGAAGTACGGCATCAAGGTCAATACGGTCGCCCCCATTGCCGCGTCCCGGCTGACGGAAGACGTCATGCCGCCGGAGATGTTCCAGAAGATGAGCCCCGACTACGTCGCCGGTCTCACCCTCTTTCTCTGCTCCGAGGAATGCCAGGATACGGGCAGCATCTTCAACGTTGGAGCGGGATTCTACAGCCGCGCCGCCGTCATGACGGGCCCCGGGATCCAACTGGGAGACGCCGGTCACGTGCCGACGCCGGAAGACATCCGGGACAACTGGGAGAAGGTCAACAGCATGGCCGGCGCCAAGAACTATCCAGATCTCAACTCAGCCATCATGACGTTCCTGATGCCGCCTGCGGCTCCCGGGGCGGAGGCGCCCAAGGGAGGCGGCAGCGGCCTGGACGTGAAGGGCGTCTTCGAAAAAATGCCTTCCGCTTTCAATGCCGCCGCGGCGGCCGGGAAGGACGTGGTCTTCCAGTTCAACATCTCCGGCCCCACGGGTGGCGAGTGGTTCGTCACCGTGAAGGACGGGGCCTGCACGGTGGCGACGGGGAAAGCCTCCAGCGCCACCACGACGATCGGGATGGCCGATGCCGACTTCGTCGACCTCATCACCGGCAAGCTCGACGGCATGAAGGCCTTCAGTGCCGGGAAACTGAAAATCAGCGGCGACATGATGAAATCCCAGCTCATCGGCAAACTGTTCAAATTTTAACGAATGGGGAGGTATGACCATGGCTTCAGGAATCAGAGACAAGGTCGCGATCATCGGCATGGGCTGCAGCCGGTTCGGTGAGCGATGGGATGTGGGGGCGGAAGGGCTCATCGTCGAGGCCTTCCAGGAAGCGATCGCCGATGCGGGCATCGAGAAGAAGGACATCCAGGCCGCCTGGTTCGGCGTGTGCTT
>JBFYXW010000161.1:0-18943 GCA_041310335.1 Syntrophaceae bacterium | reverse complement strand
AGGAGTACCTGTAGCCTCAAAAAGGTGTCAGATTTATTTTTGCAGTGCAACATGCAAAAAAGGGGATAGGTTTCAAATCTATCCCCCTTTTTTTTGTTCGTGCGTGCTGCACTGCAAAAATAAATCTGACACCTTTTTGAAGACCTTTTATCGTCTTGAGATTCCCATGTATACGTATTATACAGAAGTCCAATCGAGCCTTGATGGTACCGGTTGATCCCATGCCACCGGAATCCGCGCCTGCTGGAGATTCCCCAACCGACGTCCCGAACCGAGAAAGGAGTTGCTGCAATGGACCTTTCCCCGTTTCTCAAGAACGTCGATATCCTCTCCGACTTGAACGACACCCAGATCGCCCAACTCGCCGAGAGCGCCCAGTTCCTCGAGTTCACCGACGGTGCGGTGATCATCAAGCGCGGCGATATCGGCCGCTTCCTCTGGATCGTCTACGACGGGGAAGTGGAGGTGAGCCTCCCCTACCCTGACGGCACGGAGAAGCACATCGCCTCCCTGGAGCGGGGCGCCGTCCTGGGGGAGATGTCCATCATGACGGGGGAGCCCGCCATGGCCAGCGTCACTTCCGGCTGGTCGTCGAAACTCGTCCGGATCCCCCGGGAGATCATCTCCCAGGTGGTGGCGACGAACCCGAAAACCCTCTCCAAGCTCACGAAAATCATCACCCGGCGCCTCCTGGCGGACGAGAAGATCCAGGAAGAGCGGGAGAAGACCTGCGTCGCCCTCCGGGAAAACGCCGACCCCTACGACCTGAACTTCTCCTCCGTCTCCGAGCCGCTGAAAATCCTGGTGGTCAACAGCGGCAGTTCCTCCCTGAAATACTCCCTTTTCGACACGGCCCGGCCGGTCCCCCTCCTGGAGGGGTCGGTGGAGAAGATCGGCTCCGGCGAGGCGGTCCACCACGTCCGGACCCCGGAGATCCGGAAAGACCTGCCCGCAGAGGGGATCGCCACCGTCGGGGATGCCTTCGCCGTCATGGTGGGCACCCTCGCCGACCCGGAGATCAAGGCCCTGGGAAGCATCAACGAGATCAACGCCGTGGGCCACCGGGTGGTCCACGGGGGCAAGCGGTTCTCCAGTTCCACCGTCATCAGCGACGAGGTGAAGGAGGCGATCCGCTCCTACATCCCCATCGCGCCCCTCCACAACCCCTTCAACCTCGAGGGGATCGAGGCCATGGAGAAGCTGCTGCCGGCGGTGCCCCAGGTAGCCGTCTTCGACACCTCCTTCCACCAGACCATGCCCGAGCCCGCCGCCACCTACGCCATCCCCTTCGCCATCGGCGAGGAGGAGCAGATCCGGCGGTACGGCTTTCACGGCACGAACCACCGCTTCGTCGCCATGAGCGGCGCCACCTTCCTCAAGCGGCCCGTGGGGGATCTCAAGATCATCTCCTGCCACCTGGGGAGCGGCGCATCCGTCTGCGCCATCGACCACGGAAGGAGCATCGACACGAGCATGGGTATGACGCCCCTGGAAGGGCTCATCATGGGCACCCGGGCGGGGGACCTCGACCCCGGGGTGATCCTGCACCTGATGCGAAACCGGGGCCTGACCATCGAGCAGATGGACCGGATGCTCAACAAGGAGAGCGGCCTGAAGGGATTGAGCGGCCGGAGCAACGACATGAGGGAAGTGCTGGAAGGCGCCGAGGCGGAGGATCTGCATTGCAAGCTCGCCGTCAGCGCCTTCTGCTACCGGGTCAAGAAGTACATCGGCTCCTACATTGCCGCCCTGGGGGGCCTGGACGTGCTGATCTTCACCGGCGGAATCGGGGAGAATTCGCCGGAGATCCGGGCCCGGGTGTGCCAGGGGATGGAGACCTTCGGCATCGACCTGGCGGACGAGGTGAACCGGACGACCCGCGTCGGGCGGGGTCAGCCAGCCGACATCTCCGACCCGGAATCGAAGGTGCGGATCCTCGTCGTCCCGGCGGACGAGGAGCGGATGATCGCCCGGGAGGCGGTCCACGCCCTGGGCCGGGTGGTCACGCGGGACACCGTCGAGAAATTCCGCTCCCGGGGCATTCCCCTGTCCACGTCGGCCCACCACGTCCACATCAGCCGGGCCGACTTCGACGTCCTCTTCGGCCCCGGGAAGGATCTGACGCCGCGCTCGGACCTGAGCCAGCCGGGTCAATTCGCCGCCGCGGAGGCGGTGAACCTCGTCGGCCCCAAGGGGCGGATCGAGAAGGTCCGCATCCTGGGACCCCTGCGGAAGGAATCCCAGGTGGAGGTGTCCCGGACAGAACAGTTCAAGCTGGGCATCGACGCCCCCATCCGCGACTCCGGGGACCTGGAGGGCACGCCGGGAATCGTCATCGAGGGGGAACTCGGCTCCGTCCGCCTCGACAAGGGGGTTATCTCCGCCAAGCGCCACATCCACATGTCCCCCGAGGAGGCCCTGGGCCTGGGGCTCCGGGACCGGGACGTGGTCATGGTGAGAGTCAAGGGCGTCCGGGAGCTGATCTTCGGTGACGTCCTCGTCCGGGTCCACCCGACCTACCGGATGGACATGCACCTCGACACGGACGAGGCCAACGCCGCGCAGATCACCGCCGGCACCACGGGTTTCATCGAGGCCATCCAGCATCGGAACTTCATGTAGGAAACGCATGACGCGAAGTGCCTGCGCGGCGTCCGGGACGGCGATCCTGGCGTTCCTGGTCCTCGTTTGGGCCGGCACGGCTCCGGCCGGGCAGGACATCCCTTCCTCACAAAACCTGCTTGCCGCTTCCCGGCAAGCCGTCTTCGTGGTGGCTGAGGGCTGGAACAGCCCGCGGGCGGAACTGGCGGCATTCGAGCGTGAGGAAGCGGGCGGGCCCTGGCGGCCCGCCGAACCTGCGGCCCCGGCCCTGCTCGGAAGGAACGGCCTCGCCTGGGGGGCGGGGTTCGACGAAGCGGCGAACCCGGCGGACCCGCGGAAACAGGAAGGCGACGGCCGGGCACCCGCGGGGATCTTCCGCATCGGCACCGCCTTCGGCTACGGACCCGCGGAGTCGGCCGCCTTCCTCCGCCTCCCTTACATCCCCCTGGACAAAACCTGGAAATGCATCGACGATCCGCGATCCCTTCATTACAACCGGATCGTCCGGAAAACCGGGGTGGCCCGGCCCAACCGGACCGGCTGCGAAGAGATGCTCCTGGAGGACCACCGCTACCGCTGGGGCGCCTTCGTCGAGTACAACTCCGACCCGCCCCGGCCCGGCCGCGGCTCCTGCATTTTTCTGCACATCTGGCTCGACCCGGCGACCCCCACCTCGGGATGCACGGCCCTGGACGAGGAACGCCTTCTCAGGGTCCTCCGGTGGCTCCGGCCGAAGGCGAATCCCGTCCTGGTCCAGCTGCCCCGGCACGAGTACGTGCGCCTCAGGGAGTTCTGGCGGCTTCCGTGAGGCTGTTTTTCCGCTGCCGTTCCGAAGGACCGCACAACCCCGCCGCGGCAGCGGGACGGACCCCATCCCGGAGAGGCGGGCCGGGCGAACGGTGAAGGAGGGCGACATGAGACGCAAACCATTCCTGGCGGCCTGCCTGGCCGCGGCGATCGCTTTCCTGCTCGGGTCAGCGGCCCTGGCGGACAGCGAGATCCAGCAGAAGTCACGACCGGCGACCGCAAAGGACGTCCCGGGGAAGTGGGAGATGGTCTACCAGCGGCACGGGAAAGTCCCCGCCGCCGATTCCTTGTTCTTCGCCCGCCACCAGCGGTTCCACTTCACCGCTGACGGCTTCGTCCAGAACATGGCCTCGCAGAAGCCCATGGACCCCGCGATCCTCGCCGCCCTGGACAAGGCCCCGAGGACCACCCGCTTCGAATTCACGAAGCCGGGCATCATGACCGTTGTCCGCTCCCCCCGGGACCGGGACTGGATCGTCATCTCCGTCATCACGGCAGATCTGAAGCGGAGCCTGGCCCCCAATGCGCCGCTTTTGAAACGGGGCGACCTGATCCTGGCCTACCTGACACCGCAACGCCAGGCGTACATGCATCGATACCTGCGGCGCCTCCCGTAGCCCGGAAGGACCTCCCGCCAGCTCCATCGCAGACGTCCCGCCGCGGCGTAGCGGTTTTTCAATTTCATGAATCGCCCTACAAATACGTTGCAAAATGACGTTTTTCGCTTTATAAGTGAATGAACGTTCATTCAGAGGAGCGCCGCCGTGCCCGATAAAGACTCCGACAAAATAGGATTGGGACAAAGACAGATCTGCCGGGGCGCCGTCAAGGTTCTCCGGCACAAGAAGTTTCACGCCGCCTCGATGCGCGAGATCGCATCGGCATCCGGGATGAGCGTCGGCAACCTTTACAATTACATCCGGGAGAAGGAGGACATCCTCTTTCTGATTCACGAGACGATGTTCGCCCGCATCCAGGAATGCCTGGAAGGGGTCCTGCGACAGCAAGAAAGGCCAAGGGACCAGTTGGAGGCGGCCATCCGGGAACTGTTCCATCTGGCCTGCCAGATGAAGCAGGAGGCCGTGATCATCCTCACGGAGGCCAAATCCCTCAGCAAGAGGAATCTACGGAACGTATTGCAGCGCGAGTCAGCCATCGTGGGCATCCTCGAGTCCATCATCCTCAGGGGCTTGAAAGACGGGAGCTTTCATTGCGACAAGCCGAAACTGGTCGCCAATGTCATTGCTTCCAATCTTTGGATCATGCCGCTCCGGGGCTGGAACATACTCCCCGACCACACGGAAACGGAGGTTCTCGACTGTTTGACGGCGGGCCATCTCGGCATGCTGGCGGGGCCTGCCGCCGGCGGCCAGGAGGTGCGCCCGCGTCCATAGAGGAAACGAATCAGCCGGAACAGATCCCCCATGTCCTGCCCGAGTGGCCAAGGAGGTTCGGGACCATGTTTGACCAAGAATTTCTGGAGCGGCTGGGAGAAGCCCAGCAACGGTACGAAGAGGAAGTCACGAAAATCCTTGCCGACCGGGGCCCTGGTCACACCACCTTTTCCGGCCTCGCCGTCAAACCTCTCTACACGCCCCGGGATATCGAAAAGACCGACTACCTGGCGGACATCTCCTTCCCGGGCGTCTATCCCTTCACGCGCGGCGTATTCCCGACGGGCTATCTCTCCCGGGGTCTGCACATCCGGCAGGTCACGGGCCTGGGGACCGCGGAGGAAACCAACCAGCGGTGGAAATTTCTTCTCGCCCAGGGCGCCAACGCCCTGTCGGTGGTGCCCGACGACGGTTCGGGAAACCGGGCCGACAGCGACAGCGAAAAGGTCATCGGCCTGGTCGGCCGGGGGGGCGTCGCCCTGGACACCCTCTATGACTATGAGACGCTCTTCGACGGGATCGATTTCACGAAATTCCCGGTCCATCTCATCTCCACCAACGCCTACTCCCTGGCCTGCTACCTGACCCTGGCGGAAGAGCGGGGCATCCCCTTCCGCGCTCTCCGGGGCAGCATGTCCAACATGATCCGTCCCGAGACGGAATGCCTGGACATTCTGGAGTACTGCGCGAAACACGTGCCCCTCTTCAACGGTGGATACCTGGACATGCGCAATGTCCGCGAGGGGGGGTGCACGGCCGTCCAGGAGATCGCCTTCGGCGTGGCCACGGCCATGGCGGGCTGTGACCGCCTCATCGAAAAGGGGATCGACATCGACGATTTCCTGCACCGGATCACCTGGTTCGTCAACGCCGGCCCGGAGTTCTTCGAGGAGGCGGCGAAATTCAGGGCCATGCGGCGCGTCTGGGCCAGGGTTTTCAAGGAGCGGTACGGGGTCAAGAACCAGCAGTCCCTCCTGTGCCGGATGCACTGCCAGACCTACGCCCCGACCCTGACGATCCAGCAGCCCTTCAACAACCTCATCCGCAGCACCGTCTACGCCCTGGCGGCCGTCCTGGGGGGCGTCCAGTCCCTCCACGTCAACTCCTTCGACGAGGCCCTGGCGATCCCGACGGAGTTTTCAGCCTCCCTGTCGGTAAGGACCCAGCAGATCATCGACATCGAAACCGGCGTCACCCGGGTCGTCGATCCCCTGGGGGGGTCCTACTACGTCGAATGGCTCACCGACCGGATGGAGGCGGAGGCGACGGCGCTCATCGACCGGATCCAGGAGATGGGCGGCGCCTTCCAGGCCTGGAACTGGATGTGCGAGGAGATCCGGGGCGAGGCCTTGAAAATCCAGCGGGAATATGATTCCGGGGAAAGGCGGCTCGTGGGGGTCAACACCCTCGTCGAGGAGCGGGACATCCAGACGGAAGCCCTGCAGGTGCTGCAGCGGCACGCCCATTTCGAGGCAGTCCATGAATACCAGCCCGCTTTCGTCGAGAAGCAGGTGAGGCGCCTGAACAAGGTGCGGCTGGAACGGGACCCGGGGCGGCTGGAGCAGGCGACGGCCGAGTTGACCGAAACGATGAGGGCGCACCGCAACATGATCCCGGCGCTCATCGGGGCGGTGAAGGCCGGGATGACCCGGGGGGAATTCGCGGCGATCAAGGCGGAGGTCTTTCACAAGCCCGGGGAGGGTCCCTATGTCTGCAGCCCTCCGCTGGTCCTTGCCTGAAGGGAGGTGGAGCACCATGAGTGGAACCATCCGGATCCTGTTGAGCCGGGACGACTGGTATCACCAGCGCGGATACTGGGTTGTGGCCAACGCCCTGAAGAATGCGGGCCTGGAGGTCATCCTGGGGGGCATCCAGACACCCGCCGAGATCGCCAGGACGGCGATGACCGAGGACGTGGACATGATCGGCTACCGCATCATGCAGGCCTCTCCGCCCATGGTGATCCAAAAGCTCTTAGAGGAAATGGCCGCCCGCGGGATCGAGGACATCCCCGTCGTGGTGGGGGGCATCATCAGCGACAAGGACGAGGCCCAAATCAAGGAAATGGGAGTCCGGGCGGTCTTCCACTCCTTTGACCGGCTCGAGGATATCTCTCGGCAGTTGCTATCCATTGTCTCGAAGCAGACTTCGTGAAGGCACCTTCAAGGCCGGGCAGAGGCTTTCCGGTCCTCGCCCGAGGCCATGGGCGAAGGACCGGAATCCGCAAAGGGAGGTGGACCTTGGGAACGCTGAAGAAGATCACGGAAATCGGTGTCGCCGTACGGGATTTGGAGAAAGTGACGGAGGCGCTCGTCCGCTGTTTCGGCGGCGAGGCGGGGGAAGTCTTCGAGATGCCGCAATTCGGAATGCGCTTCCGCATGGTCCGCATCGCCGACGTCGACTTCGAACTCATGGAACCGACGGATGAAAACGGCATGATCGCCCGCTTCATCTGCACGCATGGCGAAGGTTTGCACCACGTGGCCTTTGCTGTTGATCGTGCGGTGGACCGGATGGCGGACCTGAAGGAAAAGGGCTGCCGGATGATCAACGACACCCCGCTCGATTTGCTCGGCGGCAAGGTGGGATTCCTTCATCCCGGATCCTTCGGCGGGATCATGTTCGAACTGATCGAGTATCCTGGGGAATACATCCCGCCGGGAAGCGGTCCCCTGGGACCGTTCCTGGGGAAGAAAGGGGGTTGACGCGGTGCGGAAGGATACCTTTTTCAACGACGAGCACGAGGCCTTCCGGGACAGCGTCCGGCGCTTCGTCCAGCGGGAGATCAGCCCCCGGGTTGCCGCGTGGGAGGAAGAGGGCTGCTACGACAAGACCATCTTCCGGCGCATGGGAGAATTGGGCCTCCTCGGCCTTGGCTATCCCGTTGAATACGGCGGGCAGGGTGCGGACATCCGGACCACCATCGTCTTCTGGGAGGAGGTGTGCCGCTCTGGAGCCCTGGGCTTTGCCATGAGCGTCTTCGTCCACACAGACATGGCCAGCCCCTCCCTCGCGCACGCGGGGAGCCACGAACAGAAGGAAAAATATCTGCGCGCGGTTTGCTCCGGCGAAAAGCTCATGGCCATCGCGATGACGGAACCGAACCATGGGTCCGACGTGGCCGGCATCGAAACCCGGGCCAGGCGAGAAGAAGACGCATACATCGTGAACGGGACGAAGATGTTCATCACCAACGGCACCCAGGCGGATGTCATCAACACGGTCGTCCGCACGGGCGGGCCCGGCTACCAGGGTGTAAGCCTGCTTCTCGTGGATGTCGACACTCCCGGCTTTTCCGTGGGCAGAAAACTCGTCAAGATGGGCATGTGGTCCTCCGACACGGCGGAACTTGTCTACGACCAGTGCAGGGTACCCGCGCGCAACCTACTCGGAGGGGAGGGGCAAGGTTTCTACAGCCTCATGGCCGGCCTGGAACGGGAGCGACTCGCGGCTTGCGCGATCAGCTACATGGGCTCGCAACTTGCCTTGGAAGAGGCCATCCGGTACGCGCAGGCGCGGGTGCAGTTTGGTCGTCCCATAGCCCAGCACCAGGCCATCGGACACATGCTGGCGGACATGGCATCGGAAACGGAAGCGTCCCGCCGGCTGGCCTACCACGCCGCGTCCCTCCACGATGCGGGGATCCCCTGCAACCTGGAAGTGTCCATGGCCAAACTCTTCTGCTCGGAAACGGCCCTCCGGGTCATCGACCGGGCCGTCCAGATTCACGGCGGGTATGGCTTCATGAGGGAGTACCTGGTGGAGAGGCTGTACCGGGATGTGAAACTGGCAACGATCGGGGCGGGAACCTCGCAGATCATGAAGCATGTCATCCTCCGGGAACTGGGTCTCCGGGGATGACATACCGGTTTTGTCCAACGTCTGTTCGGGAAAGGAGTCAACCATGTCGGTCATTCTGGGCCTTTATTTCGAAGACTTTCAAGTCGGTGACGAATTCGTCACGCTCGGCCGGACGGTGACGGAGACGGATATCGTAAACTTCAGCGGATTCAGCGGAGACTTCAATCCCCTGCACACGGATGCCGAATTTGCGGCGACACAACCATTCGGAGGGCGGATCGCCCACGGAATGTGCGGTTTCTCCATCGCCGTGGGGCTCCTCGTCCGGCTGAACATCCTGGAGGGGACCATCCTGGCTTTCTTCGGAATTGAGAACTGGCGGTTCAAGCAGCCCCTCCTGATCGGCGACACGATCCACGTGGTGGCCCGCATCGCCGAGATCAAGGAGACGAGCAAACCGGACCGGGGACTCGTGTGCTTCGACGTGGATGTGCCCAACCAGAAAGGCGTTTCCACGATGGCCGGACGCCTCCTCACCATGATGAAGCGTAAGCCGTCCTGAACAAAGAGCCCTGGAGGAAGGAGAGCAAAACGTGAGGGTCGGAATCATCGGCGTTGGACAGGTCCGGTCCCAGGCGGCGAAAAAAGACGTTTTCAGCGATCAGACCACCCGGATCGCAAAGGATGCGCTTCGCGACGCGGCCCTGGAGATCGGAGACATGGACCGGATTGTCCTGGGCGAGTATGATCTCGTAACGGGGAGGACGGCAGAGCACATGTATACGACACCCGCCGCCGGAGGTTTCCTCAAGGACGAGATCCGGATCAACGACGACGGACTCTTCGCAATTGCCCAGGCCTACATGGGCATCCTGGCCGGGCACTGCGAAATCGCCCTCGTGATCTCGACAGGCATCGCCTCGGAGGGTCCCCAGGAACTCATCACAAACATGCGCCTTTCTCCCTTTCACCACCGCTCCCTCGGTCTCCATGAGAAGTTGGCGTTGGCGATGCAGGCCCATCAGTACCGGGGCCGCCACAGGATCACGGAGCGACAGAGCGCCGCCGTCGCGGTGAAAAACAGGAGCAACGCCATGGGCAACCCTTGCGCACACTTGCGCAGAAAGGTCACGGAAGGACGAGTCCTGGAATCCCCTTTCGACTGCTGGCCTGTTCGCAAACTCGAGCGGGCGCCCTGGTCCGACGGGGGGTGCGCCCTCATCCTGGCAAGCGAGCCCGTTGCCCGCCGATACTGTCCCACCCCCGTCTGGATCGCCGGTGTCGGATGGTCCAATGAAACCTACTATATGGAGGACAGGGACCTGACGGAACTTTCCGCGGTGAGGCGCGCGGGAGAGATGGCCTACCGGATGGCGGGCATCCGGGAACCTATGAAGGAACTGGATGTGGCCGAATTGTATGACGTGACCACCTATCATGAACTCATGGCCTGCGAGGCCCTGGGTTTTTGCGCGCCTGGAGGAGGCGGGCGACTCGTTGAGGAGGGTGTCACGTCCATGGGCGGAGCCGTCCCCGTCAACCCCTCCGGAGGAGTCCTGTCATCGAATCCCCTCTCGGCTTCGGGCCTGGCGCGCCTGGTCGAATGCGTGCTCCAGTTGCGGTCCCGTGCCGAGGGCCGGCAGGTGCCGTCGGCAGAAACGGGGCTCGCCCAGTCCATCAGCGGCTACGCTGCGCAGCGGGCCTGCATCGTGATCGTAAGGAGGTAACTGGCATGAAACGAGTCGCCATCGTTGGCGTCGGGCAGACCAAATTCGTTTCTCAGCGCCGGGATGCCATCCACCCTGAGGTGGCCAATGAGGCAGCCCGCGCGGCCCTTGACGATGCCCGGCTGGATATCGACCAAATCGGCGCCCTGACGGTGGGAGTCATGGATCCCTTCGACGGGGTGGACTGCTGCGACCGCTGGTTCTGCGGTGCCGCCGGCGGATACAACAAGCCCGTGGTCCGGATCAACACGGCGGGCGCAACGGGGATGTCCACCGTCATTGCCGCCTACGAGCACGTGGCGTCCGGGATGTTCGAGATCGTCATGGCCGTGGCGGAACAGCGGGTGGGCGAGTGTCAGGACGCGCAGACCCTCCTGAACACGTGCACCTGTCCCTACCACGAGCGGGCGATGGGGGTCGCGGCGATCTCCCTGGGCTCCCTTCCGGCCACGCGGCACATGCACCGGTACGGAAGCACCCACGAGCAGAGGGCCCTCGCCGCCGTCAAGGCTCACCGGCACGCCATGAACAACCCTTTTGCCCACCTCCGTTTCGAGGTGACCGTGGATGACGTCCTGGGCTCACCCATCATCGAGTGGCCCCTCCACCTCCTCGAATGCTGTCCCCGCTCCGACGGCGCCGTAGCCCTTGTGCTGGCATCGGAGGACGTGGCGAAGACCATCACGGACCGGCCCGCCTGGATCAATGGCGTCGTCTCCATCGCCGACGGCTGTTTCTTCGGGGATCGCCCGGACATTGCCTACCGCGATGCCTTGGCCATCGCCGCCCATCGGCTTTATGACCGGTGCGGCATCAAGGATCCCTTGCGGGAGATCGACGTTGCGGAACTTTACATTCCCTTCACCAGCCTCGAATTGACGCAGACGGAGGCCTACGGGTTCTGTCCTGAAGGCAGGGGGGGTGAACTCCTCGAGGAGGGAGTGACCTGGATGGGCGGAGAACTGCCCATCAACCCATCCGGCGGAGTCCTGTGCACGAACCCCATCGGCGCCACGGCGGCGGTCCGGGCGGCCGAGGCAGCCATCCAGATCATGGGCAAGGGTGGGATGCGGCAGGTTCCCAATGCCGAGACGGCCCTCGCTTCCGGCCTGGGCGGCATGCTTCAGTTCCACACGATCATGCTCCTGGGGGCAGAACCGAGATAGAAAGGAGAAACGTCATGACGGACAAGCACGTTCCGGAAACGATCGTCGTGGAACAGGTCTGGCAGGTCCCTTTTCGACACTACGCGGGTACGATTACCGGCCGCTACCTGCAGGAATTCAGGGACAACAGGCGGATTTTCGGCAGGCGCTGCCCGAAGTGCCGTCGTGTCCTGGTCCCCGCGAGGAGGAACTGCGAGCGGTGCTTCACCGAGACGGACGAATGGGTGCAAGTACAGGATCGGGGCCACCTGGTGACGTTTGCCATCAATTGCGTGAAGTACGTCGGCATGCCCGACCCGCCCTACATCATGGGCCTCATCCGGCTCGACGGGGCGGACACGGATATCATGCACTATATCCGCGGAGTGGACCTGTCTGACGTGGACCGGGCCGGCCGGAGCCTGAGGATCGGAACCCGGATGAGGGCCGTCTGGAAGGAGAAACGCACCGGAAACGTCACGGACATCGACTACTTCATGCCGGAAGGCTCCTGACCGCAAACGGGCGCTGGAAGGGTCTGCCCGTTAAGGAATCGACAACGACGACGTGTCTATTCATCCGGGAGATGGGCCGTCACCCCCGTTCCAGCCAGCGGGCCATGCGGGGGATCTCCTCCGCCGCCCAGGCGGGGGTCCGCCGGATGGCAAAGAAGAGGGCGAAGAGGCGCTCCACGATCGAGACGGCCCGCTGTGCCAGGTGGATCCGCTCCAGGAGCCGTCCCTCCTCGTCCTTCTGGCCCGCGTCCTCCTCCGCGTCGGCGGGCAGCTTCATGGACTGGAACCGGAACCGGTCCGCCTTGAAGGTGAACTCCCAGGAGTCCGCATCCTGCCGCAGGGCCAGCCTGGCCTCGCGGATCTTCTTGCCCCGCCGGAGGGCCTCCCTACCTTCCTTCAGTTCCGCGTTGAGGCCGTGGCAGACCACCGTCTCGGCGTGACTCCCCTCCCCTCCCTCCAGGACGATGCGCCGGATGAACTCCAGTTCCACCTCCTCTTTCTTGTCCAGGGCAACGGCGCCATCGCGCTCCTCGCTCTTGAACCAGAGCCAGGTCAGGAATTCCCGGCCCAGAACGAAGGGCGCCGGCCCCTCGGGGCCCAGGGCCGCCGCGGCCTCCTCCCAGGGGCTCCAGGGCGCCAGGACCGTGGAGAAGGTGTCCCGGAAGAGGAGCGTGAAGTCGTCGCAGATCCCGTCCGTGTGGGTGCCGAAGAGGACCCGCCCCTCCGGGAGGAACCAGCAGGCCTCGAAGAGGGCGGGAACCGCCGGGGCAGTGGAGAGGAGTTCCTCCCGGATCGTTTCCCGGAGCAGTCCCTGCTGGTGGCGGCTGAGGCGCTCCTGCCGGCTCTCCTCCTTCAGGCGGCGCTGGGCCTCGAGGGTCCGGAAACGCAGCAGCGCCGGGGAGACCTGCTTCCGATCGATCCGGAGGCTGAAGAGGGCCAGGTTGCCCCGGACGGGGGGATACCGGCGGAAGTCCCGGTCCAGGACATCTTCCAGTCCGGTCCAGCCGATGGTCTTCTCCTCCGAGCGGGAGACGGCCTCCCGAAAGGAGAGGGAGCGCAGGCGCTCCGCGAAAGCTTCCGGCTCCGGGGGAGGCGGGGCCTCCCGGTCCGTCCGGAACAGGGTGAACGACAAGGGACCTTTCTGGATGGGCATGAGAACCTCCTGGGGAAGCGGAATGGCCGGGACGGGTCGGCGGGGATGAGGCGGGACCGCGCGGCTGGCAGCCTCTGTAGCGCACCCCCGCAAGCCTGTCAAGGCGCACGGAGCGGGCAATGGAAATGGCCGTGGACAACGGACCGCTTTTGTGGTAGCGATTCATCCAATCTTTCCGATAGGATCGGAGTTCAGGACCCATGACCATCCGGAAAATCGGCATCATCGCCAACACCGATAAGGAACGTTCCCCCGAGTACGTGGCCCAGTTGCGGGAATGGCTTTGCGAGCGGGGCCTGGAGGTATTCCTGGACGAGGGAATCGCCGGAATGATGAGCGGCGTCACCGGCGTCTCCCGCAAGGAGCTGGCCGCCCGGGCGGACCTCCTGGTGGTCTTCGGAGGCGACGGGACCATGCTCCGCACGGCCCGCTCGGTGGCGGAGTTCGATATCCCCATCGTGGGGATCAACACGGGCGGGCTCGGGTACCTCACGGAGGTGAACCTCAACGAGATGACCGACGCCCTGGAGCGGATCCTCCGGGGGGATTTCACCACGGAGAAGCGGATGATGCTGGACGTCCTCATCCGCCGGCAGGGACGGGACCCCGTCCGGGAAAGCCACATTCTCAACGACGTGGTGATCAACCGGGCCGACCTGTCCCGCATCGTCGAGCTGGAGACGGCGGTGAACGACCATTATCTCACGACCTTCAAGGCCGACGGACTCATCCTCGCCACCCCGACGGGCTCCACGGCGTATTCCCTCTCCGCGGGGGGCCCCATCGTCTTTCCCGACCAGGATGCGATCATCCTGAATCCGATCTGTCCCCACACCCTGTCCAACCGCCCCATCATCCTCCCCGAGTCGGCGGTGATGAAGGTAACCCTGTGGTCCAAGGAGGCGGGGGCCACGGTCAGCCTTGACGGGCAGACCACCTTCACGCTCCGGGACGGCGATTCCGTGACGGTCCAGAAGTCGCCCTTCGTGACGACCCTCGTCTCCTCCCCCCACCGCGATTACCTGGAGATCCTCCGGACCAAGCTGGGATGGGGAGTGGGACCGGCGGGAGAGAGAATCCTTCCCTAACCTGGAGAGCCCCTGTCGGGACCATGCTTGCCGAGCTCCACATCGAGAACTTCGCCATCATCGACGCCCTGGAAATCTCCTTCCACCCCGGGTTGAACGTCCTCTCCGGCGAGACCGGGGCGGGGAAATCCATCATCGTCGGGGCCCTCGGCCTCCTCCTGGGGGACAGGGCCTCCGCCGAGATGATCCGGACTTCCCGGGAAGAGGCGCTGGTGGAAGCGGTCTTCCAGGTCACGGGGAACGAGGAACTGGTGAAGCGGATGGCCGGGATGGGACTTGCACCGGCGGCGGAACTGGTGATCCGGCGCAGCGTCTCCCGAAGCGGCAGGAACCGCATCCACGTCAACGGCCACCCTCTCGGACTGTCCATGCTGGCCTCCCTGGGGGAGTGCCTCGTGGACATCTGCAGCCAGCACGAGCACCAGGTCCTCCTGAACCCGGAGCGCCACCTGGACCTCCTGGACGCCTTCGCAGGCCTCTCTGAGGAGCGGCAGGCCTTCGAGGGCCTCTACGACGAGTTCCAATCCGTCCTGGCCCGCCTCCGGGACCTGGAAGCGCTCCGCCGGCAGCGGCTGGAACGGGAAGAGTGGCTCCGCTTCTCCATCCGGGAAATCCGGGACGGGGACCTCCAGCCGGGGGAAGAGGCGGCCCTCCGGAACGAGCGGCAGGTCCTCGAGAACGTCCGGAAGCTCCAGGAATGGGCGGACCGGGCCCACGAGAGCCTCCACGGGCGGGAAGGCGCCGTCCTGGATTCCCTCCGCTCCGTCCTGGCGGACGTCCGGGAGATCCGGCGGGTCGACGGGGCCTTCGGCCTCTCGGGGGATGACCTGGAGGGCCTTTACTACGGCCTGGAGGAGGCGGCCCGGACCCTTCGCGCGTATCGCGACCGCCTTTCCGTCGATCCCGGCCGCCTCGAGGCCATCGAGGAGCGCCTCGAAGTTCTCCGCCGGCTCAAACGCAAGTACGGCATCGACGAAACGGCCGTCCTGGAGCGGGCGGAAGAGCTGGAGCGGGAACTGGAGGGCATCTCCCGGGTGGAGGAGGACGCGGAGCACTTTTCCCGGGAGGCGGACCGCCTGCGGGGGGCCCTGGAAGAGCGGGCGGACACCCTGTCCGCCGTCCGCCGCCGGGCCGCCGGGGGCCTCGAAAAAAGCCTGGAGGAGGAGATCCGCTCCCTCCGGATGGACCCCGCCCGGTTCGAGATATGCTTCCGTACGCCGGGAAACCCGGAGGGGCGCTCGATCGGCCGCCGCGGATGGGATGACGTGGAGTTTCTCCTGTCCACCAACGTGGGGGAGGAAGCGAAGCCCCTGCACCGGATCGCCTCCGGTGGCGAGCTGTCCCGCATCATCCTGGCCATGAAGAAGGTCCTCCTGGGAGCGGGCGGATCCATAGGAACGATCGTCTTCGACGAGGTGGACAGCGGCATCGGCGGAGCCACCGCGGAGGTGGTTGGGGAGCGCATCCGGGACGTGGCGTCCCGGCACCAGGTCCTCTGCATCACCCACCTCCCCCAGATCGCCTGCTTCGCCCAGCGTCACTACCGGGTGTCCAAGGCCCTGGCGGACGACCGGACGACGTCCCGGGTCGAGGTCCTCTCCGATGACGAGCGCCTCGAGGAGGTGGCCCGCATGCTGGGCGGCGTCCGGATCACCGGGAAGACCCGGGCCCACGCGCGGGAAATGCTGGACCGCGCCGGGGGGCGAAACTGAAGGATCCGGACCGGAAAGGATTTACAACGGCGGTCCCGCATGGTAGAACGGCACCGGTTTTTCAACCCGGTTCGCGGACCGGAACGAACGGAACGAGAGGGGATTTCATGGGAAGGCACAAGAAGAGCGAGCGAAAAAAGGAACTGGACCGCCGCCGGAAACGGCGGAAGGAGAGCCTGAAGCAGCGCCGGAAAGAGGCAAAGAAAGGCCAGGCGGGAACGCGGTAACGGCACAACGGGAAACTCCGCGCGGTGTGGCACCCGGGCCGGGAGGGTGGACATGTTGAGAAAGGCCCGCATCAGCGATGTCCGGACGATTCACCGGATGATCAACGTCTCCTCCGGAAAGGGGGAAATGCTGCCCCGGTCGCTCATGGACATCTACGGGAACATCCGGGATTTCTTCGTCTACATCGAGGACGACGGGGAGACCCCGGTGGGCATCTGCGCCATGAACATCATCTGGGAGAACCTGGCGGAGATCCGGTCCCTTTACGTGGAGGAAGCGCTCCGCAAGCGCGGCATCGGGCGGATGCTGGTGGAGTCCTGCATCTCCGAGGCCATCACGCTGGAGCTCTTCCGCGTCTTCACGCTGACCTACCGGCCCGAATTCTTCCAGTCCCTCGGCTTCCGGGAGGTGGACCGGATGAGCCTCTCCGAGAAGATCTGGTCGGACTGCTTCCGCTGCCCGAAATATCCCGATTATTGCGACGAAGTGGCGATGATCATTGAACTCTGAATCCCTCCGGCGCCTCCGGCTCATCCTGCTGGCCCTGTTCCTGTCCGCATGGATCACCGCCTGCGGCGTCCGGACGGAAGCGCAGACACTGCCCACGCCGGTCACCCTGCCCGCCGCAGGGGCCGCCCCTCCGGGCCTGGTGCCCGTTTCGTGGGACACCCTTCCCGCCCTGGAAGACGACCTGGACCTCCCTTCCCGGACATTCGCCGCCGAAAGAAGCCTGGATTACTACACCCGCTCCGGCGTCGGCCCCGTCCGCATCGGGGAGGAAAGCCGCTCCCCCGCGGAGATGGGAGAAGCCCTGCGGGAACTGATTTCGATCCTGGAGGGAAGCGAATCGCCGGAGCGGAAGCGGGAGCGCATCGCCGAACGGTTCGACCTTTACCGGGCCGCCGGCCTGGACGGCCGCGGAACCGTCCTGTTCACGGGCTACTACGTTCCCCAGATGGAAGGGTCCCTCGTCCCGACAGAGCGCTTCCGCTATCCCCTCTACGGGGTTCCGCCGGAGGCCAGGGCCGCGCGGGCCGGCACCGGGACGGATGGGAACCGGAGGCCGGCCCCGCTTTGGAGCCGCAAGGAGATCGACGCCGACGGCGCGCTCCGGGACCGGGGACTCGAGATCGCCTGGGTCGATGACCCGACGGAACTGTTCTTTCTCCACATCCAGGGATCCGGGAAGATCCACCTTCCCGACGGCGCCATCCTCACGGTGGGGTACGCAGGCTCCAACGGCCGCCCCTTCCGCAGCATCGCACCCTACATGGCCGAACAGGGGAACATGCCCGCCAGCGGCCTCTCCTACTGGAGCATCCGGGAGTACCTGAACGGCCACCCGGACAAGCGGCAGGAGATCCTCAACTGGAACGAGCGGTACATCTTTTTCCGGATCCTGGAGGGGGAACCCGTGGGATCCCTCGGGGTCCCCGTCACGGCGGGCCGGTCCATCGCCGTGGACGCGCAGTTCTTCCCCCCCGGGGCGGCGGCGTTCATCCGGGCCCGCAAGCCCGTGGCGGACGAGACGGGTGCCGTCCGCTGGACGCCCTTCACGCGGTTCGTCCTGGCCCAGGACGCCGGGGCGGCCATCAAGGGCCCCGGTCGGCTGGACCTCTTCTGCGGGGCCGGCTACGAAGCGGAGCGAAAGGCGGGGAGCCTCAAGGAAAAGGGGGAGCTGTATTTCCTGGTCCCCCGGCGGCGCTGAAGGCGGGAAACTCCTTCGGGAAGGTCTTCGAGCGGGGTGCGGACCGGCAGGACAAAGGCGCGAAGGCCCGCCGCGGCCGGATCCGGGTGAGGGGGACGGCGGCGCTCCTCCAGTCGGCCAGGCCGTGCATCGCATGAGAAGCGCCCCGCGGTGCCGCGTTGGTGCCACCTCTCAGGGCCGGGAACGGCCCGTCCAGGTGTCGTTGGCGTCGGCCATCCCCAGGGCCGCGTTCAGCCAGTCCATGGCCTTGATCGGCAGGAGCACCTTCAGGAGCGGCGTCACGAACTTCACCGGCACCGACGGCACGGCCACCATGGCCCGGTTCTTCCGGATGGCCTCCACCACCCGGGCCGTCACCTCCCCGGGCTTGAGCATCTGCGTTCCCACCACCATCCTCGACCCCTCGAACATCCCCGTGTTGACGGTGTTGGGGCAGACCACCGTGACCCCCACGTTGGCCCCCATCTTGCGCATCTCCTGGCGGAGGCTGTCGGTGAAGCCGATGACGCCGAACTTGCTGGCGCAGTAGGCCGAGAGGTTCGGGATCGCCAGGATCCCGCCGGCGGAGGCGATGTTGACGATGTGCCCCTCGCCGCGACGGAGCATGGAGGGCAGGAAGGCCTTGCAGGTCCAGAACAGGGCGGTCAGGTTGACCCGGATCATGCGCTCGATGGCGGCATCGTCCAGGTCCAGCAGGGGCCGGGCCGTCACCACGCCGGCGTTGTTCACCAGGATGGCCGGGGGCTCCAGGTCCGCCTCGATGCGACCCGCCAGCGCGTAGACGGCCTCCCGGTCGGAGATGTCGCAAACGTAACCCCGGCAGGGGCCGAGGCGCCGGAGATCCTCCTCGGCTTCATCCAGGGCGTCTTGCCGGAGGTCCACCAGGGCCACCGCGCACCCCTCCCGGAGGAGCTTTCGCGACAGGTCCCGGCCCATGCCCATGGCCGCCCCGGTCACGACGGCCGTCTTACCCTTCAGGTCTTTCACGGTTCCCTCCTTGAAAAGCCTTCGCGTTTACCGCGGCGCCGGGCGGAAAGCGGTCTCCTGTCCCGGGCGGGCCCCCC
>JBFYXW010000160.1:0-3129 GCA_041310335.1 Syntrophaceae bacterium | reverse complement strand
AGAGGGCCACCAGGACCGTGTAGAGGGCGAAGGCGCCCACGGCCTCGTTGGTGTACATCTTCTCGAACTTGTGCTTCAGGGAGATGATCGTCATCCCCCCCACGATCAGGCAGCCCAGCTGAAAGTAGGGGAAGCTCCCCACGCCCGCCGCCGCGTATTCCGCGAAGCTGAAGGTTGCCGTCAGAAGAACCACAATCCCCGCCACCATCATCGTTCCCAGTGTCTTTTTCATGATCTGTCTCCTCTCTGAGGTTTTTTGTTCTGTTTGATGATCTCTATTGCGAAAGGCGTGCCAAGACGGGTGGTCGCCTGCCATGCAACTTCAACCATCATATATTATTCAATATATTTGAGTAGCGCGACAGAAGGGGCAAACCGTTGGAGGCTTTCCGGGAGGGCTTTGGAGCATGCTTCGTTCAACGGGTTTGAACGAAACGATCAGCGGACAGAAAAAACCCCCGGCGGGAATCCCGTCGGGGGTCATATCATCCGCGGTTGCCGTCTCGCTGGGATGGGACTGAATTCCCTTGTTTGAACGAGTTGGTCTTACTTCGGGTGGAATCCACCAACAAGACCCTGGCGTTCTTATGTGTTGGTTCAGCCATCCGGGACAATAACGTGCACCGCAGAATCTTCTCTTATTTTGGTTTTTCCTTAGACCGAATGAATGGCCTTGTCAAGGCCGTGCAGTCTCGACCTGTAACATAACAATATTTCTACGCTATATCGGGACCCGCAAACGCCGTTTCGGTCATGGGTGAAAAAGTGCCCTCCCTCGCAGGCAATCCGCTTTGCATATCAAGGGCTTATTCCCGGGAGGCGGGAGCCGTCCCGGACCGCCCCGGGAAGAACCGGATTCCGGCACATCGGGGCGCCCCGGCGCCCGCGGGCGGACCTGCCGTCGGACAGGGACAGGACCCGGCTTTCGATCCCGGCTCAGGTTTGCTTTGCACAACGGGCGCTCCTCTGTTATGTTCCGCTGAAATTTATCCAAATTCGACAAGAAGGACACCAACAGGCCCGTGCGCAAAGGGAACATACGAAACATCGCCATCATCGCCCACGTCGACCACGGCAAGACGACCCTGGTGGACGCCATGCTCCGCCAGACGGGAACGTTCCGGGAGCACCAGGAGGTCGCCGAGCGGGTCATGGACTCGATGGACCTGGAAAAAGAGCGCGGCATCACCATCATGGCCAAGAATACGGCCATCCTTTACGAAAACATCAAGATCAACATTGTCGACACGCCGGGCCACGCGGACTTCGGGGGTGAGGTCGAGAGAAGCCTCAACATGGTCGACGGAGCGATCCTGCTGGTCGACGCCAGTGAAGGGCCCCTCCCGCAGACCCGGTTCGTCGTCAAGAAGGCCCTCGCCCTCAGGCTGCCCATCGTCCTCGTCATCAACAAGATCGACCGCGGAGACATCCGGATCGACGAGGTCATCAACGAGATTTACGACATGTTCATCGATCTCGACGCCGGGGAGGATCAGATCGAGTTTCCCATCCTCTATACGAATGCCAAGAAGGGAATCGCCCACCGGACGCTGGGCGACGCGTCGGAAGACGTCAAGCCCCTGCTGGACGTCATCTGCGAGGCCATCCCGGGGCCCGAGGCGGACGACAGCCGCCCCCCCCAGTTCCTGGCGACGAATCTCGACTACGACCCGTACGTGGGGCAGATCGCCATTGGGAGGCTGATGCACGGAACGCTGGCGATGAACCAGGTCTATGCCCTCTGCGGCGAGGAAACCGTCACGGCGGGCGTCCGCTTTTCCGCCCTGTACAGCTTTCACGGACTGCAAAAGAAAATGGTGGAATCCGTCGAGGCCGGCGACATCGTAGCCGTCGCGGGCGTTCCCTCCATCACCATCGGCGACACGATCTCCTCCCAGGAGAATCCTCTCCCGCTCCCCCGGATCCGCGTCGACGAACCGACCGTTTCCATGATCTTCTCTGTCAACAACAGCCCCCTGGCGGGTCGGGAGGGCAAGTACCTCACGTCGCGGCACCTCCTGGAGCGCCTCGAGAAGGAAAGCCTCCGAAACGTGGCGATCCAGTTGAAGCCCCTGGAGCGGCGGGACGCCTTCGAGGTCTGCGGGCGGGGAGAGTTGCAGATGGCCGTCCTGATCGAGACCATGCGGCGGGAAGGCTACGAATTGATGGTGTCCAAGCCGAACGTCATCACGAAGACCATGGACGGCAAGCTCAGCGAACCCGTGGAGCGCGTGTTCATCGACGTGCCCGACGAGTTCGTCGGCATCGTCACGGAAAAGCTCTCCACCCGGAAGGGGCGTATGGTCCAGCTGATCAACAAGGGCAGCGGCCGGGTCAACCTGGAGTTCCTGGTCCCCTCCCGGGGTCTCATCGGTTTTCGCAGCCACTTCCTGACGGACACCAAGGGGGCCGGGGTGATGAACACGCTCTTCGAGGACTACCAGCCCTGGTTCGGGCCCATCCCGCAGCGGGCCAGCGGGGCCATCCTGTCCGACCGGGGCGGCCGGGTGACGACCTATGCCAGCCTCGCCATGGTGGACCGGGGGGAATTGTTCGTCGAGGTGGGAACCGAGGTCTACGCCGGGATGATCATCGGCGAGCGGAACCGCACCGGCGACCTGACGGTCAACATCACCAAGGAGAAGAAGCTGACGAACATCCGGAGTTCCACCGCCGAGGCGACGGTGACCCTGAGGCCGTCCCGGCCCCTGTCGCTGGACCAGTCCATCGAGTTCATCGCCGCGGACGAGCAGGTGGAAGTCACGCCCTCCAGCATCCGGCTGCGCAAGACGGAACTGGATGCGAACCGCCGCGCGTCCCTGCAGAAAAGGGAGGAGAAGGGCGCATAGGAACAAGCCGGAAGTACCGCCGACCGGTTCAACGGATGGATTTCATTTTTTTCTTGCTCTGCAGGACGGCTTGGTGAGAATAGGGCCTGGCAACGGGCTTTCCCGCAAACGCTACGAATCAGGGACCAATCGAGGAGGAGCACCATGTTGAAATCAATTCGCGCGGACCGTGGAACGAAAGGGTTCACCCTCATCGAACTGATGATTGTCATCGCCATCATCGGCATCCTGGCGGCCATCGCCATTCCGCAGTTCACGGCCTACCGCACCCGGGGCTACG
>JBFYXW010000159.1:0-6560 GCA_041310335.1 Syntrophaceae bacterium | reverse complement strand
TACGACAACGTCCGGATCGGCATCAACGGGCGGCTGGACACCCTCCAGGCGGCCGTCGTCCTGGCGAAGTTCGAGGTCTTCCCGGACGAGATGGAGAAGCGCCAGAAGGTGGCCCGCCGCTACACCGAGGCCATCCGGGGCATCCCGGGGGTGGAGACGCCTTATATTCCAGAGGGATACCGCTCTGCCTGGGCCCAGTACTCGCTGATGGCGAAGGACGAGGCCCACCGGGCCTTCCTCCAGAAGGGCCTCCAGGAGCGGGGCGTCCCCACGATGATCTACTATCCCCGGCCGCTCCACCTGCAGACGGCCTTCGCGTTCCTGGGCTACCGGGAGGGGGACTGCCCCGCCAGCGAGGACTGCGCCGTCCGCACCTTCAGCCTCCCCATGTACCCCTACCTGACGGAGGAGCAGCAGGCCTTCGTGGTCGGGGCCCTCAAGGAAAGGAGCGCGTCGTGACGGCAACCCCGGTGCGAAAGGGAGCGAAAAAGGCCGCGGAAGCAATTCGCGTGGCGGTGGTGGGTGCCGGCTATTGGGGGAAGAACCTGGTCCGGAACTTCCACCAGCTGGGCGCCCTGGCGGCGGTCTGCGACGGCAGTCCCGCCATCCTTGAACAGGTAAAAAAGGATTACCCGGGCACATCCGTCACGGGCGACTTCAAAAAGATCCTGAAGGATAGAACCATCCAGGCGGTGGTCCTTGCCACGCCGGCGGCGACCCACTCCCGGCTGGCCGGAGATGCCCTCCGGGCGGGGAAGCATGTCTTCGTGGAGAAGCCACTGGCCCTGACCTACGGGGAGGGGGAGAACCTGGTCCGGCTGGCGGGCGAAGCGGGGACGACCCTGTTCGTCGGCCACATCCTCCAGTACCACCCGGCGGTCGTCCGGCTGAAGGAGATGGTCCGCCAGGGGCAGGTGGGGCGCCTTCGCTACATCTACTCCCGGCGTCTCTCCCTGGGGAAGATCCGGCGGGAGGAGAACATCCTCTGGTCCTTCGCGCCCCATGACGTCTCCGTCATCCTGAGCCTCGTCGGCGAGGACCCCTGCTATATCGACTCCGTGGGGAGCAACTTCCTCCACGCCCGGATCGCCGACGTGACCATGACGAACCTGAAGTTTCCCTCCGGTGTCGGGGTCCACATCTTCGTGAGCTGGCTGAACCCCTTCAAGGAGCAGCGCCTCGTTGTGGTGGGCGACCAGGGCATGCTCGTCTTCGACGACACCCAGCCCGTGGACAGCAAACTCGTCCACTATGCCCACACGATCCGCTGGCAGAACAATGTTCCCATTCCCGAGAAGGGCGACGGGAGCCCCGTGGACCTGCAAAAAGTCTGGGAAGAGCCTCTCCGGGCGGAGTGCCGGGCCTTCCTGGATGCGGTTCGGACGGGGGCCAAGCCCGTGACGGACGGCGTCGAGGGGCTCCGGGTCCTCCGGATTTTGGAGGCGAGCCAGGACTCCCTGGAGGCGAAGGAGGCGGGGGCCAACGGAATCGCCGCTCCGGCTGAAGAAACAGGGAAAGCGGGTGGGGAAGCAGCGGAGAAACCCTATTTCGTCCATGGGACGGCCATCGCCGAGCCCGGCGCCGCCATCGGCAAAGGGACGAAGATCTGGCACTTCTCGAAGGTCCAGGCGGGGGCCTCCGTCGGCGAGGGCTGCAACATCGGCCAGAACGTTGTGGTCGGCCCCGGCGCTGTCGTCGGCAACCGCTGCAAGATCCAGAACAACATCAGCGTCTACACCGGTGTGACCCTGGAGGACGGGGTCTTCTGCGGCCCCTCCATGGTTTTCACGAACGTCTTCAACCCCCGGGCGGAGATCCCCAAGATGGACGAGGCGCGGCCCACCCTGGTGAAGCGGGGGGCCACCATCGGGGCCAACGCCACCATCGTCTGCGGCCACACCATTGGCCGGTACGCCTTCGTCGGCGCCGGGGCGGTGGTGACGAAGGACGTTCCGGACCACGCCCTCGTGGTGGGAAACCCGGCCCGGCGGATCGGCTGGGCCTGCGAGTGCGGCGAGCGCCTGCCGGAAGAACTGGCCTGCGCCTGCGGCCGGCGGTACCGGAAAGAGGGCGGTGGGATCGCCGAGGCCAAGCCGGCGGCACCCCGGCGGGCGGCGAAACGGAAATAGAAAGGTCGGAGCATGGACATTCGCGGGGCGAAAATCCTGGTCATTGGCGGGGCGGGCCTCATCGGTTCCCACGCGGTGGAGGAACTCCTGAAGGAGGATGTGAAGGAGGTCATCGTCTACGACAACTTCTGCCGGGGGACCCACGAGAACCTGGCGGAGGCCCTGAAGGACCCCCGCTGCCGGGTCTTCGAGATCGGAGGGGACATCCTCCAGACCGACATACTCGATACCGCCATGAAGGGCGTCGACGGCGTGGTCCACCTGGCGGCCTTGTGGCTCCTCCAGTGCTACGAGTACCCCCGGGCGGCCTTCGACGTGAACATCCGGGGGACCTTCAACGTCCTGGAGGCCTGTGTGGCCAACGGGGTGAAGAGGATTGTCTACTCCTCCTCCGCCTCGGTATACGGCGACGCCCTGGAGGAGCCCATGACGGAGGACCACCCCTACAACAATTGGACCTTCTACGGGGCTACGAAGATCGCCGGGGAGCACATGTTCAAGGCCTTCCACCGGCGCTACGGCCTCCCGGGGGTGGGACTCCGCTACATGAACGTCTACGGGCCCCGGCAGGACTACAAGGGGACCTACATCGCCGTCATGATGAAAATCCTGGACAACATCGACCAGGGGCTCCCCCCGGTGGTCTTCGGCGACGGGAGCCAGGCCTACGACTTCATCTACGTGGGGGACGTGGGCCGGGCGAACGTCTGTGCCCTCACGAGCGACGTCCCCTTCGGCTTCTACAATGTCGGCCGGGGGATCAAGACGTCGATCAAGGAATTGGCCGAATTGCTCCTGACAATCACGGGTTCGAAACTTCCCATCAAATATGAGCCAGCTGGCCAGACCTTCGTGACCAACCGTGTCGGGGACGCCGTGGCAGCCGAGCGGGACCTGGGGTTCACCTGGACGGTGGACCTGGAGGAGGGGTTCCGGCGACTCATCGAGTGGCGGAGGAACCACATGGAGCAGGTGGAAGCGCGCAGGAAAAGGGCGGGGGGCTGATCCCGTGTGCGGCATCGCGGGCATCGTCAACCTGAACGGCGAACCGGTGTCCCCGGTCCTGCTGCGGGGCATGACGGACGCCTTGGCCCACCGCGGTCCCGACGGCGAGGGGGTCTACACGGACGGGGCCGTGGGCCTCGGCCACCGACGCCTGGCCATCATCGACCTGACCTCCGCGGGACACCAGCCCATGATCACGCCCGACGGGCGTTACGCCGTCACCTACAACGGCGAGATCTACAACTTCCAGGAACTCCGTGCAGAACTGCAGGCCCTGGGCCACCCGTTCCGGTCCCGGACGGACACGGAGGTCCTCCTCCAGGCCTACATCCGGTGGGGCCGCGACTGCGTCTCGCGCTTCAACGGCATGTTCGCCTTCGCCCTGTGGGACCGGGACCGCCGGGAGCTGTTCCTCGCCCGGGACCGGTACGGGATCAAGCCTTTCTACTATGCCTTCTGCGGGGAAACCTTCGTTTTCGCCTCGGAGCAGAAGGCCATTGTGACCCACCCGGAGGCGGGGAAGGACCTCGATCTGGAGGCGCTGCTGGAATACTTCACCTTCCAGAACCTCTTCACCGACCGGACCTTCCTGAAGGGAATCCGCCTGTTTCCGGCGGGGTGCCGCGCCGTACTCCCCCTTCACGGCGGGAAGTCGGGGGATCTGGTCATCGACCGGTACTGGGACTTCGCCTTCCGGGAGCCGGAGCATCCCGCCCCGGACGGGGAGTACGTCGAGGAACTGGATCGCCTGTTCCGCCAGGCCGTGAACCGCCAGCTCGTCAGCGACGTGGACGTGGGGGCCTACCTGAGCGGAGGGATGGACTCCGGGTCCATCACCGCCCTCGCGGCGCAGCAGATCCCCTACATCAAGTCCTTCACCTGCGGCTTCGACCTCCATTCCGCCTCGGGCATCGAAATCAACTACGACGAGCGGGAGGGGGCCGAGCACATGTCCTACCTGTTCAGGACGGAGCACTATGAAATGGTGCTGAAGTCCGGGGACATGGAGCGGGTCATGCCGCAGATGGCCTGGCACGTGGAGGAGCCGAGAGTCGGCCAGAGCTACCCGAACTACTACATCGCCCAGCTGGCCAGCAAGTTTGTGAAGGTGGTCCTGGGGGGCACGGGCGGCGACGAGCTGTTTGCCGGCTACCCCTGGCGCTATTACCGCACGGCCGACAGCAACGGGTTCGAGGACTACATCGACAAGTATTACCTGTTCTGGCAGCGGCTCATCCCCAACCGGGTCATCCGGGACGTCTTCCGCCCCGTCTGGCCGGAGGTGAGCCACGTCTGGACGAGGGACATCTTCCGGGACGTGTTCCAGAAGCACGAGCACAACCTCAACAGGCCGGAGGACTACATCAACCACTCCCTGTGCTTCGAGGCGAGGACCTTCCTCCACGGCTTGCTGGTAGTGGACGACAAGCTCAGCATGGCCCACTCCCTGGAGACCCGCGTTCCCTTCCTGGACAACGACCTCGTGGATTTCGCCATGACTGTGCCGATGCGGCTGAAGCTCAGGAACCTCGGGGATGTCCCGCGGATCGACGAGAACGAGCCCGGGCCGAAGCAGGACCGCTACTACCGGCGGACCCAGGACGGAAAGCTGATCCTCCGCCAGGTCATGCAGCGGTACGTCCCCCAGGAGGTGACGGAGCGGGACAAGCAGGGTTTCTCCGCCCCCGATGCAAGCTGGTTCAAGGGGGAGAGCATCGACTACGTCCGGCGGGTCCTCGACAGCGACCGGGCCATGATTTACGAGTTCATGGATCGCAGGGCCGTCCGCGCCCTGGTGGACGATCACCTGCAGGGGAGGGAAAACCGGCGCCTGCTGATCTGGTCTCTGCTGAACTTCGAGAACTGGTGCCGCTGTTTTCTATGAACCGGAATGGCCGATCTCGCCAAGCCAGCCTGCCCGCATGATGCCATGCATCCCCATTTTCTGATCTTCCGGGAAATCCTGAGCCTCCTTTCGCGGCATCGCCAACTCGTTTGGGAGATGACGAAGCGGGAGATCACGGACCGCTATGCGGGCCAGGCGATTGGGGTTGTGTGGGCCATCGGACACCCCCTTATCCTGATGGCGGTGTTTGTTTTTATCTTTGCCTTTGTTTTCCGGCAGAAGATCGGTGGCACAGTGGATCTTCCCCTGGACTACACGACCTATATCCTCTGCGGCCTTGTTCCCTGGATGTCCTTCCAGGAGGCCATGAACAAGGCGGCCGCCGTCATCGTCAGCCATTCGAGCCTGGTCAAACAGGTCGTGTTCCCTCTCGAAATCCTGCCGGTGAAGGTCGTGATTGCCTCCTGCCTCTCCCAGATCGTGGCGATGCCGATCCTCATCGTGTACGTCCTGATCACCCATGGCTCCATCCCGGCTTTCTATCTGCTGATTCCGGTTATCTTCCTGGTGCAGGTCGTGGCTATGATCGGCATATCCTTCCTTTTGGCGGCCGTGGGGACCTACTTTCGGGATCTGAAGGACTTCGTCCAGGTCTTCTGCGTCATCGGGATGTACATCATGCCGATCTTCTATCTGCCGGCCCAGGTTCCCTCCGTTTTCCGGCCAATCCTGTATCTGAATCCGTTCAGCTACATGATCTGGTGCTACCAGGACGTCTTTTATTTCGGCCGTTTCGAGCACGGATGGGCCTGGGCGGTCTACATAGCGGGCTCCCTGCTCGTGTTCTATGCCGGCTACCGGGTCTTCAGGAAACTGAAACTGTACTTCGGAAACGTGCTCTAGGGGGATTCTGAAGGGAGGAGGAGAGGAGTGAAGTCGCGGAACCCGGTGGTTTTCATTCTGATCGTTCTGCTCTGTGCCTCCGTCCTGATCGGGACCATCCTGTGGAAAAGCAGGAAGCCGCCTCCCGCTGCCGCGGAGGAGACCTTTGTCTATCATCACTGGTGCGAAAAGGGGAAGAAGATTGACGCCGTGGCCAGGGTTCACGAGGAGGTGACCGGATCTTCCCGGCATTCCTATACGATCGTTCACGGGGGTAGCGTGGATGGCGAGATGATGAGCGATCCGCCCGGTGTGAACATGGGGAAGCAGGAGTGGGAATCCAATCTCTATGTGTCCCTGGAAAACATCGGAGACACGGTGGTCGTAAACCCTTGGATTTCCAACGGCCGCAACAACTTCCGGACGATGGACGAAATCGTTCTGACCACAACGGCAGGGTATGTGTCGGCCGAGGACAAGGCCCGGGCTATCTGGCATCACTGGGTTCGCCACCGGATTCATGCCACAACAAACGACATGGAATCCATTGACCCAGTGAAAATCTACAACATCTACGGGTACACCATTTGTGCCAGTGATGCGCTCGCCCTGGCTGCCCTGTGGAATCGTGCCGGCCTGCCCGTCCGGGCCGCCCATCCCTACGGGCACACCGTATCGGAGGTCTATTACGACAAGAA
>JBFYXW010000158.1:0-7826 GCA_041310335.1 Syntrophaceae bacterium | reverse complement strand
TCGCCGGTGCGGTAGACCTGGAAGGCCAGGACGGCGACGAGGACCAGGGCGAAGGCCTGGACGGGAACCTTGATGTGCAGCGGGAAGAAAAGGGCCCGGAGGATCCCCCGTTTCGGCGCCGCCTCTTCCCGGATCCGGCTCATGATCTTCTGTTTCAGCCAGGGGGGAGGCTCCACCTCTTCGAGGTCCCGGACGAGGCCGACGGCCTTGCGCAGGTCCGCCAGCGACCGGGCGCAGGACGGGCAGGCGGTCAGGTGCTCTTCGAGCCGCTTCCGCTCCTCCGCCGGGAGGGCGTCGTCCAGGTAGGCCGACAGGCGCTCTTCGATCTCGTGGCAGGTCATGGCCAGTCACCCAATAACCGGGAGAGACAGTCCTTCATGGCGCTCCGCGCCCGGAAGAGGCGCGACCGGACCGTTCCTCCCGGCAGTCTCAGCATGTCCCCGATCTCCTCGTAGGAATAGCCCTGGATGTCCCGGAGGACCAGAACTTCCCTGTAGTCCGACTCAAGGGAACCGATGCACTCCTGCACCTTTTCCTCCCGCTCCCGCCGTTCCAGCCGCTCCCCCGGCGACTCCAGCGGGGAGACGGCCCGGCAGGGCAGGCCGCCGTCTTCTTCCCCCGGGTCGCCGGGGGCGGGCGCCTCGTGGCGGGAACGGGCCCGGACCTGTTGCAGCCGGTTCCGTGAGCCGTTCAGGACGATCCCGTGGAGCCAGGTGGAAAACCGCGCCTCTCCCCGGAACTTCGGGAGGGCCCGCCAGGCGGCGAGGAAGGCCTCCTGGACGACGTCGCAGGCCTCGTCGTAGTCGCCCAGCATCCGGTACGCCAGGTTCAGCATCCGCTTCTGGTGCCGCTCCACGAGCACCTCGAAGGCCTCTGCCCGTCCGGCCCGGCAGCGGTCGACGGCCTCGGCGTCCGGGTCCTCTCCGGGTCGGTTTACGGGAACATCCGCGGGGTCAGGCATGGGTGTCGGAAGGCATCGCTCCTGTGAATTTCCGGACCCATGGCAGCGGAAGCGCCGGTTCTTGTCAAGAAGGAAATCGCCGCAATGCCTCTTTTCCCGCCGGATTTCATCCCGTCAAAGTTGGGTCGGGTCTTGAGGGGATCGGTCGCTCGCAATCCGTCTCTTCAAGACCCGACCTCATGATCCCTTGTCCGTTGAGACAGGCCCGGGGGCGAAAAAGTTCCCGCAATCGGGGCTGTCCAAAAAGGCCTCGAGGTGGTACGATCCGCGCCAATCCCGGACAGGCTGCGTTCCCGGGGCGCAAGCGACGGCAGCGAGGTGGGGTGTATGGACGAAACGGTGAGGCGGGCGATGTTCCGGCAGGTGGAAAAGGAGCCTTTCGCCGGGAAATTCGGGCTCGAACTCCTGGAACTGGACGAGGGCTATTCCAAAGTCCGGATGCGATTCACGCCGGACATGGAGAACATCTTCGGCATGGCCCACGGCGGCGCACTCTTTGCCCTGATCGACGAGGCCTTCGAGACGGCCTCCAACTCCCACGGGACCATGGCCGTGGCCCTGAACATGGACATCAGCTACCTGGCCACGCCCGCCCCGGGGGCGGTCCTGACGGCGGAGGCCCGGGAGATCAACCGCACCTCCCGGACCGCCGTCTACGACATCAAGGTCGCCGACGACGGGGGGCGACTCCTCGCCTCCTGCCAGGCCCTGGTCTATCGCAAGGGCACGCCGCTCCCCTTCCTGGAAGAGAAAGCGTAACGGGACGCCATGGACTGGATCCTTTCCTTTCCCGCCTATGCCAAGGTCCTGGGTTCCTTCCTGGGAATCCTGCTCCTGAACCGCTTCGGGACGCCGCTGGGGGTGGCGATCCTTTCCTTTGCGCTGTTGCTCACGGCGTGGACGGGGACGGGCTGGAAGGGATTCGTTTACCAGGTCGAGACGTTCCGCCAGCCCCAGAACCTGCTCCTTCCCCTCATCATCCTGCTGCTCCTCTTCTTCAGCGACTCCCTCAAGCAGACGGGAAGGATGGACCGGACCATCGCGGGGCTCAAGTCCTGGCTCCGGAAGAAGCACCTGATCATTGCCGGCCTGCCGGCCCTGGTGGGCCTCCTGCCCATGCCGGCGGGGGCTCTCTTCTCGGCGCCCTTCGTGGCCGCCGTGGACGAGGAGCAGGAACTCCGGCGGGCCCACAAGGTGGCGATCAACTACTGGTTCCGCCACATCTGGGAGTACTGGTGGCCCCTGTATCCCGGCGTCATCCTGGCCATGCAGTACGCGGGCCTGTCGGCGGTCACGTTTTTCCTCATTCAGGTTCCCTTCACCCTGGCCGCCGTCCTGGGGGGCTATTTTTTCATCCTCCGGGGCATCGGGAAGGGGAGGGACGAGGAGCGGGAAAACGGCTCCTGGGATGCGCCGGCGGTCTTCTCGGCCATTCGTCCCATCGGGATCCTGGTCCTCGTGACCCTCCTGGGATCGGCCCTTCTGCCGCCCCTCGGCATCGGAGGGACGCTGGCCAACCTGGTGGCCATGCTGGCGGGGCTGATTCTGGCCCTGGTCTCCTCCTTCGCGGGCCACGGAGCCGTTCTCCGGCCGGCCCTGTCCATGTTCCGGAAAAAGGACACGTGGCTCATGATGGTCCTCGTCATCGGGATCCAGGCCTTTTCGGCGGCCCTCCTCTGCCCGTTGGACGCCGCGGGAGGCACCCTCGTCACGGGGATGCGGGACGAACTGGTCCGGACGGGCATTCCCCTCGTGACGATCATCATGGTCATCCCCTTCATCTCCGGCATGGTCACCGGGGTGGCCTTCGGCTTTGTCGGGGCCAGCTTTCCCATCGTCTTCGCCCTCCTGGGGCCAGAGCCTTCCTTGGCCGTGTCGGCGGCGACAACCACCTTTGCCTACACTTTCGGCTACATGGGCATGATGCTCTCCCCCATGCACGCCTGCTTCGTCGTCACCGCGGAATACTTCCGGACGCCCATCTTCGGGGTCTACCGCTACCTCCTCGGGCCCGCGGCGGTCATGCTGCTGTCGGCGGCGCTCCTCTCCTCCCTCTGGTACACGCTTTTCTGAGCCCCCCCGTTCCGGGACGGGTTTCCTTCTTGACAACGATTCCCGCGCCCTCCTATAGTTCACCGTCAGGTTTCATCATCCACAACGATCAGGGACGAAAGGAGGGCATCATGAGGAGAAGAAGCATTGTCTGGTTGGCCTTGTCTGTCGCGGTTTGCCTGGGGCTCGTCTTCGGGGGAACGGCCCTGGCGCAGAAGAAGTTCTTTGTCATCTCCACCGGCGGGACCGGGGGAACCTACTATCCCCTCGGGGGCATCCTGGCCCAGGCCCTGACCGAGAAGGTGCCGGAAGTGGTCGTCACGGCCCAGGCGGGGAACGCCTCCGTGGCCAACTGCAACCTCATCCGGGACGGCCAGGTCGAGTCGGCCTTCGTCCAGAGCAACGTGGCCTATGCCGCCTACACCGGGACGGACCAGTTCAAGGACAAGCCGGCGAAGAACCTCCGGCTGATCACCTCGCTGTACCCGGAGACGATCCAGATCGTCGCCCGGGCAGACGCGAAGATCAAGTCCCTGAAGGACATCAAGGGCAAGAGGCTGGTCCCCGGTGACCGGGGCAGCGGAACGGAAGTGGACACCCTGAACGTCCTGGCCGCCTACGGGCTGACCTACAAGGACTTTGCCGGCGTCGACTGGCTGAGCTTCTCCGGCGCCGCCCAGCGCCTCCAGGACAAGCAGGCTGACGTGACCTTCACCACCGCCGGCTGGCCCACGGCAGCCATTCAGGAACTGGCCATCTCCACGAACATCGCCCTGATTCCGATCGAAGAAGCGAAGATCAAGGAAATCACCAAGAAGTACCCCTTCTACAGCAAGATCGTGATCCCCAAGAAAACCTACAAGGGGCAGGACAAGGACGTTGCCACGATCACCACCATGGCCCAGTGGGTCGTCGATGCCAAGGTCCCCGACGAGGTGGTCTACAAGCTGACGAAGGCCCTCTGGGAGGGCGGCTCGGCCAAGATGGGCCAGGCCCACGCCAAGGGCAAGGACGTTCAGCTGAAGACGGCCCTCAGCGGCCAGGCCATCCCGCTCCATCCGGGCGCGGCCAAGTACTACAAGGAAAAGAAGCTCATCAAGTAGCGCCTGTTTCCGATCACCGGCCCAATCCGGGCACCCCGCCGGGGTGCCCGTTTTTTTTGCGTGAAGCAGACGGTTCTGCGGGTCGGTGCAAGCCCCAAAGGTGACACCTTTTTGAAAAAGGCAGTCCTCGTCGCCGGTGCGATCTTCCTCCTGTCCTTGGCGACGCTCTACCCGATCCCGGTCCTGGAGGTTCGATCGGCGAAGAGCGGCGAGACCGTCCTCGTCCGTTTCGTCCGGCCCGGCGACACCTTCACCCTCACGTTTATCCACTCGGTGGAAAAGTCTCCCGTTCGGGACCATTTCAAAATTGACGATCGATACCGGATCGTTCTATATCAGACCGCTTTCCGCTCCCTGAACACCGGGCTGCCCACGGAGGCGTCCGGGGGGGAGCGCTGGGTCCGGGCAGACGGGGAGTTCCGCATCGAGAACCGAAACCGGGTGCTGCCGGAGATCCGCCTCCCCGTGGACGGTCCGTCGGCCAACACCCTGGAGATCGGCGGCCGGAGCGTCCTGCTCCCGGCCCTTTCCGGAGACAGGCTCCTGGTCATTCGGACCGGGTCCGCAAACCCCGTTCGATACGGTTATGACCGAGTGAAGGAGCGCCTGCGGGGCGCGTAAGGCCAGCGAGGGAGCATCGATGGGCGAAGGAAAGGCGGAAGAGGGAAACGCGGCGGTCCTGAAGGCGGAAGTTCGGGAGGACGCCGAGGCGATCGCGAAGTACGACCCGGAGATGCGGTTCCGGCACCTCACCGGCATCACCTACCGGCTGATCTTCGCGATGACCGTCATCCTCTCGATCTTCCACATCTACACCGCCGGCTTCGGGGTTCTCCAGGAGTGGCGGCACCGGGCCTTCCACCTGTCCTTTGTCCTGCCCCTGGTCTTCTTCGTCTATTCCATCAAAAAGGAAGACCACCGAGGCAAGAAGCACCTTCTCTACGACGTCTTGTACGCCGTCACGGCGGCGGTGCTGAACACCTCCGTCCTGCGCGAGGTCCTCGAGCTCTCCGTCCCCGGGGCGGCCTCCGTGGCCATGGTCACCTTCGGGCTGGCCCTCTACTTCAAGCAGCGCGAGTTGCTTTCCGAGAAGCTGTCCGTCTACGTCGACTTCCCGCTCTACACCGTCATGGTCGGGTCCGTCCTCTACGGAGCCTGGCTCGGGTACCGGTTCCTCGACGTCCAGTCCTGGTTCACCAACCTGAATCCATCCCTCGTCTTCTGGGGGGTCTTTCTCCTGGGGATTTTCATCGCCATCATTCTGCTCTTCCTGCTCCAGTGGGTCCGGGCGCTTCTCTCCCTGATCCGGACCCGCACCGTCGACTACCGGCAGGACAACATCCCCTACTTCGACGTGTTCCTGGCGCTCCTGTCGTGCATGATTTCCGTTTACATATTCCTTGATTTCAACAACATCGGCCTCCGGGCCGGGAGCCCCGAACAGGCCGACCTGGTCATCGGGAGCTTCTCGTTCCTGCTGATCCTGGAGGGGGCGAGGCGCAGCATCGGCGCCCCGCTGCCCATCATCGCCATGCTGGTCCTCATCAACTGCTACCTGGGCCCCTACTTCCTGGACATCCCGGGCCTCGATATCTTCGCCCACCGGGGCTACTCGATCTCCCGGATCATCGACTACATGTACCTCGGCACGGAGGGGATCTATGGCATCCCCCTGGGGGTGGTGGCGACCTTCGTGTTTCACTTCGTCCTCTTCGGGATCTTCATCTCCCGGACGGGGCTTGCCCAGCTCTTCATCGACATCGCCATGGCGCTGGCCGGCTGGTCCTCCGGCGGGCCCGCCAAGGTGGCCGTCGTCGCCAGCGGATTCATGGGCTCCATCAGCGGCAGTTCCGTCGCCAACGCCGTCACCGTCGGCTCCCTCACGATCCCCCTGATGAAAAAGGTGGGGTACAAGCCCACCTTTGCCGCCGGCGTCGAGGCGGCGGCCGGGACGGGCGGGCAGATGATGCCGCCCATCATGGGCGCCGCGGCCTTCATCATGGCCGAGTTCCTGGGTATCCCCTACGTGAAGATCGCCCTGTGCGCCGTTCTCCCCTCGTTCCTCCACTTCTTCGCCGTCGGCTGGATGGTCCACCTGGAGGCGAAAAAAAACGGCCTCCTGGGGCTGCCGAGGCACATGCTGCCCAACCTCTGGGAGGTGCTCCGGGAGCGCTGGCTCCTCGTGGGGCCCCTGGTCATCATCGTCTACCTGCTCATCACCGGCTCCAGCCCCTTCCTGGCCGCTTTCTGGGGGATCATCTACGCCACCGCCACGGGCCAGATCCACCGGCGGACGACCCCGCTCCTCCTGCCCCTGTTCCTCACGGTGCCGCCGGTCCTCTTCGGCCTGAACCCCTTCCATTCCCTGGGGGTCCTGGTGGCCTGGTTCGGCTTCTCCGCCGTGGCCCTGTTCTATTTCTACCGGACCTCGGAACTCCTGTCCTTCGGGCTCTCCCTCGGCACGTCGGCGGTCCTCACGGTCCTCCTGTATCTGGATATCGAGCCCTCCCTGGCGGCCTTCTGGGCGGCGATGATCATCGTCGTGATCGGCCTCTTCTACCACGAGAGCAAGATGCGCCTTCCGGAGATCCTCAAGACCCTTGAGGACGGCACCAAGAACGCCATCGCCATCGGCGCCGCCTGCGCCTGCGTCGGCTTCATCGTCGGGGCCACGACCCTGACCGGCATCGGACTCAAGTTCGCCACGGCGGTCATCACCCTCGCCCACGGGATCGCTGTCTTCCTGGACCCCATTTTCCTGCACCTGGCTTCCGTCAACGACATCACCCTGTTCTTCACCCTCGTGAACACGGCCATCGCCTGTTTCATCCTCGGAATGGGGATCCCCACGACGGCCCAGTACATCATCGCCTCCATGATCGCGGCGCCGGCGCTCCTCCAGTGGGGCATCCACCCGCTCCTGTCCCACATGTTCGTCTTCTTCTACGCGGTCCTGGCCGACGTGACCCCGCCGGTGGCCCTGGCGGCCTACGCGGCGGCGGGGATCGCCGGGAGCGACCCCTTCCGGACAGGATTCCGGGCCTTCAGCCTTTCCCTGGCGAAGACCTTCGTGCCCTTCGCCTTCGTCTATGCGCCCATCGTGCTCCTCATGCCGTGGCTCCTCAGTCCCGACGTGCCCTTCGACTTCCTGGGATTCGGCCAGGCGGCCATCACGCTCCTCCTGGGGGTGATGGCCCTGGGCGCCACCGTCGTCGGCTACCTCGGCGGAAGCAACCTGCATCCCGTCGAGCGGATCCTCATGGGGCTCGCGTCGCTCATGCTCATCATCCCGGGGACGACCACGGACATCCTGGGCGCCGTCGTCATGACGGCGATCTTCGTCAAGCAGGTGCTGAAAAACCGGGTTCGGAAAAGGGAAGAAGCCGGGTAGGGCTCAATGGCAGCGACCGGTGGCATCGTCCCCGCGGAAGCCCGGCCTTGGCGGACGGATCCGGCGGGGAATCAATCACAGGGGGGAATCATCGCATGGCACAGAAAATCCGCGTCATATCCTACGGCCTGGGGCCCATCGGCATCGAGACGGCCCGGCTGGTCCTCCGGAAGTCCGACCTGGAGATCGTCGGTGCCGTGGACATCGCGAAGGAGATGGTCGGGAAGGACCTGGGGCGGGTCCTCGGCATGGAGCGCGACCTGGGCGTGAAGGTGACGGACCGGGCAGCGGACCTCTTCGGCCGGGTCGAGGCGGACGT
>JBFYXW010000156.1:0-3284 GCA_041310335.1 Syntrophaceae bacterium | reverse complement strand
ACAAAAAGGAACAGGACGGAAAAGGGGTTCCATCTTTCAAGACGGAACCCCTTTGTCTTTGATTGGTACGCCCACTTGGATTCGAACCAAGGGCCTTCGGATTCGTAGTCCGACGCTCTATCCAGCTGAGCTATGGGCGCACGGTGCGGGCCGTGTGATTTGCGGTTGACCGAAAGAGGAGGTGCCTATAGCATATTCCCCCGGCGGGAGCAAAAAAATAATCGAGTCCCCGGCCGAGGAGAATGCTCCGTGAAAATCATCGATTCCCACATGCACTGCGGCATCCAGAACGTCCAGCAGCCCTATGGTCTCATCCGGAGCGAGCTGGACGACGGGGACATCGCCGGGGCCTGTGTCTTTGCCCCCGTGGAGGACATCTACGACCGGTACGACTACCACTTCGAGGACAGTCAAGCCTGGGTCGACTGCCGCCAGCGGGCGAACCGCTACCTCCTGGACATCCAGGAAAAGCACGAGGATTTCTTCTCCTACTATTTCGTCTGGAACGATTTCCGCCGGGAGGAACTGGCCAAGGGCTACCGGGGCGTCAAGTGGCACCGCCACGAGTACGAGCCGGTCTACCACTACGGCGATCCCCGCTGCGGGGAGTTCCTCCAGGAGGTCTTCCGCCTGGAGTTGCCCGTCGTCCTGGAGGAGTCCTTCGAAAACACGCTGTATTTCCTGAATCGCGTGGCCGGGAGGACCGTCGTCATCATCCCCCACATGGGCATGCTCAACGGGGGATTCGCGGCCCTCTTCCGGGCTGGGATCTGGGACGACCATTCGGTGTACGCCGACACGGCGCTGGCGTCTCCCCAGGAGATCCTGAAGTTCCTGGACCGGTACGGCCCGGACCGGCTCCTCTTCGGCAGCGATTTCCCTTTCGGCACGCCCTACCACGAACGGCAGAAGGTCGAGCAGCTGGGGCTGTCGGAGGAGGAATTCGAAAAGATCGCCTCCACCAACATTCTGAAGCTGATGGGGACCGCAAGGAGCGGGATGGCGGCAGGATGACCCGTACATCCGGAAACCGGACGGATCAGGAAAGGCCCGGGCAGCGGCCGCTTCTTTTCACCCGTGGGCCTCGTCCCAGTTCCGGCCCGAGCCGATGTCGACCTTCAGGGGAACTTGCAGGGAAATGACCTTCTCCATCTCCCGCTTCACCAGGGCCAACACTTCCTCCTTTTCCGACGACGGCACTTCCAGGACCAGTTCGTCGTGAACCTGGAGGATCATGGCGGATTGCAGGTTCCTCTTTTCCAGGAGGCGGTGGATGTTCACCATGGCCACCTTGATCAGGTCGGCGGCGGTTCCCTGGATGGGCGTGTTGATGGCCGTCCGCTCGGCGAACTGGCGGACCGCCGGGTTGGCGCTCGTGATGTCCGGCAGGTACCGGCGGCGGTTCAGAAGGGTGGTGACGTAACCCCGGCGGCGGGCCTCCTCCAGGATGCCGTCCAGGTAGGCCCGGACCCCCCGGTAGCGCTGGAAATACCCATCGATGTAGGCCTGGGCCTGCTTCTGGAAAATCCCGAGTTCTTTCGCCAGCCCGAAGGCGCTCATGCCGTAGAGGACGCCGAAGTTGATCACCTTCGCCTGGCGGCGCATGTCCGCCGTCACCATCCCCGGGAAGACGCCGAAGATGTCCGAGGCGGTCCGGGTGTGGATGTCCTCCTCGGAGGCAAAGGCCTCCACCAGGGCCGGATCGCCGGAGAGGTGGGCCAGGACCCGGAGTTCGACCTGGGAATAGTCGGCGGAGACGATCTGCCGGCCCTCGGGGACCGCGAAGGCCTGGCGGATGCGCCGGCCCTCGGGGGTGCGGATGGGAATGTTCTGCAGGTTCGGGTTGCTGCTGGAGAGGCGCCCCGTGGCGGTTACGGCCTGGTTGAAGGACGTGTGGATCCGCCCCGTCTGCGGGTTCACCAGGAGGGGAAGGGTGTCCACGTAGGTCGATTTCAGCTTCGCCATGCTCCGGTGCGCCAGGATCTCCGCGGGAAGTTCGTGCTGGACCGCCAGGGCATTCAGGACGTCGACGTCGGTGGAATACCCCTCCTTGGTCTTGCGGCCCCGGGGGAGCTTCAGCTTCTCGAAGAGGATCTGCTGGAGCTGCTTCGGCGAATTGATGTTGAAGCGCTCCCCCGCCAGGGCGTGGATCCGCTCCTCCGAAGCCGACAGGAGCCCCGCCATCTCCCGGGAGATCCGCTTCAGGAGCTCCACATCGACGAGAACGCCCTTCCGCTCCATGGCGGCAAGGACTCCCACCAGGGGCATCTCCACCTGGTGGAACAGGTCGTCGAGGCCACTCTCCCGGATCTTTTCCAGGAGGACCGGGACCAGTCCCGCGGTTCCGTCGGCCCTCCGACAGGCGTAGGAAAGGCGGGCCTCCTCCGTCAGGTACCGGAAGGGAACGGCCTTCGCCCCGGCGCCCACGGCATCCCGGGGGGCGGGAACGTGCCGGCCCAGGTGCTCCGTAACCACCTCGGACAGTTCCGCCGGGGACCGTGACGGATTCAGGAGATAGGAGGCCACCATGGTGTCGCAACCGAGGCCGGCCGTCCGGAGGCCCCGGTTCGCCAGCATGACAACGGCGGTCTTCAGGTCGTGGCCGTGCTTGGCGACGCGGTCGTCGGCCAGGACGGGCGCCAGGTGGCGGAGCACGTCCGCGGCGCCTCCATCGGAAGCCAGCGGCAGGTAGGACACCTCCCCCGGGGCGGGACTGATTGACAGCCCCACCAGGTCGGCCTTCATGGCTTCCTCGCCGTCCGCCAGGACGCCCAGGGTGAAGGCGCCCTCCCGGGCCAGGCGGGCCGCCAGGGCCGCCACGTCCGCTTCCGTCCAGACCAGCCGGTATACGCCCTCGACGGCCTGCTCGCGGATCTTCAGCTGCTGGAGCAGGGAGGAAAACTCGAACTCCCGGAACAGTTCCTTGAGGACGTCGGCGTTGGGCCCACTCCAGCGGGCCTCCTCCAGGTCGAAGGCCACGTCGGCGTCGGTGCGGATGGTCGCCAACTCGCGGCTCAGGCGCGCCTGTTCCGCATGCTCCGCCAGGGCAGCCTTCGCCCGGCCGTTGTGCACCTTCTCCAGGTTGGTCAGGACCCCTTCGACGGACCCGAACTCCTCGATGAGCCGCTGGGCCCCCTTCGGACCGATGCCCGGCACGCCCGGAATGTTGTCCGACGCGTCCCCCATGAGGCCCAGGATCTCGGGAACCTGCTCCGGCTCCACCCCGAACCGCTCCCGGACGGCCTTCCGGTCGTAGGTCTTGTCGTTCATCGTGTCGACGACGA
>JBFYXW010000155.1:0-23205 GCA_041310335.1 Syntrophaceae bacterium | reverse complement strand
CCGTAGACCTTGTGGCTCGTCGGGATCCCCCGCCGGAAGTCGTCGTTGTCCATGGCGGGCAGGTCGTCGTGGATGAGGGAGTAGGTGTGGATCAGCTCCAGGGCGCAGGCGGCGGTCAGGACAGCCTCCGACCCGCCGCCCAGGGCTTCCGCCGCGGCGATGCAGAGAATGGGGCGGAGACGCTTGCCGCCGGCGAAGAGGCTGTAGCGCATGGCGGTGTGGATCTCCGGCGGATAGGTGTCGCCCGGGGGAAGGACGCGGTCCAGGGTGCGGTCCACCCGTTCCTTTCGCTCTGCGAGGTAGCGGGCCAGGACATCCGGGACGGCCGTCATGAGCCTTCTCCGGCGAAGGGCTTCACGGCCAGGAGATCCCCCTCCCGGAGCAGGAGTTCCACGCGGCGCTCCGCATCGTCGAGGCGGGCGTTCATGGCGCGCACCAGCCGGATGCCCTCCTCGAAGGCCTTGAGGGATTCGTCCAGGGTCATGTCGCCGGCTTCCATGCGGCGCACGATCTGCTCCAGTTTTTCGAGAGAATCCTCGAATTTGTCGCGGGCCATGGTTCAACTCCTGTAAGTGTCCTTGACCGCCGCCCGGAAGCCGCCGGAGGCGACCCGCACGTCCACGAGGGTCCCTTCATCCAGCAGGGCGGAGTCGGTGATGAGGGACCCGTCGGGCAGGCGCCGGGCGACGGCGTATCCGCGCCGGAGCACCCCCAGCGGGTTCAGGGCGTCGAGGCGGGCGGCGTTTGTCCCGACCCGCTGTCTCTTGCCCCGGCACTCGATCTCCAGGGCCCGGACCAGATCCTTCCGCAGGGTTTCCAGGCGGAGCCCGTGCCGGCGGATCCGCTCGCGCGGGTCCGCATGGCGCAGTTGCCCGGCGGCGTAGGCGAGACGGTAAGTCCGATTCGACAAGGATTCCTGGAGGAGCCGCTGCAGCCGCTGCAACCGGTCGTCCAGCGTCAGGCGCGATTCGGCGATCCGCCGGACCGGGTCCCGGAGCCGCTGGCTCGCCCGGTCGATCCGTTCCCGCCACCGGAAGGCGCTCCGGTCCATGCCTTTCAGGAGACGTCCCCGGAGGGATTCCACCGCCGCCAGAAGGTCCCGGCGGACAGGAACCACCAGTTCCGCCGCTGCCGAGGGGGTGGGGGCCCGCAGGTCCGCAACGAAGTCGGCGATGGTGTAGTCCGTTTCGTGTCCCACCGCCGACACGACGGGAACCGCCGATGCGGCGACGGCCCGGGCCACCCGCTCGTCGTTGAAGGGCGCCAGGTCCTCCAGGGACCCCCCGCCCCGGGCCAGGATGATCACGTCCACGAGCCCCTCGGCCTGGAGGTCCTCCAGGGCCCGGACGATCTCCGGGGGGGCCTCCGCGCCCTGGACCCGGACGGGGGCGATCAGGATGTCCGCCGAGGGGAAGCGCCGGCCCGCGACGTGGAGGATGTCCCGGAGGACGGAGCCCGAGGGGGAGGTGACCACGCCGATCCGCCGGGGCAGGAAGGGGAGGGGCTTCTTCCGGGACCGGTCGAAGAGCCCTTCCGCCTCGAGGCGGGCCTTGAGTTCCTCGAAGGCCCGCTGCAGGGCGCCGATTCCCGAGGGCTCCGCGGCGGAGACGATGAGCTGGTACTCGCCCCGGACGGGATAGACGCTCAGGCGTCCCCGGCAGAGGACGCGCATCCCGTCTTCGAGCCGGAACTTGAGCACCGCCGCGGAAGAACGGAACAGGACCGCCCGGATCTGGCCGCCCGGATCTTTCAGGGAGAAATAGGCGTGGCCGGAGGAGGGACGGCGGAGATCGGCCACTTCCCCCTCCACCCACAGGTGATCGAACCGCCCCTCCAGAAGGTCCCGGACGGCCTCGTTGAGCTCCGAAACCGTCCAGACTTTTTGGGAAAAACCGTCCATCATGGCGGGGACCTAGCAGATATTCCGGAGGATGACAAGACGGATTCTGCCTTTCCGGCCCGGGAGGGCCGCGGAGGCCAGGTGGCCATTGACAACCGGCGGGTCGGTGGGTTAAGGAAAAATCAAGAAAAAACGGAAAGGTGGGTTATGAAGAACAAGAAGGATTTACTCCGCACCCCGGTCCGGCATCTGGACATCACCTCCATCGACGCCGTCGACCTGGTCCGGGCCATGAAGGGCATGTCCTTCACCGCCCGGGACCTGGCCGCCGGCGCCGACCTCTTCGAACGGATGCTGAAAGACCGGTCCTGCTCGGTCATCCTCTGCGTTGCCGGGAGCACGAGCGCCGCCGGGTGCATGAAGCTCTACGCCGACCTGGTGAAGCACAACATGGTGGACGCCATCGTGGCGACGGGGGCCGCCATCGTCGACATGGATTTCTTCGAGGCCCTGGGCTATCGCCACTACCAGGGCACCCCCCACGTGGACGACCGGGAGCTGCGCTCCCTGTACATCGACCGGATCTACGACACCTTCATCGACGAGGAGGAACTGCAGAACTGCGACCGGACGGTCTGCGAGATCGCCGACACGCTCCCCCCGGGGATCTACTCCTCCCGGGAGTTCATCCGGGAAATGGGACGCTACCTCAAGACCCATGCCCGCAAAAAGGGCTCCCTGGTGGAGACGGCCTTCGATCACGACGTGCCGATCTTCTGCCCGGCCTTCTCCGACAGCAGCGCCGGCTTCGGGCTCGTCCTCCACCAGGCCCGCCGCCCCAAGGCCCACGTTTCCATCGATTCGGTGAAGGATTTCCGGGAGCTGACGGAGATCAAGATCAAGGCGAAGACCACCGGGCTCTTCATCGTCGGCGGGGGCGTGCCCAAGAATTTCGCCCAGGACACGGTCATCTGCGCGGAAATCCTGGGCAAGGAGGTCCCCATGCACAAGTACGCCGTCCAGGTCACCGTGGCGGACGTCCGGGACGGGGCCTGCTCCAGTTCCACCCTGAAAGAGGCCTCCTCGTGGGGCAAGGTGGACGGGACGAGCGAGCAGATGGTCTACGCCGAGGCCACGGCGGCCCTGCCCCTGATGGCCAGCTACGTGTACCATCGCGGGGCCTGGAAGAAGAGGCGACGGCGGGCTTTTTCCCGTCTGTTTCCCGAGAGGGTGGATGAGAAGAAGTAGGGCGGTTCCGGAAAGAAGGGATGCCAGGCGGGCGGCCATGACGGCCGCCCGTTTTCGTCCGGGCCGCGGGGGGATTCCCACGGCCGCGCCCCGCGGCTGTGCGGTTGGCCCTGGGCGCGGGGGCTGTCACGGGGGTTCCCGCCGCCGCGGAGACGTTTCCGCGGATCGCCTGGTCGGGATGGACCGCCGTGCGTGTGGAAACGTCTCCCAATTGCTCCTCTGGGAACCCCCGGCCGCGCCCCCGCGGCTGTGCGGTTGGCCTTGGGCGCGGGGGCTGTCGGGGGGGGTGGGACGCCCTCCGGCTAGCCGGATCGCCTCAGGACGATCCTTCCCTTTTCAGGATTTCCAGCGTCTTTCCCGTCTTTTCGGCTTGTTCGGCGTTCCCCTGCTTTTTGTAAAGGGCTTGCAGGCGCTCCAGGTACGCCAGGACGGCCCGCTTCCAGCCGTTCCGGGAAGCCTCCTCCAGGGCCCCCTTGAGGAGCGCCTCGTCGCCGTGCCCCGCCCGGACCGCCACGCCGGTGGCGATGAGCCGGGAGAGGGGATCCCCGATCCGGCCGGCTTCCCGGCCGACGGCCGCGCCGTTCCCCTCCCGGAGGGCCTTCAGAATGCCGCGGTAAGGACCGGGGAGTGCCCGCTCGTCGACGGCGGCGAACGCGCCGGTCAGGAACCGGTGGAAGGCCCTGTTTTCCGGCGTGGCTTGCAGGGCTTCCAGTTCCCGGTAGGGCCCGTCGTCGAAGGTCTCCAGGCAGGCGGTCAGGACGGCGTACCGGGTGAGGTGGGCCCGGCCGAGGACGTCCAGGTCCCCGCTCGTCTTGATGGCCTCCACGGCCTTTCGCCAGCTTGAATCCGCCGCCCGTTCCCGCCCCGCCAGGTAGCGCTCCCGGAAGGCCTCCAGGTTGTTGTACCCGTCGACGGTCCAGTCGGGCACGCGGGAGCCTCCGCAGCCGGCAAGGGAAGCGGCCAGCAGGATCAACAGGGCAACAGCGAGGCGTCGCATCATGGCAGCTTGATCTCCCGTTCCTTCTTCAGGGGAACGATCCGGTCCAAGTCTTCCACGGTCCGGCCGATGGACTGGACGGCCGCGTCGATGTCGTTCCGGAGCAGGTTCAGGTCCTTCGTCGAGGCAGCGGCGTCGTCGGTGACCTTCGTCACGTTGTCCACGGCCTTGTTCAGCTTCACCAGCTTCGCCAGGACGTCCGCCAGGATGGAGCGGACGAGCGGCAGGACGCCGTCCTTTCCGTAGAGCTCCACGTCCGTCTTGCCGGCCATGTCGTCGAGCTTGGTGAGAATGTCCCGGATCTTCTTGACGGACTCGTGGAGCGACTCGACCGCTTCCGGGTCTGCCAGGGCCATCTCGGCGATGGATTTCTTGTCGGCCAGGTTGGACGTCACCTGCTGGGCGTTCCGGAGGATCTGGTTGACGCTGCCTTGCGGGTCCGCCAGGTTCCCCGTGATGGCCTCGATGTGGGAGACGATCTGGCCGATTTCCTCGATGATGGGGGTGAGCTGCTTGATGGCCTCGTTGATGTCGTTGACCACCACCAGTTCCAGGACCTTGTCCTCCGGCAGGATGGGGCTGGTCAGGTTCTCCGTCGAGACGATGAGCCGGGGGGACCCGATGAGGGGCTTGTAGAGGCTGAAGACGCTGTTGGTCCGGATCCACTTGACGTGCCGCCGGGGCACCTTGATGTGGATGATCACCATGCCCTGGTCGTTGAGCTCGAGGAGATCCACCCGGCCGATCCGGAAGCCGGCGAAGTGGATGGGCATGCCCTCCGCCAGGTCCTCGCCGGTCTTCGAGGACAGCGTGAAGGTGTGGGTGGGCTCGAAAATCCCCTTCTTGTGGGCCATGTAGGACAGGAAGACGACCACCAGGAGGGCCGTGATCGTCAGGAACAGCCCGACTTTAAAATTCGTCGTCAGCGACCGGGATATTTTCATAGCGTTCTCGGTTCCAGGGATAGTCGATGATCACGCAGGATGACCAGGAATCGGCGACCTTCATCAGCGTGTCGTGAAAAAAGCGGTTGTTCTGCAGGTCCGGCAAAATCTTGAGGGGTCGGTCGATCACGACGCATGCCTCGGGGACCAGGACGGCCCGGACCAGCATGGCACAGAACCGCTCCTCCGCCGTCAGGGCGGGATTCCGCCGGTAGGCGATGCGCTCCAGGTCGAAACGCCGCAGGTACGACAGGACCAGGCTTTCGGCATTGTGCTTCGGGAGATCCTCGCGGTACTGCTTGATCAGGGCGAGGTTTCCCAGGATGTCCAGGTTGGAGATCAGCGGCACGTCCGCGGCCACGAGCCCCAGCCCCTCGCCGCATTGGGCGACGAGCTTCCTGAGCGCCGGCTCCAGGCTCTCCTCCCCGGGGAAAAGTCTCAAATAAATCTGAGCAGTAATGATATCACCTCGATGATCACGATGGCAATGAAAACCTTGACCATCCCGTTGAGGACGGAGATGGGGATGCTCGTCAGTTCATGGGTGGCCCGGAGTCCGAAGCGGATGGGGATCAGCGTGATGAAAAAGCCCAGGAAGATGCATTTCACCAGGAGGATGAAGAGGTCCGAGAAGTCCGCCGACAGGAACAGCAGGGTCGTGTAGTCGTCGAAGCTCATGTCCAGCAGGTATCGGCTGAAAACGGCTCCGCTGGCCAGCGCGAGGATGGAAAAGAGGCTGCTCAGGCAGACGATGGAGAGAATGCCGTTGATAATCCGCGGCAGGAAGAGATAGTCCAGGACGTCGATGCGGAACACGTCCAGGGTCTTCAGCTCCCGGTTGACTTTCATGACGGCGATCTCGGCGTTGATGGCGGAACTGGAGCGCAGGGCAATCAGGAGGACCGTCATGAAGGGGGACAGCTCCGTCACGACGAACCCCATGAGAACCGATCCCATCCGGTCGGCGAGGCCGAAGTGCTTCAGGATCTGCAGGGTGATGCCCACGATGGGGGACCCGAAGAGAATGGAGACGGCGATGAAGAGGGGGAGCACCTGGACGGAGGTGAAGTAGATCTGGTTGACCAGAACCATCCGCATGGCGCTGTTGAAGGATTTCCGGTCGAAGAGCTTGAAGAAGACGAGGCTGGAGAAGGCCAGCGTCTCGTAAAAGGACCTGGCCGTCCGGATGCTCGTTTCTCCAATCCGCTCGATGGCTGCCTGCATGATCCTCCCGCTGTCCCTCCGGCGGCATCCCGGTGATGGAACCGTGGCGGGGGCCATCCTAGCACAGGTCTCCCCGACCGGCAAAGGGGATCTGGAGGTCTTTCCGGGGGGCCCCAAACGTGTTATGAACGCAATGCGAATACTCCCGGCGCGCCTTGCTGCGGCGACCGGGAAAAAGGGCGCTTCCGCCCCGAAAGGGAAGGGGGCCCCGTCTGCGGAAGGGATCCCCGCCGGTGCGGAGGGGGCCCGGAACGAAGAACAGGAGGGAATGAGCACATCATGAAGATCATCCGTTTCGCCGATCCGGAGGGGCTGGTCTGCCGGGGCGTGATCCGGGACGACCGGCCCGGCGAGGCCCGGATCCTCCGGGGAGATCTCTTCGGCCGGTTCGAGGTTCTCCAGGAGAGCCGGCCCGTCGGGCGGCTCCTTTGCCCCCTGGATCCGACGAACATCCTGGCCCTGGGCATCAATTACCGTCAGCACGGGGACGAAACCGCCATGTCCTACCCGGAGCAGCCGATCCTGTTCCTGAAGGCCACGACGAGCGTCATCGGTCCGGGCGAGCCGATCCTCCTGCCCCGGGCGGGGGCGGAGCACGTGGACTACGAGGCGGAACTCGCCGTAATCATCGGCCGCCGCGCCAAGAATGTCCCTCCCGGGGAGGCGATGGGGCACGTCTTCGGATACACCTGCGCCAACGACATCAGCGCCCGGGACTGGCAGTTCGACAAGCAGAAGGGGCAGTGGGCCCGGGGAAAGAGCTTCGACACCTTCTGCCCCCTGGGGCCCTGGCTGGTGACCCGGGACGACGTGGGTGACCCCGGGGACCTGCGGGTTCGTTGCGTCCTCAACGGGCAGGTCCTGCAGGACGCCTCCACCGCCGACATGATCTTTCCCGTGGCGGCCATCGTCAGCAACCTCAGCCTCTCGATGACCCTCGAGCCGGGCACGGTGATTCTCACGGGGACGCCGCAGGGGGTCGGATTCACCCGGAAGCCCCCGGTCTTCCTCCGTCCCGGAGACATGGTATCCGTGGAGGTGGAGCGGGTCGGGACGCTCACGAACCCGGTCATCCGGGAGGACTGACCGGCACCGCCTGCGGCGAAAAAGGAGAGCCGGCGGCCCCAGAAGGCAGTTGACAAACGGACCGTCCGTTTATAAGACCGGAGCACGTGCGCCGGTGTGCTTTCCGGCCGGCGAAGAACCACGCATCATCCGATTGCAGGGGGGAACCCATGGCCAAAGAGGGCAGCAGCCGGAGAACCTTCATCCTGTTTCTCCTGGCGTTTCTCATCGCCTTTTTCATCATCTCCTTCGTGGAGGTCCTCAAGTCGTCCTTTGCGCCGACGACCACGGACATCCCCGCGGCCAACGCCGTCAGCGTCCGGGCGCCGGGCTCCTTCGCCGACCTGGCGGAGAAGGTGAAGCCGGCGGTGGTCAACATCAGCACCACCAAGACGATCCGCTCCGGCGGCCGGGGGACGCCCCGGAGCCCCTTCGGGCAGGACGATACCCTGGAGCGCTACTTCGGGGACGACTTCTTCCGCCGGTTCTTCGGCGACACGCCCCGGACCTTCAAGCAGCGCAGCCTCGGGTCGGGGTTCATCATCAGTGCAGACGGCTACATCTTCACGAACAACCACGTCATCGAGCAGTCCGACAAGATCCTGGTGAAGATCTCCGACGGCCGGGAGTTCGAGGCCCGGGTCATCGGCCGGGACGCCAAGACGGACATCGCCCTCATCCGGATCAAGACCTCCGACAACCTGCCCGTGGCGGAACTGGGAGACTCGGAGAAGATCCGCGTTGGGGACTGGGTCATGGCCATCGGCAATCCCTTCGGCCTGGAGGCCACCGTGACGGCGGGCATCGTGAGCGCCAAGGGGCGGGTCATCGGGGCCGGCCCCTACGACAACTTCATCCAGACCGATGCCTCCATCAACCCGGGCAACAGCGGCGGCCCCCTTTTCAACATGGAGGGGAAAGTCGTGGGCATCAACACGGCCATCGTGGCCCACGGGCAGGGAATCGGTTTCGCCATCCCCATGGAGATGGCCAAGGCCATCCTGGGGGACCTGAAGGCCCGGGGGAAAGTGACCCGCGGCTGGCTGGGCATCTCCGTGCAGGAGGTGACGGATGACCTGGCGAAGAACATGAAGCTCCCGGACCGGGGCGGGGCCCTGATTTCCGACGTCTTCAAGGGAGACCCGGCCGACAAGGCGGGCCTGAAGGCGGGGGACGTCGTCACCGAGATCAACGGAAAGAAAGTCAAGGACACCCACGACCTCCTGCTCATGATCGCGTCCCTGCGGGTGGGGGAGCGGATCTCCGTGAAAGTGCTCCGGGACGGTGCGGAGCGAACGTTCCCGGTCGTCGTGGAGGAGCGGACCGACTCGAAGGAGGTGGCCCGGGCGAAGGGCCGCGACGACCAGAGGGATTTCGGGATCACCGTCCAGGACATCACCCCGCAGGTGGGCCGGTACCTGGGGGTCGCCCCGCGCAGTGGAGTGCTGGTGGCGGATGTGCGGGACGGGAGCCAGGCCGAAGAGGTGGGCCTGCAGCCCCAGGACATCATTCTCCAGGTGAACCGGGTGCGGGTCGGAAGCGTGAAGGAGTACCTGCGGGAACTCGAGAAGAAGGGCGACAAGGACAGCGTGCTCCTCCTGGTCAAGCGGGGGCGGGCAACGTTTTACGTGGCCCTGCGAAGATAGGCTCCCGTGGGCGTCCGGGTCCCCTCCGACCGGCGTCCCCGCTCCGGCAGGCCCGGAGGGGGAACGCCATCCCCGTTCCTTTCCGGCCGGCAAGCCGGTTCCGTGCACCTTGCCGCCTCGCCCCTTCTTCTCTACGAGCGGTTGAACGACCATTTCGGGGACCTGGGGTGGTGGCCCGGCGAGACCCCCTTCGAGGTCGCCGTGGGGGCCATCCTCACGCAGAACACGGCCTGGATGAACGTGGAGAGGGCCATCGCAAACCTGAAGCAGTCCCGGGTCCTGACCCCGGAGGGTCTGGACGGGCTGGACGAGGCGACCCTGGCGGAGAGGATCCGCCCCGCCGGGTATTTCCGCGTCAAGGCCCGCCGGCTCAAATCCTTTCTGCGCTATCTGAAGGAGCACCACGACCTGAGTCTGGAGCGGATGTTTCTCGGGGAGACCCGGTCCCTCCGGGCGGAACTGCTGTCCGTCCACGGCATCGGGGAGGAGACGGCCGACAGCATCCTCCTCTACGCGGGGGACCGGCCGGTCTTTGTCGTCGACGCCTACACGAGGCGGATCCTGGCCCGGCACGGCTGGATCGACGGGAACGAGCCCTACGGGGTGGTCCGGGAGGTGGCCATCGCGGGGGTGCCGGACCGCGTGCCCCTCTACAAGCAATACCACGCCCTGTTCGTCCAGGCGGGGAAGGAGTTCTGCCGCAAGGCGGCCCCGCGCTGCGCGGCCTGTCCCGCCAGGGACCTGGGGCCGCGGCGGGGCGGTGGGCAGGGGGAGGCGGCTCGTGCATGATTACACGGGGGTGATCCACCTCCACACCGAGTATTCTTTCGACGGCCGGACGCCCGTTGCCGAACTGATCCGGGCGGCCCGGGCCTCGGGAGTCCACTTCCTCGCCCTCACCGATCATGCCTGCACCACCGCCCGGGAGCGGGGCTGGGAAGGCTGGCACGACGGAGTCCTGGTCATCGTGGGGCAGGAGATCTCGCCCCGGTTCAATCACTACCTGGCCTTCGGACCCTGCGGGGTCGTCGACATCCCCGACGATGCGGAGGGGACGGACCCGCAGCGCTACATCGACCGGGTCCGGGAAGAGGGCGGCATCGGGTTCATCGCCCACCCGGACCACAAGGGCGCCCCCCTGTTTCACGTGAAACACTACCCCTGGACCGACTGGGGTGTCCGCGGCTTCACGGGCCTGGGGATCTGGGACTTCATGACCGACTGGCAGGGCTCCCTCACGGGGCGCCTCCGGGCCGTGGCGAGCTACCTGATGCCGGCCCTGTTCCTCCGGGGGCCCGCGCGGGAGACCCTGGCCCGCTGGGATGCCCTGGGCCGGGAGCGCCGGGTGGCGGGGATCGGAGAGTGCGACAACCACAATACCCGGAAGCGGTGGTTCGGCATCGCGATGCCGGTCTTCCCCTTCGCGCGGGTCCTGCCGATCCTGCGAACCCACATCCTGACGGAGGCGCCCCTGCCGGGGGATTCCGGGCAGGCCATCACGGCGGTCCTGGAGGCCCTGGCGGAGGGCCGCTCCTACGTGGCGAACGACTGGATCGGATCCGCCGAGGGATTCCGCTTCCGCGCGGACCGGTCGGGACGGACGGTGGTCATGGGCGGGGAGGACCGTTTCGCCCCGGAGGACCGGCCCCTCTTCCAGGTGCGGGTTCCCGGGGAGGCCAGAATCCGCCTGCTTAAGGACGGAGCCGTGGTCCGGGAGGAGGCGGGGCGGTCGCTGGCCGTGACCGCCGAAGGGCCCGGCGTGTACCGGGTGGAAGCGTTCCGGAGGGCCTGGGGGCGCTGGCGGCCCTGGATCTTTTCGAATCCGATCTATCTGCGGGAAACAACGTGAAGAAAAAAATCCTGAAGTGGCTCGGGAAGATCGTGGTCGAATCGGGCCTCATCGTTCCCCTGGCCCACAACCTGATCCGGGGATATCTGCTCCTGGTGCGGGTCCAGGTCGTGGGGGAGGAGCAGATCCACTCCCATCTCCGGGGCGGCGGCAAGGCGATTGCGGCCATCTGGCACCAGCGGATCCCGGGTGTCGTCGGCTACGCCTCCCGGTTCCGGGAGTTCCGGCCGTCGGCCATGATCAGCGGCAGCCGGGACGGGGACCTCATCGCCCAGCTGGTCGTGCGCCTCAACTTCCGGCCCGTCCGGGGGTCCAGCACCCGCGGCGGTCGGGAGGCCCTTTCGGCCATGGTGGAGGACTTGGGAAAACACCCGTTCGCGGTCCATGCCACCGACGGCCCGACGGGTCCCCGGGGGGTGGTCAAGGCCGGCCTGATCCGCATGTCGCAGCTCTCCCGAGCCCCCATCGTCCCCGTGTTCATTTCCTTCAGCCGGGCCTGGGCCCTGGGGAGCTGGGACCGGATGCTCGTTCCGAAGCCCTTCAGCCGGGTAGTGGTGCGCTGGGGCGATCCGATCCCCGTGCCGGCGGACCTGGAGGGACAGGACTTCGAGGATTTTCGGCAGGACGTGGAGCGCCGCCTCCGGGAAGAGCAGGACCGGGACGACCGGCGGTGGGGTTGGAAAAGCCTTCTCCTGGAGGGGCGATGAACAAAGGACCCGGCGGACACAGAGATCGGGCCCGGGGCGGGTCGCTGTCCCGGTGCCGCGGCCGTTCCGGAAGGGGGGTGGCCCGCCGGGGAGGCCGGTCTCCATCGCCGCCCCGCCGGACCACCCACCCGCACGGTCCGGCCGTTACAGGGACGACCCGCCGATGACTTTCCGCGCCTCCTTTTCCAGGGCGTGGACGGCCACGATCATGAGCTGGAAGCGCTGGTCCTTCGTCTGTCCGTGGTAGAAGCGGTAGTAAATCTGCTGGGCGATGACGGCCAGCCGGAAGAGGCCGAAGGCCCGGAAGAAGTCCATGGACGCCGTCAACATCCCGGTTTTCTCCAGGTAGCGCTCGAGCACCTCCTGCCTGGTGAGGGCGCCCTCGATTTCCGTGGGACCCAGGCGGATGGCGTGGTACTCCGGCGGATCGCCCTTTTCGACCCAGTAGGACAGGGCGGCGCCCAGGTCCATCAGGGGGTCGCCGATGGTCGCCATCTCCCAGTCCAGGATGCCGATGATCCGGAAGGGGTCCTCCGGGTGCAGGACCACGTTGTCGAACCGGAAGTCGTTGTGGATGATGGAAACGCGGTCCGACTCGGGCGGCCTTTTTTCGACGAGCCAGGCCATGACGGCCTCGCAGTCCGGCGCATCGGGAGTCCGGGCGGCGCGGTAGCGCTCGCTCCAGCCCTCCACCTGGCGCCGGATGTACCCCTCGGGCTTCCCGAAGTCCTTCAGCCCTGCCTTGGCCACGTCGACGGCGTGGAGATTTACCAGGGTGTCCACGAGGTTCTCGCAGAGTTTCCGGGCCTCCTGAGGCGTGAAGGACATCCCTTTCGGGAGATCGCGCCGGAGGATGATGCCGCGGATCCGCTCCATGACGAAGAACGGGCAGCCCAGGATCGATTCGTCCTCCGTGTAGGCCAGCGGCTCGGGGCAGTAGGGGAACGACGGCCGCAGGGCCTTGAGGACCCGGTATTCCCGGCCCATGTCGTGGGCCGTCTTGGCCTTTCTCCCGAAGGGCGGGCGCCGCAGCACCATTTCCCGGCCGCCGCACCGGATCAGGTACGTCAGGTTGGAGTGCCCGCTGGGAAACTGGTCCACCGTCATCGGGCCTTCGAGTCCCGGGATGACGCCTTTCAGGTACGGTTCGAGCCGGGTCAGGTCCAGTTCCTCGCCCGGCCGGATGGCCTTCGTTCGATCGATGAAATCCACGTCTCTTCTCCTGTCGCGCGAAGCCTCCCGCCCCGCGGGGGCGCCGCAGGGTGCGGTCGACTCTGTCTGTGCCCCGGCCGCAGGGCGGCGGACCGGCGTCTGTTCCGCCCCCAGGACCGGCGCCGTGGGCCAACGGATCGTTTCCCGACCCGTCCCGGTCGCACGTCCTCCCCGCGGTCGGGGGCGGTGATCCCCGTCAGGCTTTCCCGGCGGCCTTCTGCCGGATGATCCGCCGGGCCACGGTGACCTTGTGCACCTCGTCCGCCCCGTCGTAGATCCGGGCGGCCCGCTCGTGGCGGAAGAAGTAGGCGAGGATCGTGTCGTCCGTCATGCCCATGCCGCCGTGGACCTGCAGCGCCCGGTCCACCACCCGCTGGAGGACGCCGGCGACGTAGAACTTGATGAGGGAGATGTCCTCCCTCGCCTCCTTGACCCCCAGGTTTTCGATCTTCCAGGCCGCGTGGAGGGTCATGAGGCGCGCCGCCTGCATCTCGGCGGCGGACTCGGCGATCCAGGCCTGGACGATCTGCCGGGTGGACAGGGTGGAGCCCTCGGGCGAGATGACCCGCGAGGCGGCGCGCCGGCACATCAGGTCGAAGGCGCGGTTGCAGATGCCGAGCCAGCGCATGCAGTGATGGATGCGGCCCGGCCCGAGCCGTTCCTGGGCGATGACGAATCCCCAGCCCTCCGGTCCCAGGAGGTTTTCCCGGGGAACGCGGCAGGACTGGTAGAGGATCTCGGCGTGGCTTGCGAAATCGCTCCCCTCGTGCCCCATGACGGGGATGTTCCGGACCAGGTTGAATCCCGGGGTGTCCGTGGGGACGATGATCATGCTGGCCCGCATGTGCGGGGCCGCGTCGGGGTTCGTGACGGCCATGACGATGGCGAAGGCGGCCCCGTCGGCCGACGTGGTGTACCACTTCTGGCCGTTGATGACGTAGTCGTCCCCGTCCGTGACGGCCGTCGTGTCCATCATGACCGGGTTCGACCCCGGCAGGTCCACCTCCGTCATGGAGAAGCAACTGCGGATCTTCCCCGCCACCAGGGGCTTCAGGTACTGCTCCTTCTGCTTTTCCGTCCCGTACTTGTGGAGGATCTCGATGTTCCCCGCGTCCGGCGCATGGCAACCGAAGACGTAGTGCCCGATGGGGGACTGGCCCAGCACCTCCGACACGAGGGCGTGGTCCATCAGGTCGAGCCCCATGCCGCCGTACTCGGGCGGGTGGTTCGGCGCCCAGAGCTCCATCTGCCGGACCATCTTCCGCTTCTCCTCCAGGAGGGGGACGAGGGTCCGGAAATCCTTGACCAGGAATTCCGGTTCCAGGGGGAACAGCTCCTTGCGGACGAAATCGTCCATCATCCCCGTGACGGCCTGCATTTTCTCGGATATGGCGAAATCCATGGGACACCTCCCGAACCGGGCTTACCGGTATGTGATGACGGACGGATCCCCCTCCCGCTCGAGGTGGGCCGTCCCGTTGAAGGACAACAGGGAAATCCGCTCCCCGTCGTAGAGAAATTCCGTGACGGAGGCGTTGCGAATGATCCAGGCCAGGCGAAAGGTCTCTTCCGTGGGGAGGCCCAGCACCTCCTGGACGGCGGCGGAGATGGGGCCGCCGGAGGTGAAGACCGCCGTCCGGCTGCCCCGGCCGTTCCGGTTCAGGAGCTTTCGCAGGCCCGAGGCGACGGTGGCCCGGAAATCGTCCCAGCCCACGATTTCCGGGGTCGGGGCGGGGTCCTCGGTCCACCGGCGGACGACGGCCTCGAAGACCCGCTGGAAGGCCTTGCGGTCCCCGGGAGGCCGGGCCGTGTCGATCTCCAGGGAGGGATCGTCGCGGAGGACCTGCGGGTAGTAGTGCAGGAAGATCGCCCGGGACGGGTACTCGTTGAATTCCGGGACCAGCTCCAAAAGCGGCAGGGGGCGCTCCCGGCCCTCGTAGTGGGCGAGGACCGCCTGGGCCGTGTCCTGCTGGCGCTCCAGTTCCCCGGAACAGACTGCGTCGAAGGAAACGCCCGCCTCGAACCAGTGCGAGGCCAAGACCCGCGACTGCCTCCAGCCCATCTCGGAGAGGCGGTCGTAGCGGTCCGTGCCGAAGGAGGCCTGGCCGTGGCGAATCAGGACGATGCGGCTCATGGGGATGCCTCACCGGGGTCGGCGGCGCCGGGTCTCATGTTTCCCCCCGCCCCGCGTTGCGGTCCCTCTCGCGGGAGAGCCAGCGCGAGTAAGAGGCCATCTTTGCCAGGACCCGGACGGCCCGCTCCGGTGTCTGGAAGATCACGCCCTTGTAGGAGCTTCCTTCCACGTCCACGATGGCCCGGCTGTCTTCCTCACTCAGAAGGGCGACACCCAGAACGGGCTTCCTGTAGGTGTCCATCATCCGGACGGTGAACCGGGTGAAGGCCTCCTCCCGCTGTCGGATCAGCGCGAAGCCGTCCCGCAGCTTCTCCTCCGTGTAGTTGGGGTCGGCCTGGATGGCCGAGTCGGCGACGGACCGGGCGAAGCTGACCCGGCCCAGCATCCCCAGGTGCACGACGGCGTCGCAGGCCTCCCATCTCAGGAGTTCTTCCGTGATTTTCTGAGGAATGTCCAGATCGAACTCGGCCACCAGGTCAATGGGATTGGTCCGGCTCCAGTAGGGCGGCAGGATCCGGTCGATGCCGGCGATGATCTCCTCCGTCAGGTTCGGAACAACCAGGCCGTTCTCCACGCAGAGATCTGTCGCCACGACGCCCCACCCGCCCCCCAGGGTCACAATGCCGACCCGGTTTCCCTTGGGCAGCGGAAGGGCGGAAAAGGCCGCCGAGAGGTCCAGGAGGTCCGTGGGGTGGTCCGCCAGAACGATGCCCGCCTGGCGGCACGCGGCCTGGAAGACGGCGATGTTGGACGCCAGGGCCCCCGTGTGGCTGGCGGCGGCCCGGTTCCCCGCCTCGGTCCGGCCCCCCTTGAGGATCACCACCGGCTTCAGGCGTCCCACCCGCCGGGAGGTCTCGACGAAGCGCCGCCCGTTCTTGATGCTCTCCAGGTAGAGAACCACCGTCCGGGTCAGGTCGTCCTGTTCGAAGGCCTCCATGAAGTCCTCGATGGTGATCATCGCCTCGTTGCCGGAGCCGCAGAAGGCCCGGATGCCGATGCCCTGCTCCTTGGCGTAGGCCAGGAGCTGCGTCCCCAGGTTTCCCGACTGGGCCACCAGGGTCGTTTCCCCCGCCCCGGGCCGGACGTGCATCCCCATGCAGTAGAACTTCGCGTGGGGGTTGCACAGGCCCATGGTGTTGGGGCCCAGGATCAGGATGCCGAGTTCGCGGGCCCGGGCGGCCAGCTCCCGCTCGATCTGCCGCCCCTTTTTACCCGTCTCGCTGAAGCCGGAGCTGATGAGGAGAACATGGCGGATCCCCTTGGCGGCGATCCCGGGCAGCAGGTCCGAGACACCCGCCGCCGGTACGGTGATCACCGCCAGGTCCAGGGGGCCGGGGATGTCCGTTACGGTCTGGAACACGGGGCGACCGGCGATGATGCCGCCCTTTGCGTTCACCAGGTGGAAAGTCCCCTCGAAACCGCCGGCGACCACGTTGGTGAAGAGCATGTGGCCCCATTTCGCGAGAATGCCCGAGGCGCCGATGAAGGCGATGTTCCTGGGATAGAAGAACGTCACCAGGTCCCGGGGGGGAACGGGTTCCGCTGCCGCCGGGGGGGCCGTCCTCTTGCCCAGGATGACCAGGGCGTCGACGGCGGTAACACGGCCGTCGGGTCCGACCAGCAGCGGGTTGATGTCCACCTCCGTCACGTCGGGGCATTCCTCCGCCAGGCGGGACAGGCCGACGAGGGTCCGGACGACGGCCTCCCGGTCGGCGGGCCCTTCCCCCCGGAAGGGACCCAGCAGGGTGGCGGAGCGGATCTCGTCCAGCATCCCGGCGGCTTCCGCCTCCTCGAAGGGGGCCACGCGGAACACCACGTCGCGGAGGGCTTCCGTGAAGGTTCCTCCGAGGCCGAACATGACCACGGGGCCGAATTGGGGATCCCAGAACAGGCCGGCGACGAATTCCCGGCGCCCCGGGAGCATGGGCTGCACGAGGTATCCTTCCAGGTCGGACCCGGCGGCCGCCTCAATGTCCGCGGCTGCTTTCCGGACCTCCCCGTCCGTGGAAAGCTGGAGTTTGACCAGGCCCCGCTCCGTCTTGTGGGTGAGGCGGGCCCCCAGGCCCTTGAGAACCACCGGGTATCCGAGACGGCGAGCCGCCTCGAGGGCCTCCCCGGGGGTCGTGCAGGCGGCTTCTTCCACGGTGGGGATCCCGTACTGCCGGAGCAGGGCTTTCGACTCCGCCTCCGTCAGGGCGGACCTGCCCTCCTGAAGAGCCTGCGGGATCCCAGCGACCAATTTCATGAAACACCTCTGTCATGCATGAACGTCGTTCACGTTGTGAACGCGGCTCGACCCATACCACAGGAGGATCGGTTCTGCAAACCCTGACCGGGGGAGCGGGAACGCCCGGGGATCCATTGGTTTCAGACGGACGGGGGGAGGTTCCGGAAGGCCCGGCCGTCGGGGGTGTACTCGACGAGAACCCCGTCTTCCTCCTGCATGCGGGTCAGGATCCCCTCGATCACCTTGTGACGGGTGGAGCGGAGCGCGTCCTCCAGGGTCCGGTGCCGGTTCAGTTCCTCGATCGTCAGGAGCGTCGGGAGGACCATGTTGAACCGTCCCCGGCGCGCATCCTCGAGGATTTCCCCGGGGGTTCGCCAGACGTTTTCCGTCAGTTCGACCCCGTCGTGCAGCGCCTCCTGGCGGTCCGGCGCCTCCGCCAGGAAAAAGCGGACATCGTAGCGGAGGGGGAGGAACTCCGGGGTGATCCAGTGGGAGAAGTAGTGGATCCGGTCGCAGGCCAGGGTCAGCCCTTCCCGTTCCACGATTTCGGCGAAGGAGGTCCGTCCCTGGATGAGGGAAAGCCGGTGGGACCGCAGCCTCTCCGCCTCTCCGTCAACGGACGGCGCAAACGGGGTGCCGTCGGGCCGGTAGGCCAGGAGGATGCCCACTTCCTCGAAGGTCTCCCGGATAGCGGCGACCCAGGAGCCCAGGGCGATCTCCCGGGAAGGGCAGGCCTCCAGGATTCCCAGGGCCCGGGCGGCGGTCAGGCCGGTGCAGAGCCTCTCCAGGCGCTCCGAACCGTCTCCCTCGTCCAGGACCCCGCCGGGGAAGACGTAGGCGTCGGGGACGAACTTGCTCTTCCGGTCCCGGCGGACCATGAGCACCTCGAAGCCGCCGCAATTTCCGGAACGCCGGCGCATCAGGATGAGGGTGGATGCTTCCTTCGGCTGGACGGGCACGGCCGGTCCTTTCTCTCCTTCGGCGGCGGGACAGGGCCTCCGCCGCTATTTCTCCAGGGCGATCCGGAGGACTTCCAGCATGTCGTCGACGAACTTGAAGTCGATCTCTTTCCGGACCTTCGCCGGGACATCCTCCAGGTCCTTCCGGTTCCAGCGGGGCAGGACGATCGTCTTCACGCCCGCCCGGTGCGCCGCCAGGACCTTCTCCTTGATGCCGCCCACGGGGAGGACGAGGCCCCGGAGGGTGATCTCGCCGGTCATGGCCAGGTCCCTCTTCACGGGACGGCCCGTCAGGAGCGAGGTGAGGGCCGTGAGCATCGTCACCCCCGCCGAGGGACCGTCCTTCGGGATGGCCCCGGAGGGCACGTGAATGTGGATGTCCCGCTCCTCGAAGAAGTCCTCCGGGATTCCCAGTTCCGCGGCGTTGCTGCGGATGAAGCTCAGGGCCGCCGTGGCGGACTCCTTCATCACGTCTCCCAGCTGCCCCGTCAGGGTGAGGCCCTTTTTCCCCTTCATGGAGGTGGCCTCGATGAACAGCAGGTCACCCCCGGCGGGGGTCCAGGCCAGGCCCATGGCCACGCCGGGCTTGGAGACGCGGGCGTGCATCTCCGAGAAGATGCGGACAGGGCCCAGGTACCGGTGGAGGTCCCCGGTGCGGATCGAGGCTTTCCGGATGTCCCCTTCGGCGAGGCGGCTGGCCACGCCGCGGCAGATGTTGGCGATCTCCCGCTCCAGGTTCCGGACGCCCGCCTCGCGGGTATAGCCGCAGATGATCCGGCTGATGGCGCCGCGGGAAAACCGGATCTGCTCTGGATTCAGGCCGTTTTCCCGGACCTGCCGGGGAATCAGGTACTTCAGGGCGATGTGGACCTTCTCCTCCTCCGTGTAGCCCGGCAGCTCGATGATCTCCAGGCGGTCCCGGAGGGCCGGCGGGATCGTTTCCAGGACGTTGGCGGTGGTGATGAACATCACCTTCGAGAGGTCGAAGGGAACGTCCAGGTAATGGTCCGAGAAGGTGTTGTTCTGTGCCGGATCCAGGACCTCCAGGAGGGCCGAGGACGGGTCCCCCCGGAAATCGCTGCCCAGCTTGTCGATCTCGTCGAGCATGAAGACGGGGTTGTTCGACTCGGCCCGCCGGATCCCCTGGATGATGCGGCCAGGCAGGGCGCCCACGTAGGTCCGGCGGTGCCCCCGGATCTCCGCCTCGTCCCGCACCCCGCCCAGGGAGATGCGGATGAACTTCCGCCCCAGGGCGCGGGCGATGGAGGTGCCCAGGGAGGTCTTCCCGGTGCCGGGGGGGCCGGCGAAGCACAGGATGGGCCCCTTGGAATCGGGCTTCAGCCTCCGGACGGCCAGGTATTCGATGATGCGCTTCTTCGGCTTTTCCAGGCCGTAGTGGTCCTCGTCGAGGACCCTCCGGGCCTTCCGGATGTCCAGGTTGTCCTCGGTGCTCTCGCTCCAGGGAAGGGCCGTGACCCAGTCCAGGTAGGTCGAAGCGACGGTGAACTCCGCCGAGGAGGGGTGCATTCGGGAGAGCCGCTCCAGTTCCCGGAGGGCCTCCTTCTTCGCCTCCTCCGGCAGGCTCTTCTCCTCGATCTTCGCCCGGTACTCCTCGATCTCGACCTTGGACTCCTCGCCCTCTCCCAGTTCCTTCTTGATGGCCTCCAGTTGCTGGCGCAGGTAGTACTCCCGCTGGCTCTTGTCGATGTCGTTTTTCACCTGCGACTGGATCTTGCTTCCCAGCTCCAGGATCTCCACCTGGTGGTTCACCAGGCGGGTCACCTCCCGGAGGCGGTCCTTCACTTCCAGGGACTCCAGGATTTTCTGTTTCTCCTCCATGGTGACGTTGATGACGGAGGCAATGATGTCCGCCAGGATGCCCGGCTCGCTGATGTTCTTCGCCATGGCGCCGAACTCCTGGGGCAGGAAGGGGGACAGTTTGACAATGCGGTCGAAGAGGCTCACGAGGTTGGCCATCAGGGCCTCCACCTCGATGTCCATTCCCCCCTCGTCTTCCAGGGTCTCCACCCGCGCCTGGATGTAGGGTTTGCCCTCGACGAACTCCAGGACCCGGAAGCGGCTGATCCCCTGGACCAAAAGCTGGGCCTTGGTGTCGCCGATCTTGGCCATCTTGAGGATGACGGCGCTGGTGCCGATGTCGTGAAAGTGGCTGCGGTCGAGCTTCGCCTCCTGGGGCTGGGTCTTGGCCAGGAGAAGCCCCATGACGCGGTCCGTCGACATGGCCTCGTCCACCAGCTGGATGGCCTGCTCCCCCGACACCTCCATGGGGAACATCATGCGGGGATAGACGGCGACGTTGAAGAGCGGCATGATGGGGATCACGCCGGGAACCTGGACCGGCCTGCCCTCGTTCTTGATTTCGTCGGGGATCTTCAACTCCTCCATGGATACCTCCGTTTGGGCGGTTGCGCACACCCGGGTAGGATAAGCATCAATGGCCAGAGATCAAGGGACGGATCATCAGGCGCTGTTCTGGATGCGAACGCGGTGGACCCGGTCGAGGGGCCTCTTGGACATCCGGATGACCAGGAGGCCGTTGGCGAATGTGGCACGGACGTGCTCGGCGTCCACGGGGGCCGGCAGGGACAGGCGGCGCTCGAAGGGGCCGAAGGGGATCTCCGCCAGGCGGAAGCGGGCGCTGCCCTCCAGGGGCGGCTCGGAGCGGCGGCCCGAGACCGTCACGTGGTCCGCGGACACCTCCAGGTGCAGGTCCTCCCGGCGGACGCCGGCGACTTCCACCAGGAGCACGATTTCCCCGGCGGTTTCGTACATGTCCATGTGGGGTTGCCAGTTGCAGACCCCCGGTACGGAGTAGCAGGGGAAGGAATGGAGGGCGTCCTTCGGCAGGCGGCCGGGGAAATCGCGACCGGCTTCTTTCCCGAAGCGGATCCGGATGTAAGGCATGGCATCCTCCTGGAAGCAAAACAATGGAGTGCGCGTGATAAGGGACTGAATACAATGGCCACCGGGGGAAAATCAACCGTTGTTTTTCCCGCCCTCCTGGGATAGGAAGGCCCCATGAAGCCGAAAGCATGGGACATCCTGTCCACCTCGTACGACCGCTCGTTCCGGGTCTTCCGCCTCCGGACCGACCGGGCCCGCTCGCCCCGGACCGGCAGGGACCACAACTTCTTCGTCCTCGAGTCCCCCCCCTGGGTGAACGTCATCCCCCTCACGGCGGGGGAGGAGGTGGTCCTGGTCCGCCAGTACCGCCACGGCACCCGCGACGTGACCCTGGAGATCCCCGGCGGCGTGGTGGAGGAGGGCGACACGCCGGAAGGGGCGGCGCGGCGGGAACTCCGGGAGGAGACGGGCTGGCGGGAGGAGCGGATGACCTCCCTCGGGTACGTCCTGCCCAACCCGGCCATCCAGAACAACCGGTGTTACACCTTCCTTGCGGAAGGCGTCGTCCCCGCGGGGGCGCAAGACCAGGACGACAAGGAGGACATCGAGGTGCTGCTCAAGCCACTGGCGGAGATCCCCCGCCTGATCCACGAGGGGGAGATCCGGCACTCCCTCGTGATCGCCGCCTTCTACCGCTACTTCATGGAGCACCGGCGGCACCCTGCATGAGGGATCCCGCCGGGATGGCTCCGGCGGGGACGGACGTGCCCGGCAGGGGGGCCCCGCCGGGCTGGTTATCTCCGCCTTGAAAGGGCGCCGGTTTTCGGATACGCTCGGAGAGAGACATGGGGGAAGGGAGGATCGGTCATCCGTGACTGACGGGGAAGACAGCCGCCGTCCCTGGGGATTTTTCGAGATCCTCTACGACGAGTCCGCGGCGAAGGTGAAACGGATTTGTGTCCGCCCCGGGGGCCGGCTGAGCCTCCAGCGCCACCGCTTGCGGGCCGAACACTGGTTCGTCGTCCAGGGGGAGGGGACGGTGACCCTGGACGTCCGGGAGATCCCCGTGAAGGCGGGGGATGCCGTGGACATCCCGCGGGGAAGCCTCCACCGGGTCCGGAACGACGGAAGCGCCGACCTGGTTTACATCGAGATCCAGACGGGGGAGTACTTCGGCGAGGACGACATCGAGCGGCTCGCCGACGATTACGGACGGATTGCCTGATCGGTCCGGCCGCCCCGGTGCAGCGCAAGGCGGAGTCGGGCCCGGGGCAGGGGATCGAAAGAAAAAGCGCGCTGTTTCACGTGAAACAAACCGACGGGAACGCAGCGCCTCCGGGCTGCCCGTCGCCAGACCCGTCCGGGAAACGGCGCGTGTCCCCGCCGCGGGCGTGACTGCGGAGCGGATGCAGAACCAACAGGGAGGATGCCTTATGATGCAGGAAGGGACGTTCGATCCGGGACGCTTCCGGAATGCCTGCGAGGAGATCTGCCGGACCTTCGGCGTGCGCCCGGAGCTGTTCCTGGCGGTCCTGCTGGCCTGTGCCGTCCGGGGAAAGACGGACTGGAACCGGGAGTCGGTGCTGGAGGTGGTCGGCCGGCTCCGGGAAGGGCAGCCCGCCGGCGCGGTCATCGAGGAGTTCTCCCTGGCGCCGCTCGGGGGGGCGGCCAATTGAGACCGGCGGCCTTCCAGGGGCCGCCCTGCCGGGGGCGACCATGACGGACAGGGAAGCGAAGCCGACCCTCTTCCTCGTGGACGGAAGCAACTACCTCTTCCGGGCCTTCTACGCCATCCGCGACCTCTCCAATTCCAGGGGATTTCCCACCAATGCCCTGTACGGGTTCACGAACATGCTCCTGAAGCTCATCCGGGAGCACAACGTGCAGTACATCGCCGTGGCCTTCGATGTGAAGGGCCCCACCTTCCGCCACGAGGCCTTCGAGGACTACAAGGCCACCCGCCGCGCCGTTCCGGAGGCGCTGCTGCCGCAGATTCCCTACGTCAAGGAGATCGTCCGGGGCTTTTCCATCCCGGTCCTGGAAAAGCAGGGCATCGAAGCCGACGACATCCTCGGCACGCTGGCGAAGCGCTACGCCTCGCTGGGCATGAAGGTTGTCCTCGTCTCCGGCGACAAGGACCTGATGCAGCTCGTCACGGACAACGTGATCGTCGTCGACACGATGAACGACAAGACCTACGACCGGAAGGCCGTCCGGGAGCGGTTCGGGGTGGAGCCGGAGCAGGTTCCCGAGATCCTGGGCCTCATGGGGGACGCGTCGGACAACAT